>NZ_VPEN01000083.1:0-2242 GCF_013417135.1 Acinetobacter sp. YH16051 | reverse complement strand
ATGAAGACGGCTTACGCCACCATCAAAGGTATTGAGGTGATGCGTGCACTACGCAAAGGCCAGGCCTCAGCATTTTATTATGGTGATCCCCTGGGCGAAATGCGCCTGGTAAGCAGAGTTTTTGAAACGTAAGGCCTTTGAATAAGACAAAAGGCTGCCTCATCGCTAACTTTGCAACAGTGCCCGATGCTGATGGTGGTGCATTGTTTGGTGATAATCCAGCCGCCACAGAATGGGTTATTGCTCATGGAGCCGGTGGTGGCTCTGAAGACCTATACTTTCGTGTTGGTAACGCTGACGTGCTTTGGAAACAAGCACTCAACAAGGTGCAACAGTCATGCTAATCGGGTAGCCAGCTTGCATACGGCTTCGCACAAGGCGTTTCACTAAGAGTGATGAAACTTAATCCAACCATTGCGTAATTCGTACAGACCCTGAGATTTTAAGTAAGCATTTGATAACGCCTGATTAATTCCCCGGGTTTTAGAGCTAAGCCGCCAGGCCCAACATGGGCTTACCACCTGACGCTTACGAAGATTCGTAGGCAGGGGCGTTCTAAAGTCAAAATCGGCTAAATCGAGCGCATCACTCAAAATCGCGTGACCAGAATAATTTCTCCTTCGATCGGTCTGCTTATTATTACAAATGAACTGACTGTAAAGATAACGACCGTTTTCTATACGTTTTGATTCATAGCTAAAAATGTCATTTTCAGAAGACGACTGCACCAGTTGATTGGGCGTAATGGCTGTTGTGCAGCCAGCTCCTGACAGTTCAATATCAGAAGTGATCTGCACCAATCTCGACTATGCTCAATACTCGTGTGCACCAAAGCGAGGTGAGCATGGCGACGGACACCCCACGGATTCCAGAACAAGGCGTGGCCACTCTGCCTGATGAGGCTTGGGAGCGTGCGCGCCGTCGTGCGGAGATCATCAGTCCGTTGGCGCAGTCGGAGACGGTCGGGCACGAAGCGGCCGATATGGCGGCTCAGGCGCTGGGCTTGTCTCGGCGCCAGGTATACGTTCTGATCCGGCGTGCCCGGCAAGGCAGCGGCCTCGTGACGGATCTGGTGCCCGGCCAGTCCGGTGGAGGTAAAGGTAAGGGGCGCTTGCCGGAACCGGTCGAGCGCGTCATCCACGAGCTACTGCAAAAGCGGTTCCTGACCAAGCAGAAGCGCAGCCTAGCGGCCTTTCACCGCGAAGTCACTCAGGTGTGCAAGGCTCAAAAACTGCGAGTGCCGGCGCGCAATACCGTGGCCTTACGGATCGCTAGCCTTGACCCGCGCAAGGTCATCCGCCGGCGGGAAGGCCAGGATGCCGCTCGTGACCTACAAGGTGTGGGCGGCGAGCCTCCTGCCGTGACCGCGCCGCTGGAGCAGGTGCAGATAGACCATACGGTCATCGACCTGATCGTGGTCGATGACCGCGACCGGCAACCTATTGGCCGCCCGTACCTGACCCTCGCCATCGACGTGTTCACCCGCTGCGTGCTCGGCATGGTCGTCACGCTGGAAGCGCCGTCTGCCGTTTCGGTTGGCCTGTGCCTCGTGCATGTCGCCTGCGACAAGCGCCCTTGGCTGGAAGGACTGAACGTGGAAATGGATTGGCAGATGAGCGGCAAGCCCTTGCTGCTCTACCTAGACAACGCGGCCGAGTTCAAGAGCGAGGCCCTGCGCCGGGGTTGCGAGCAGCATGGCATCCGGCTGGACTATCGCCCGCTGGGACAGCCGCACTATGGCGGCATCGTGGAACGGATCATCGGCACGGCGATGCAGATGATTCACGACGAACTGCCGGGAACGACCTTCTCCAACCCTGACCAGCGCGGCGACTACGATTCCGAAAACAAGGCCGCCCTGACGCTGCGCGAGCTAGAGCGCTGGCTCACATTGGCGGTCGGCACCTACCACGGTTCGGTGCACAACGGCCTGCTCCAACCGCCGGCCGCGCGCTGGGCCGAGGCCGTGGCGCGTGTCGGCGTACCGGCCGTCGTCACACGCGCTACTTCGTTCCTGGTCGATTTTCTGCCGATCCTCCGGCGCACGCTGACCCGCACCGGCTTTGTCATCGACCACATCCACTACTACGCCGATGCGCTCAAGCCGTGGATTGCGCGGCGTGAACGCTGGCCGTCCTTTCTGATCCGGCGCGATCCGCGCGACATCAGCCGTATCTGGGTCCTGGAACCGGAGGGACAGCATTACCTGGAAATTCCCTACCGTACCTTGTCGCATCCGGCT
>NZ_VPEN01000082.1:0-2335 GCF_013417135.1 Acinetobacter sp. YH16051 | reverse complement strand
GAACACTCTAAATTTTTTACACGCTTAGTAGACCCGCTAATGAAATCCTCAATTTTTTGGTCTGTAGATTTAGATTCCTGAGCTGATTTTGTTAAACCTTTGAGTGCCATTTAAAGTTCTCCTAAAAACTCTAAAGCAAGTTGCTCTATTTCAATGATTGCCTTTTTATCGGTATCAACTTCAAATACAGAAAGTCCATTTTCATCGGCATCGTCATATACGTTCCGATTGGTTGTAAATTGATTCAAAGGCGATAAACCAAAAGACTCGCATGCATCTTTTGCATCAAGAATTCGCTGTACTTGGCTAGGTAATGTTGGACATTGAGTAATAACGGCTCTAGTAATTAAGTTTGGGTTAACTGCTTTAGCTAATTTAATAAGTTGTTCAACATGAACTAATGTCTTTAGGTCACGACGTTTAGGTCGAAATGGTAAAAGCATATGTGTTGCAATAGTCATTGCCGAGCGTAGAGCTTCGGAGTCTTGACCACCAGCATCAATAATAATGTCTTGGTATCGCTTCGATAAATCCATTAGGATTTGTCGAATGTTCCCTGAAGCTTGTACTGATGGAATGCTTTTTACAGCTGAATTTTCATCTCGTTCTTTGATCCAGTCAGTTGTCGTACCTTGTGGATCTGCATCGAGTAATAAGATATCTCGATTATTTGCTTGTAAATAAACTGCTAGATTTTGGGCTAAACAACTTTTTCCAGACCCACCTTTTTCACCACCAACTAATATGATCATTTTTATTTAACTTACGTAACTTATTTAACTTAAGTATAGCCGAATAATAAGGAAGATCAATGGTTTCACACGTTTAGTGAATTTACGCAACTTAAGTAATTTATTTAACTTACGTAAGTTTGTGAAAAAAGTTTTATCTTATATGTACTTTTTTGGTTGAATTGAATTATAAGTTAGCTATATTGTATAAATTACAGATATGAAAAAGCCCCATAACTTTCAATCTTGCCGGACAGGAAGTTACAGGGCTTGAATTCTTAGAACATGCTTGCACATGAACTGTATTAATAATACATGTTCATTGTGCATTTGCAAATAGTGAAGATAAGCAAATGCAACAATTATCTTTTCTGCTTGATCAATTTCAAGACAGATTACCTAAAAAGCCTTACTGTTCAGATAATCTGGATTATGGTCTTATTATCAGGCCTAAAGAAATTTCTTTAAAGTACAAATATATACAACCTAATAGTCCATACTATTTACATTATCTAGTATTTGATTTGGATTATGAGTCTTCATTATCAGAAATATTATATGGCTTAGTTGGAATTCCATTACCGAACTTATTAGTTGCCAATCCTAATAATGGGCGCTCACATATACTTTTTCAGTTAAAAACACCTGTTTATACAACTGATGCTAGTCGTCAAAAGCCTATCCTTTATGCAAATGCTATTCGTCAAAAATTAGGTGAGTTATTTAATGCAGATCCAGCATATGTGAGTTTGGTATCAAAGAATCCTATCTCAAGTTATTGGCAAACCACTAGCTTGCGAGAAAAACCCTATACTTTAAGTGAACTAGCTCGAAATCTAGACTTAACATGGAAAGATGTTAATAGAGAGATTAAACAAGACGAAGCGATAGGTTTAGGGCGTAATTGTTTTGTATTCAATACGGCTAGGCATTGGGCATATAAAGAAATACGAAAATATCGAGGGAGTACATATACATCCTGGCTTGATTGTGTAGTTCAGCATTGCATAGGGCTTAACCAAGGGCTTACCAACCCAATGACTTTTGGTGAAGTAAAAGGCATTGCTAAATCCATTGCACGATATTGTTGGAAAAAAGACGCCTATTGCTATCAGGAATTTATTGACCGTCAATCTAGAAAAGGGAAGTTAGGCGGTATAAAGGGCGGAGTAGTGAGATCTGCAAAATATCAGCCCTTACGTGTAAAGGCGAAAGAACTACATTTAAAAGGATTAAGTTGTCGAAAGATTGCAAATGAGTTGAAAGTATCCAAATCGGTTGTTGCTTCGTGGATAAAGTGTCCAAGTGAGCCTAAATCAGATATTAGCTCTTTGGGAACTGCTTTAAACTTGTTTTCTTAGCTAGGTGTCCAAGTGAGCCTAAATCAGATATTAGCTCTTTTAGGTGTTTCTTATGTTACCTACATCTTCTTCTGTTTCCACTTTTGAATTGAAAGGGCTTTGTTGCACAAAGATTTCATAACTATATGATTTTAAAAGTTTTGATTATTTTTTGATCCAAAATTAAATTTATTTAAATCAGATGCTTACATATTTATGCAACAAAGCCCTTCGTAGCCTGCTTTTTCTACGGCTTTAATTAAA
>NZ_VPEN01000081.1:0-2375 GCF_013417135.1 Acinetobacter sp. YH16051 | reverse complement strand
AAAAACGGCATTTAAAACTGCCCTATGTTTTCGCTTCGCTCAAACTCTATTGAATCTCGCTGCGCTCGATTCCTGGGGGCAGTTTTTCTCAAAGACCGGCTAGGACGCTAAAAACAAGAATGGATTCGCTTCGCTCATAAAGCTTTATGCTCGCTTCGCTCGTCATGGAGCCAGTGGCTACAGTCGCTTTGCTCTGTAAATCTCGTTATGAAGCAACAGGGAGCTTGTAATCAGGGAAAAGGCAGGGGCAAATTTTTATAATGCTCAGTCGCTCGTAGACACTCGCTCGGTTACTTGATCAATTTGTTTAGTTGTTCTTCAAAATCTTGCTTGTTTAAATCACCTGAAACGTACTGATCATAAAGTTTTTGATGATCTTCAGTGATTTCTAAATCGTAATATTCTCGATCTGATTTCTTTAAAAACACCTCTGACAAACGATTATTTTTTTCAGCATCACTCAATTTCATGGTCTAAATGCTCCTATTTTGCGTTTATTGGCGTTTTTAGCCCTGTTTAGCTAGATTTCCCTGTTTTGAAGAAAAGTGCGCTTAAAGGCGATTTTAGGCGGTTTTAAGCCATGTGTGAAAATTTGATATTTTAAAAGTTGCCGATCGGCAACTTTTAGCGGTTTGGGGGATTTATCATTTTCCGACAGCAGGAGGGAATGCACGCTTCCGCGTTTCTCTCCGAGAAACAAAAAACCGACCTCTGAAAAAGATAAAAATAAGCCCCAAAAGTTGGGGCGTTTTGAAATCTTTTTTAGAGGATTAATTGCTACTTTTTAGCATTCACGTAGTCATAAAATTGAATTTGCTGTTTTGGGTCTTTTAGCATGATGCGAAGCCGTTGCATAAAATCATCTGGAGATTCGTTTTCCTGTTTTAAATGAGCGAATTTCTTGTCACGGGACATATTGAACGACAAGCTATTCACTTGCATGTTTCGCAATTCAATAAACTTAGGTTCATCGACCTGTTTGATTGGTGCAGATTGGATTTTCTTAGAACCAAAGCCGAGCTGCTCCAGTAGCGGATAAAACATCCTGAATTTTTTTGGCTCTAAAAGCATGTTTGCAAGGCGTTTCGTAAAGTCTTCGGATGACTCTCCGATCTCTGCATATTCGCTACCAACTTCGGGCAGTTCAGATAATTTGTGTGCAAACAAATGCCGTTGTGCATCGGTCATTTCGACAAAGAAATCAGGTGTGTTTGGATCTCGTTTTGGGTCGGTTCTTTGTTCTACTTTTGGTTGTGGTTTTTGTTTAAATCGGAATGAAAAACCAGTAACTGAACGCCCTGTTTTATGCTGTGCAACAGATACAATAATATCCGTATGTTCATTGATTTGCTTAATTGATGGCTCTAGTACACGGGATTTAAGTACATCAATTCGCTTGTAATCTCCCTCATTAATTCCTATCTGTTTTTTAAAGTCATCCAACCCAATTACGGGTGTTTTTCCTGTGCTACGCCAAGCAATTAAAATTTCGTATAAGCGAACAGCATAGGCACTTTTTAATTGACTAACTTGTTCTAATTCATAGCTTGTGAAGTGTTTTTCTAGTCGAGTAATTAGCGGGATAATAGCGGGAGCAAAAATTAACTTAACAACTGCTTCTTGTTCAACGTAAATAACTTCGCTTACCCAGCGTGATTTATGATGCTGGATATTCCCCTTTTCGCTAAGGCTTTGATAGCTGAATTGTCTTGCAAAAAGATCATCACAAGCATCTTTCAAGGCTTGATATGCGGTATTTCGATGCACTCCAAATTGATTTATATAGCTTTCTGCATGAATGTTTAAAGGGTCATTCGCATTAATTCCTTTGCCTGATTCCCTTGCTTCCACAATTGCTAGCAGAATTAACCGTTGTTCTGTTAGGTCAAGGTTGTAACTAGCATTGATTAGAGCATTGTCTTTGACTACTAATTCCGACATCTCCCACCTATAATTTTTATGATGTAAATCCACCATAATATTTTATGATGGATTATGCAAGGTAAATGGTGGAGTATTGAGAAATTCTTGCAAGGTAAATGGTGGAGTATTGCAAGGTAAATGGTGGAGAATGATCGCTGAAACGCACGTATACCAATGATTTCAGCCCTCCTAAAAGCATTTAAAAGCTTTTTATATTATTAAAAGCCCAAAAAAATTAAAAACGGCATTTAAAACTGCCCTATGTTTTCGCTTCGCTCAAACTCTATTGAATCTCGCTGCGCTCGATTCCTGGGGGCAGTTTTTCTCAAAGACCGGCTAGGACGCTAAAAACAAGAATGGATTCGCTTCGCTCATAAAGCTTTATGCTCGCTTCGCTCGTCATGGAGCCAGTGGCTACAGTCGCTTTGCTCTGTAAATCTCGTTATGAAGCA
>NZ_VPEN01000080.1:0-2378 GCF_013417135.1 Acinetobacter sp. YH16051 | reverse complement strand
AAAAGATAATCAAATTTAATAAAATATTATATAAAACAACAGCCTATATAAAATATTATGATTTTAACTAGGTTTATATCTGGACTTTATAATCTTTGTCAAGATAAACAAGATAAACGTCCATGTATAGCAAGATAAACGTCCATGTATAGCAAGATAAACGTCCATGTATAGCAAGATAAACGTCCATGTATAAGCTCTGCAATCCTTTATTTTAGAGGGTTACAGAGCTTCTAAAAACATTAAAAACATTAAAAACATTAAAAACCTGAATCATGAAAAATTGCCCTTGGTTTTCGCTACGCTCAAACTCTATTGAATCTCGCTTTCGCTCGATTCGTGGGGCAATTTTTAGTTAATATTCTTGTTACTTTAAGAAAAGGCAAAAGCAACTCGGAATTCGCTTCGCTCATAAGTTTTTTATGCTCGCTTCGCTCGGTCTAGGTGCAAAGATCAGCATGTGATCTACTTTCAATTTGTTGAAGCAAATATTTTAAAAAGCAGTTTTTCAGGGAGTCTAGGCGCAAATTTTCGTTGTGTCGCTCGTAGACACTCGCTAAAGAGGATCTGAGATGAGCAAAGATAAAAAAGATGAAGATTTGGTTTCTCTCTCGATGAAGAACTTCAACAAACCACGATGGTTTAGAGCCAATGAAGATGGTGTCTTTTGTGAAGTAACTTGGGAGGAGTTCTTTAAAAACCATGATGACCCAACAGGGTTAGAAGATTTTATGACAGATCGAGAGCAAGATACACCAAGAGATGTGGATTTATAGCGCATGGTTTGCTGTATTTGGCGTTTTATTGGTCATTCCTATTCTACCTATAGGTTTTAGTTTAAAGTGCCTTAAAACGCAAATGGTGAGCATTTAGACAACCCACCTCGTTTCGATATTCTGTTGGCAAGAATATCCGAGGGGGTCTAAAAAATGCTTATAACGTATGCACCGTAAAATTTTGTCGAAGTGCCGATTGCCAACCAACCAACACCAAACTTTAAAACGCTAATTTTATTCATAAAATCAGAAAATATTTATCCTATGGTGGATAACAACCTCGAAAAACTATGTCTTCAGAAGTTTAGTTTAGTCCGAGCGACCAACTCGAACAGCAGGGGAGACCAATCCCCATTTAACCTTTTTGATTTCCCTGTGACATTAAATTCACAGCCTTCAAGCACTTTTACCATGCAGGAAGTAACACACTCAACTACAGTCCCCTGTAGCCTCAACATCACTCTTTCGCAAAACCACGATTCCCTTAACAAGCCATTTCTGACAACGGTAGCTATGGTCTTTTCCCAACTTTAGAGAGCTTAAATACTTTCAAAGAAACTATTTAAGCCTGCTCTAAAGAAACGTCCTATTCATTCACTTACTTAATGAATATTCCAATCCGATTAATAAATCTCCTGTGATTATAGATCCCTATCTATTTCACAAAAGACGAGCAAACTATTCAGACGTTTAACGGTACAACTTCGGCAAAAACAACTTACCTTATATGCGCTACTAAAGATCGCTCCAACACATCTATGCCGATAACTTAAAATAAGTTATTCAAATACTTAGGTGACAAAACCTAATGACATAAAAGTGCGTCCCAAGTTATCTTTTGAAGTCTTAACAAGCAGTACGCCCATCCACTAATTTTCTAAACCTTTTCCTTGCTTTTCGGTACGCAGTTCCAAAATACCGATTCCGCAGCTTAAAAAATATCATCATGGGTAGAACACTTACTTAGCACAGTCGATGAGGATTTCTCCCCACCTTTAACACGTTTAAGCTATACATCGACCTTTCGAGCCAAAATGGAATGTCATCACGACAAATTCACCACCTGACCCAAAAGTGCCACTCTCGCCAGCTTTCACCTTGATCGCCTGTACCCTCTCGAATACCGCAGAAGCCATCGTGTGTGCCACGCACCTCGCCAAACCATAAAGATTCAGCGAAGAACGGTAGTTATTAACGCTACTCTCCATCTTTGGATTTCACTCACTATTTCTTCAAAAGCAGGATTTCAGCCCTTTCAGCCTAGAATGGGGTTTAACCCATTCGCCACCTTTCGGTGATTCCGTTTCCTTGTCGCCCAACTACTTCACCCCTAACAGGAAAGTAGGAACAGGTAGAATCAGGGGTTTCACCCTTCAGCCCCTATCGTAGCCGCGCCAGCTAGGGTTTCCCCACGCACGCAGCTTCACCGTTAACAAGTCTTCCTATGTATCGGTATGTGATGACATAGAAAGGAGGGGGCGTGTTTAGTTCATGGGTTGGCAATCCATGAACCACAACACAAAAAAGGAAATGGAGTCATGGATTGGCTGTCCACGCAAAAAACAGAATCTAATTTGGTTATATATCCACCGCATCCTAGAG
>NZ_VPEN01000007.1:0-151650 GCF_013417135.1 Acinetobacter sp. YH16051 | reverse complement strand
CAAACTCTTCAGTTAAAATCATTTTGAAGTTTTAATCTAAACTTCCAAATCTGGCTCATCAATTTTCTGACTTAAATTTCGCTCAAATAAACTTCGAGTAATTTAAACCAATCAATCAATGAAATATGTTCGATCGATCAATCAGTAAAAATCCACACAAGTTGTTCTTCATAATCTCTTAATGATTTCCTGTTATTTCGTCAATAACAGCACCAATTCAATCAACACTGCGTTGGTGTGTTGCGTATTCTATACAGTTTTTGAATAGACGCAATATATTTTTTAGTTTTTTTTCAAAAAAAGCACCATCCGCCCAAATTTTAGACGCATTTCATATTTTTATCACACTTTTCTTATAATTTGTCTTTTTTTCGCACGTTACTGGATTGGTTTTTAAATAAATCCTTTTAAGGCGATAACAAAAAACAACCAGCTCAATGGAGCTGGTTGCAAATCAACATTAATTGGCTTGTTCTGCAAGCCATGACATGAATTTTTGTCGCTCTGCTTTAGTGGCTTGTTGCTACAATTGAATCAATTGTTGCTCTTTGCCCTGTGTTTGTTTTGCTGTAGGCAATGTTACTGAGGTGGTTTTCTCAGATGGCAACACTGCTGCCGCGGTATAAACTGCTGCTGGCTGATTGACCGCAGCACTATTTTGAGTGGTATCTACAGTTTTATTAAGCCAACTACCACCTAACCAACCAGTTGAGTTTGCTTTAGCACCTGTTTGTTGTACCAGCAACTGATTCTTTTGATTATATAAACCAACGCTTGGTTGATCTTTGAATTCTTTTGCAGCATCGAAGTCTTTAGGTGGATTTACCAAAGCGAGTCGATAGTTTTCGCCATCTTGAAGAATTGGGGTTTTGAGTGTAATGACGTCTGATTTTAAAATATCGTGCGCACCATTATGATGTTCAAAATATTGTTGATAACGCAAGTTAATGACATTTTCACCCGCATTGACTTTCACTTGCTGTGCAGAACTGAATAAACCTGAACGAATTTGTTGATCATTTACAGCGAGCAACTTAATTTCTTCAGGTACTGCAATAGTTACTGCTGAAAATGCTGAACTACAAGCCATCAATGCAATACTTGCTATGCCTAATTTAAATGCCATATTTCACTCTATATCGTTTATTAAAGTTTGATTGCACTATGCAATGTATAAATGACAGTTTTATGACAATTCATGGGTTTAGGCATTTGCACATGAATAAGTAAGTTGTAAGGCACATCACTACCCCCAGAAACAAAAAAGTAGGATGAATCATCATCCTACTTTTTTGTCTGTGCAGTATGTGTTGCTAGAGCTTAGTTAAAGCTTTTGAAACGTGCTGCATCATCCATAAATGTTTTTTCACCAGCAGGTGCTTCAATTGAACCAAACACTAATTGTGCACGTAGTTTCCAGTTTGCAGGAATGTCATAAGTTTGCGCAACTTCTTCATCTACGATTGGATTGTAGTGCTGTAATGATGCACCCACATTGATTTCAGATAAAGCTGTCCACGCTGCGAATTGTGCAATCCCTGTCGAATGTTCTGACCATACTGGGAAGTTGTCTGCATATAGCGGGAATTGCTCTTGTAGACCTTTTACAACATCTTGATCTTCAAAAAATAAAGCTGTACCAAAACCTGCAATAAAGCTATTAATTTTTGCTTCAGTGTTTGCAAATGCTTCTGCAGGAACCATTTTATGTAAAGTTTCTAAAACGATGTTCCAAAATTGTGTATGCGATGCACCGTATAAAGTCACAACACGTGAAGTTTGCGAGTTAAATGCAGATGGGCTTAAACGAACTGCTTGTTTGATTGTACTTTCAATAGTTGCCTGATCTACAGAAACATTTTTACCAAGTGCATAGATTGAACGGCGTTTTTCTAATTGATTTAAAAATGACATTTTTAATTCCTCTGCAGAATTTTGTATAAATTAATTGATACAGCGATATTAAGCTTTTTATTCAGCATAAACATTACAAAAAATACGACAGTGTGTTTTATGTATAGAACGATTATAGTTATATAAAGTGACAAATGTATGTGACTGCATTTAGGGTCTGTTGACATTTCATAAATGGCTTGCGCTGTAGGCTAAAACTGAGCAGATCAGGCATGAAACGCAGGGAATAGCGAGACTATTGCCAAGTTTCATAACGCAATCTGAGAAAGTTTTAGCCACAGCCTGAGCAAAAACAAGCACTGCTTTGTTTGCAGCGCAAGGCGCAGCGAAGCACGAGCATATTTTTTGCTGCTATTGCGTTATGAGTCAGTCATTTAGAATGACTAAATTTCCTGCCTCATGCCTTATATCAGCTAAAAAACCTTGCGAGATATATCTCTCACGTCGCAAACATAGAAGAAGTGTCAACAGACCCTATTACCTTTTATTCTATAGATATAGTCTATTGCAATATAAATATGCTGCGGTTCGCTCTTTGTAGCACATAATAATAAGCTGATTTGACCAATCTTCATCAAATGCTGTTATTTAAGCATAGACTTTAAATTGATTTTGATAGTGTGCATGACTCCGTTCGGTTACTTCTTCTTCAATTGATCCAAAAACGAGTTGTGAACGTAACAACCATGTATCTGGAATATCAAAATGCTCTGCCACAGCACGGTCTATGTTTGGATTATAATGCTGTAAAGATGCACCCACGCCTGAATCTGCCAATGCTGTCCACACTGCAAATTGCGCCATGCCTGAAGTTTGCTCCGACCAAATTGGAAATTCTGCAGCATTAAATGGAATTTTCTTTTGCAATTGACGAATCACTTGTTGATCTTCATAGAACAATACC
This sequence comes from Acinetobacter sp. YH16051, assembly GCF_013417135.1. NCBI lineage: Bacteria > Pseudomonadati > Pseudomonadota > Gammaproteobacteria > Moraxellales > Moraxellaceae > Acinetobacter > Acinetobacter sp. YH16051. The sequence goes on along the minus strand of NZ_VPEN01000007.1, from coordinate 148,832 downwards.
GTGCCAAAAGCTGCTGCACATTGTTCGATTTTCATTTTAGTACCTGGAAAAACCTGCTCTGGTACAAACTGACGTTGTACTTCCTGTACTAAATTCCAAAATTTTTTATGTGATTCAGAAAATAAAATAACCACGCGCGTACTTTGTGAATGATGTGCCGATGGACAGCTACGCACAGCTTCCTGAATCAGCTCGGTCATATAAGTTTGGCTAAAATGAACGCGTTTTCCTAAAGCATAAATACTACGGCGCTTTTTTAATTGATCGATGAAAGTCAGTTCATTTGCGTCATAGTTCGGCTTTTTCTTAAGCTTAAAGTCTTTCGTGATATCTGCTGTAAGCACATGACCAATTTTATTTAACAGTGTCATTTTGACTTCCCCAAAAAATCAATCAAAATCAATCTAATATTTTTTCTTATTGTATATAGACGAATGTGCTTTTATTCACATTCGTATTTTTAGCTGCTGCTTTTTACAACACTTAAACCCGCTAAAAACCACAAACTCCGCATTTTGCGGAGTTTGTGTGAAACTTACAGCATTTTTACATTTTAGCTTTAAACTTATTTTAAAACTTATTTTTCAGTTTCAAACAGTGCTGCAACAAATGCTTTGGCTGAGAATGGACGTAAATCGTCAATTTTTTCACCCACACCAATAAAGCGAATTGGCACATGGCTACGGCTTGCAATGTTAAATAACACGCCACCTTTTGCCGTACCATCCAGTTTAGTGATGGTGATGCCTGTTAAGCCAACAGCCTCATCAAACATTTCCACTTGGTTAATGGCATTTTGACCTGTGCCTGCATCTACGACCAACATCACTTCATGCGGTGCAGTCGCATCAATTTTTTGCATCACACGCTTAACTTTAGTCAATTCTTGCATCAGGTTGCTTTTGTTATGCAAACGTCCAGCAGTATCTGCAATTAACACATCAATGCCTTTGGCACGCGCACTTTCAAACGCATCGAAAATAACAGAAGCACTGTCTGCACCGTGACCTTGTGCAACAACGGCAACATCGTTACGCTCACCCCAAATCTGCAATTGTTCTGTCGCTGCAGCACGGAAAGTATCCCCTGCGGCCAACATGACTTTTTTACCTTCGCCTTGTAAGCGTTTCGCTAACTTGCCAATGGTTGTGGTTTTACCTACACCATTCACACCCACGACTAAAATCACATAAGGGGTTTTATTGGCATCAATATGTAAAGGTTTTACCCGTGGCGCAAGCAAAGCCACTAATTCTTCTTGCAAAGCCTTATATAAAGAATGTGAATAAATTAAGTCGCCACGCGCAGTACGCTCGGTCAAATTGGCAATAATGGTTTTCGTTGCATCTACACCAATATCTGCAACCAACAGTTGTTCTTCGACTTCTTCTAATAATTCATCATCAATTTCTTTACCGCCAATCAGAATATTCACCATGCCATCGGCAAAGTTTTTACGGGTTTTGGTTAACCCTTCTTTCATGCGACTAAAGAAACCACCTTTCGCAGGCGCATCCGTGTCTGATGATGTTTCTGCAGCATGTTCAGAGGTTTCTGCTTGTTGTAGAGGTATTGTTTCAACAATCGGAATATTTACCGCTGGTAAATTCGGTAATGTGACATCATCATCTCCGATATCAGCATCAATCAAAAATTTATTTTGCCCATTAGATTGCTGTTGCATGCCGAATCCTTGAAAAGCATTGCGTTAAAAAATCGGATTCTAACATAAACCAATTGCTTTTACCTCGTATTCCAACCACATAGCCGCATACAAAAAATACCTACAGCAATCCTTGCCTTTCCGCTTTAATTTCTGAAAGATAAGCCGATAACGATTGATCTCCACTTGCTTATGTTCCAATTTTCGATGAAGTCTGTTTGTGCGTTGCTTTGGGGTTTAACAGCTTCGATTAGCCATGCTGAAGTTTTAGCTGCGAATAACACTTTTGAAACCACACTCAACAATGGTTTAAAAGTCATTATCCGTGAAGACCATCGTTCTCCCATGGTGATGACTCAAATTTGGTACAAAGTGGGCAGTAGCGATGAGTCCGGAAATACACTTGGGATTTCGCACGTACTTGAACACATGATGTTTAAAGGTACAGCCAAGGTGCCGAATGATGAATTTACCCGTTTAAGTCGTATTTATGGTGGCAGTGTCAATGCAGCAACCTTTACCAATTACACGAATTATTATCAGCTCTATCCCAAAACTTATTTCCCACTGGCTTTAGAGTTGGAAGCCGACAGAATGAGTAATTTGTTACTTCGCCAACAAGACTTTGAGCCTGAAATTAAGGTGGTAATGGAAGAACGGCGGCAACGTACCGATGATAATCCACGGGCTTTGGCTTTTGAACGCTTTAAATGGATTGCCTACCCAACCAGTCATTATCGCCAACCCATTATTGGGCACATGAAAAACTTGCAAAGCATTCAGCTGCAAGATGTACAGGCGTGGTACAAAAAATGGTATTGCCCCAATAATGCTATTCTAGTGATTGTGGGCGATGTAGATCATCAAGCCGCATTGTTGCAAGTCCAAAAGTATTTTGGAGATATTCCGAAAGCACCTACGCCACCGCGCAATGATGTGTTGGAGTTTGAACAATTAGGTTATCGGCACATGGAATTGTCTGCGACTGTGCAAGTTCCTAATTTATATATGGCTTGGAATGTCGGTTCATTGGCAACAGCTAAAAATCCTCAAAATGCCTTCGCGCTCACTATCATCAAACAACTGTTAGACAGTGGAATTACTTCACGTTTAGAACAGCGCTTGGTCAGAAACAATAAGATTCTTAGCTCAGTCAGTGTCAGTTATGACCCGTATCAACGTGGGGATAGTTTGTTTAGTATTTCAGCATTGCCTGCAGCAGGTGTAACGTTAAGCGAAGCACAGGTCGCGATTCAAAACGAAGTGGATACGCTAAAACAGGATTTGGTCAATTCAAGTGAAATTGAGCGCGTGGTGACTCAATTTGTGGCCAATTGGATTTATAGTCAGGATGATTTGGCAGGACAAGCCCGAACCATTGGCAATTTGGAAGTCAATGGATTCAGTCACCGTTTAATCGATGTTTTACCACAACACTTCCAAGCGATTACTGCCCAGGATCTGCAACGTGTTGCGCAAAGTTACTTTAACAAAGACAGACTTAGCACCTTGTATTTATTACCTCAAAGCACAACACCTTAAACTGTGATTTCATGAAAAAACATCTATTCAGCACGCTTATTTTAAGCACTAGTTTTAGCCTATGTTCTGCTGGCTTTGCGATGGAAACTGCCACCACAGCAGCGCATGATTTTGCTGAAACAGATGTAAGTACGCCTTTACAATCTTTGAGCTTGCTGCACAGTTTAAATGCCGTAAATGAATTGGTCGATGTTCGCGCTCCACAGGTATATGAATTAAAAAATCATCGACACGTACGCACTTTATTTGTCGAAAATCCTGCTTTGCCAATGGTTGATATCCAACTGACTTTTAATGCAGGTTCTGCCCGCGATGCAGAAATTGAAAAAGGTTTATTTGGCGTTGCCAATATGGCAGCCCAACTGATTGATGAAGGCACCAAGCGTTATAAGGCAGAGGAAATTGCCGCAGCCTTTGAAACCACAGGCGCACGTTTTAGTACCACGGCGTACCGCGATATGTTTGTGGTACGGCTAAGAACACTGTCTGATCCGCAGAAAATGCAAACTGCCGTCAAAATGATGCTGGAAATACTGAAACATGCAACTTTTGAGCGTTCTAATATCCAGCGTGTGCAAAGCAATACACAAATTGGGCAAAAACAACTGCAAGAAAATCCAAGCCGTTTAATGAATATTCGCTTATATCGCGCAATTTACGGACAACATGCCTATTCAGAACCCATTACAGGCACCAATGGCAGCATCAAACGGATTCAACCAAAGCACTTACAACAATTTAGAGATCAGTTTCTGGTCGCGCAAAATATGAACATTGCCATTACAGGCAAATTAACCTTAAAAGAAGCAGAAAAACTTGCCAATACCATCAGCGCACATATTGCCCAAGGTGTTGCAGCAACAGCTTTGCCACAGCCTACACCTGCAACACGTTTCAACATCCAGCATATTCCCTACCGGTCACAACAGGCGCATGTCAGTATTGCACAACTTGCGACTACACGGGATGATCCTGACTATTTGGCTTTAGAAATTGCCAATAAAATGCTGGGCGGCAGCAGTTTCAATTCAATTTTGATGAAAGAATTACGAGTAAAACGTGGCTACACTTACGGTGTTAGCAGTTCGTTTCGTTTTACCCAAGCAGCGGGTTTGTTTAGCTTAGGCTATTCTACGCGCCAAGATCAGTTACTCGATAGTATTCAAGTCGCTCACCAGAGCTTAATTCAGTTTGTACAACAACCTATGAATTTAGAACAATTAAAAGAAACCAAAGCAGGTTTAATTCGTGCATTTCCGAATCAATACAGCAGCAATGCCAGTATTAATGCCCAGCTTGGGCACATCGGTTTTTATCGACTTCCTGCAAATTATTTAAGTGATTATGCAGAACGAGTGGAAAAAGTTACCGCTGAAGATGTGCAACGTGCAATTCGCAAACATTTGCATCCTGATCGTTTAACTTTAGTAATTGTGAGCGAACATTTAGATAAAGCCGCATTGGTAAAAATGCTGCAGGACAATTTACTCGCACCAACATCTTTAACACCGACACCGCACAATATGAATAACATGCCAACAGAAAAAATTACTCTTGCACCAAGGCAGGAAGTTGTTGAGCCCGATCTTGCTCCATTTGATGTGCCTGCATCAACTTTAAATAATGCACATAACGAATCGGACGTTGATTGAGTAAATGAACTGCCATGTCTTGGGTATTGGCATACATAGATTGTTGTGACAAACGCTCAACATTTTGAAATTGTTGCACCCCAACTGGGCGATAAAGCGCAACACTTGCTAAAGTTAAAATAATAAAAATGATACTCAGCACAACAATATTATAAATTTGCTCGAGTTTCAGTTGAGAAATAAATTGAATCGTTTTTTGAATTGCGTTGTGCATGACCTACCTCTAATCGCCTTAGTGTAGGATGCCCTTGTGAGATGTACAAGTTAAACAGCTCAATTTTACTGTATCGTCACAGTAAAAATTGAGCCTTTTTCTACAAATTCTACAAAGGATTTAGCTTTAGCCAATCGTGCCACGAATTACCGCAAAGTATAAAACCAATGCAATGACTGCAAGCACCAAGAAAATAGCAAATACACTGACACCGCCCTCTGCTTCGGCAGGATGCAGTTCATCTTCATCGGCAATACGGAGTAATTCACCATCATAATTACGATAAAACTCTATACGATCGCTTCGCTCTAAAGTTTTAGCAAAGTCAGCCACACGTTTACGTTGCGCCAAGCAGTATTCACCTAAATGAACATCTCGACGGAAAATTACCTCATCTAGTTTTTTACGGTGATGATGTGCCAACTCAATAATTTGAGAAGTCAATGGAGGTACATCAAAAGCACATCCGTCTACGGATCTTGTCATGTTGTTCTCCTTTTTTATCATGCTTAGAGCTTTAGTTTAATCAAAATTAAACTTGTTCAATGTTTAATCATGTAAACTTGAAATATGCTCATTAACCCCGATAATTATTTGACAATTCAATCAAATTGTAATATTAGTTTAACAATAAAGCGTTAAATTGATATGAAGCCTAAAAGGTAGGCTTAAAATAAGTAATCATAATTACAATAAGGAGTTTAATATGATTCAAACGATCTCTCACCATGACTTAGAGCATGTTTATGCAAATGCAGTAAACACGATTCATTCACAAATGAACTTCCAAGACGCGGTAAAACAACTCGAAGAAGCTGCACGTGCAGGACATGGTAAAGCGGCAATGTTCTTAGCAGAACTGTATTATCAAGGTTTCCGCGTAGAACGTGATTCATTGAAAGCGCAATACTGGCAAAACATGGCCACCATGCAAGCATAATAAAACGTCACTTAGGTGGCGTTTTTTTTGACCCTTTTTTTAGATGCTCCAACCATAAATACATATTTGTTTACGATTTTAAGCAAAGCTTAAACGGTATATTCATCAATTCTTTTTACAATATAGCCAAATTTTACAACCTTGCTTGATTATGAATCAGATTAACCAACTCCACCCTTTACCAAAGGATTTTCTGCTTAAAGTTACACTATTAAAATCAATGATGTACTGCGGTGTACTTTGGGGTTTATTCCATCAAGGTTGGGCAATGAGTTCAGATCACGATGATTATATTTTCCCTTTTTGGTTAAATGCGGTACAAGCGCATAAATATGCTGCTAAACACTGGCCACAATATAGTCCTCGTAAAATTTCCGCGCAGGATTTTGAAACTTTTTTATTACCAACGCTCACCCGTTTAAATGTCACGCCAACCTTGTTTGGTTCGTCAAGTCAAAAAATTAAACTAACCACTTCACAAATGAAGCATTTCTTTTTTAATGAACCTGCGTTAAATATTGCTTAAATAAAAACTGAATAGAATTGACGTAAAAATCAACAATCGTGACTCTAAAGTATTTGCAATTTTTACAATTCACGTTACTTTAAAAGTCAAACAATAAACAACAAATCAGGACACAGAATATGACCAAGGTAACTCACGTTTTACAAGATAAAGCACATCACGAAATTTACACAATTCGCCCAGAAGCAACGGTTTTAGAAGCAATTAGTTTAATGGCTGAAAAAGGCATTGGTGCGTTGGTGGTTACCGATCAAAACAATCATGTGGTTGGTATTCTGTCTGAGCGTGATTACACCCGTAAAGTTATTTTGATGGAACGAACTTCTAAAAGCACAACGGTTAGTGAAATTATGACTGCTAAAGTACTGACCGTGACCAAAAACACCAGTGTGAAAGAATGCTTAAACTTAATTACTGACCATCATTTACGTCACTTACCTGTACTTGAAGGTGAGCAGTTGGTAGGTTTAGTGTCGATTGGTGACTTGGTGAAAGCGACTATGGATGATCAGCGCAAACTGATCGAGCAGTTACAACAATATATTGCAAGCTAAGACACTGTTTTATAAAACCTGCCAAATATAAAGTAAAGATAAAAAAACCGCCTAAACTTACACATTTAGGCGGTTTTTCATATTCAGTAGAATTAATTCAAACCTAATTTTTCTGCTACATAGTCTGAATCTTTATCACCACGACCTGAAAGATTAACCACAATTTTCACGTTTTTTGCCATTTTTGGTGCTTCACGTAATGCCCACGCCACCGCATGTGAGCTTTCCAAAGCAGGTACAATACCCTCTACACGTGACAACGTCATAAAGGCATCTAAACATTCTTGGTCAGTTGCCGTTGAATACTCCACGCGACCAATGTCTTTTAAGAAGCTATGCTGCGGCCCCACACCCGGATAATCCAAACCTGAAGCAATTGAATGTACTGGCAATGGCTCGCCTTGTTCATCTTCAAGCACATAACACGCCATACCGTGTAATTGACCCGGTTTACCCAAAGTTAAGGTTGCAGAGTGCTGATCTGTATCTAAACCATGACCTGCAGGTTCTACACCCACAAGCTTAACTTCTGGGTCATTTAAGAATGCGGTAAATGCACCCACTGCGTTTGAACCACCGCCCACACATGCCACGATATAATCTGGATTTACTCCAAAGCGTTCTTGGCTTTGCATTTTAATTTCATCGCCAATAATTGCTTGGAAATCACGTACCATTTTTGGAAATGGGTGTGGGCCAACCACCGAACCAATTGCATAAATATAATTTTTCGGGTCTTTTAAGTATTCTTCAAAAGCACTGTCTACAGCATCTTTTAAAGTCGCTGTACCACGTGTGACTGAAATCAGGTTAGCACCTAAAATTTTCATTTTCACGACGTTTGGATGTTCTTTTTCAATATCAACTTGTCCCATGTGAATTTCACATGGAATGCCCACAAGCGCACATGCTGTTGCCAACGCGACACCATGCTGTCCCGCACCTGTTTCTGCAATCACTTTGGTTTTACCCATATATTTGGCTAGCAATGCTTCACCTAAACAGTGATTGATTTTATGTGCACCTGTATGATTTAAATCTTCACGTTTCAAATAAATTTGCGCACCACCCAACTGTTCAGATAAACGCTTTGCATGAAACAAAGGACTCGGGCGCCCTACATAATTTGTAAATAAATCTTTTAATTCATTTTGAAATTCTGCTGTATGACGAATTTCTTCATAAGCAACGTTAATTTCATCCATGGCTTCTTTTAAATGTGGTGGAATAAACTGCCCGCCATATTGCCCGAAAAAACCGTCTTCATTCGGTAATGCGATGCCATTGATTTGATGATCCATATCGATCCCCTCAGATTGAAATTCACGTTGCCTATCGTGTCTGCACTTACTTAGTCTTCGCCTAACAATCACTCAAAAGTTGAGTGATATTGACGAAAATGACGATTAACGCGCCAAATATTTAGTCATATCTTCAATGCCTTTTAAAGTCATTGGATACATATGATGTTCAAAAATTTGTTTAATTAAACCAATGGTATGTGTGTAATGCCAATAGCCTTCCTGTTCAGGATTCAGCCATGCGGTTTTTTCAAAATGCTGACGCAGACGTTGTAACCAAACTTGCCCTGCCTCATCATTCATATATTCTACCGAACCACCAATCGAATTCAGCTCATAAGGTGCCATACTCGCATCACCGACCACAATTACCCGATAGTCGCGTCCATAGGTATTCAACAAATCCCACGTATTCATACGGGTACTGCTACGGCGTAAATTGTCTTTCCAAACATAGTCGTATAAACAGTTGTGGAAATAAAAATATTCGAGGGTTTTAAACTCAGTTTTGGCCGCACTAAACAGTTTTTCACATTGGGCGATGTGTGCATCCATCGAGCCACCCACATCAAACAACATCAACACTTTGACGCGATTACGACGTTCTGGCACCAATTGCACATCTAAAATGCCCTGTTTGGCAGTTTCTCGGATAGTGCCATCAATATCCAATTCTTCAGCTGCACCTTGACGGGCAAATTTACGCAAACGACGCAGTGCCAATTGCATTTGTCGTGTACCTAAAATCTGTTCATCGTCTAAATTTCGATACTGACGCTGCTCCCAGACTTTAACAGCTGAACGCTTACGTCCAGGCCCACCAATGCGTACACCTTCAGGATGATCACCAAAAGCACCAAACGGTGATGTACCGCCCGTACCAATCATACGGTTGCCACCCTGATGCTTTTTATGCTGCTCGCGTAAACGCTCTTCCAGCATTTTCATCAATTCTTCTAAAGAACCTGCTTTTTTCAGCTCTTCGCGTTGTTCTGGCGTGAGATGTTTTTCTAATAGTTCTAAGTCGAACCAGTCTTTAGGCAATTGATGAACTTGCTGCAGTAAATCATCTAAATCAAAAGTGGAAATGCCATCAAAATAATCTTTCATGGCACGGTCAAACTTGTCAAAAAAACGCTCATCTTTGACCATGACGGTTTTAACAAGTTGATAGAATTCATCTTGATCTGCAAAAACCAGACCCGATGCCACCGCCTGATTTAAGTCAATCAATTCACGTGTGGTGACAGGTACACCGTAACGTCGCAAGGTATAAAACAAGCGCACGAACATGGCGTTGTCCTCCCTTAACGGCGCGACATAAAGGCTAAACGCTCAAGCAATTGCACATCTTGTTCATTTTTGATTAATGCACCGTATAAAGGCGGAATGGCTTTGCTTTTATCGCTATTACGCAAAATATCTTCCGGCATGTCATCTGCCATCAATAGGCTTAACCAATCAATTAATTCAGACGTAGATGGTGGTTTTTTTAAGCCCGGAACTTGGCGCAATTTAAAGAAAACTTGTAAAGCTTCTGAAACCAATGTGCTTGAAATATTCGGGAAATGCACATCGATAATATCGCGCATGGTCGCTTCATCTGGGAAATCAATATAATGGAAGAAACAACGACGTAAAAAAGCGTCTGGCAGCTCTTTTTCATTATTTGATGTGATGATCACGATTGGACGTTGTGTTGCCGTAATGGTTTCGCCTGTTTCATAAACATAAAACGACATTTTATCGAGTTCATGTAGCAGGTCATTTGGGAATTCAATATCTGCCTTGTCAATTTCATCAATCAACAACACACAGCGTTCTTCGCTGGTAAATGCTTCCCACAATTTCCCGGGTTTAATATAGTTTTTAACGTCATACACACGGTCATCGCCCAGTTGGCTGTCACGCAAACGCGACACTGCATCATATTCATATAAACCTTGCTGCGCTTTGGTGGTCGATTTAATGTGCCATGTAATCAACTTTAAACCCAAACTTTTAGCAACTTGCTCTGCCAATAAGGTTTTACCTGTACCTGGCTCACCTTTCACCAAAAGCGGTTTTTGCAAAGCACGTGCGGCTTTCACCGCAAGTTTTAAACTATCAGTCGCAATGTACTGATCTGTACCCGAAAATTGTTGCGCATCAACAGACATGATTTTACCTTAATTGTTTTAGTTACAGTGGTGAGGTATTTTTCTTGGCTTTATAAGTCGTTTGTTTAAGACAGTATCTTGACCAGAAATAACCGATCAATAAGCCAAGACCGATCACAAATAAAATGGCAGATAAATTAGACCAAACCAATGGGGTTTCTTTGGTTAAAACACCAAAAAGAAGTCCAAAGATGGCTGGGGCAAGTGCTGCATTGCTGCCTTCTGATACTGTTGGGGTAAGTAAAATTGCAAACAGCACAATCCAAGTGATACCACCTAACGGATTGGGCAAGCGTTTGGCAATTTCGTACCAGCACCATAAAATAATGGCACTCCCCAACAAATAAACAGAAACAGCAATTGCAGTTTCAGGAATTGAATCCAATCCAGTCATCACACTATTCATTTCTCAACTCCTGAATAAAGCTTAAGCACCACGTAAACCTTCTGGTTCAACGGCATTTGGGTTAATTAAGCCTTCTGGTGGCACTTGAATAAAGAAGCCACGTGTTTGAATAGAATCCATGACATGCAAAACATTCACACGTGCCAACTTACGGCTTTCAGACAGTTGCAAATCCATTACAAATGTCGCACGACCAAATGCAACTCGCATTGGCTCAGGTAAAACCTCTAGCGGGTTAAACGCTTCTGCTTGATCTTCAGTTTGCTCAGGACGGGCGATGTATAAATACATCTCATCTTTTTTGCTCGATTTATAAATTGAACAGTGCATAAACAACAAAACTCTAAAAACTCAGGCAAAGGATACAACAAAAAAAACCGAGATACATTAACCATTATTAACGCATTGGTCTATGTTTACACTCAAACAAAGAATGGCGTGAAAATTCATCCATTTTCAGGTGAAAAACGGCTTTATTTAAAATGTGGATCGGTTTGATTTATTCAGCAACTTTCATCTGACCAGACAAATAACGCTCGTCGGCATGTAAAACTTCAATTAAAGGCTTGGTGAGTAATTCATAACGCCAACCTAACAAATAGTTAGGCAAATCTTGCTCATCGTTATGAAATACCACATGCTGATAAAGCGCATTGAGCCATTTTTTACGCAGCAAAACTTCTTTTGGAATTTGAGTTTCCTGTACGGCACGTTGAATCACCTGTTCTACATTTTCGCCCACTTCTTTTGAAGAATGACGAATTGGTCGCGCCATACGTAATGGCCATTGTGATTGATCAGGCAAATATTTAATTAAATCTAAAATAGTTTTGCCATGTTCACGCACAATATGCGCACGTAAATCTTTAATAGTACTGAGCTGGAACTGATTTTTAGGATTTTTCTCGACCAAGTCCAGCATAGTAGAATTACGCAAAATAAAACTACGTGGTTGGTTTAAGGCTTTTACCATTTGCTCACGCCAAACGGCCAATTGTTGCAATTGCATGAGTTGACGGCGTGAATGACGATAGTTGCCCACATCCTGATACAACAACTCTAAAGGTGTTTCTTCACCAATTTCCTGAGTTAAATTGCGGCAATCTTCTTGTGCAAAATCCAGTAAATAATTTTGTTTTAAGTCGGTTTGTACCTTATCTGCCAATTGCATTAGATACAGCACATCATTGGCAGCATAATTTAACTGCTCATCGGACAACGGACGTGCAAGCCAGTCTGAGCGAGTTTGCCCTTTATCAATATCGACATTGAGCATGGTTTTTAAAGCGTTTTGATAACTGACTTGTAAACCATGCCCTAAAAATGACATGCCAACTTGGGTATCAAACACGTTATCTAAGTTTTTTTGCTGTGCATAATGATAAATTAAATCAATATCTTCACCGCAGGCATGAAAAATATTTTGCTGCGCCTGAAACAGTTTTTCCCAAAATGCACTTAAATTTAAAGAAGTGCCATCTAACAAATAGACCTGATCATTAACATTAATTTGGAATACACCCAATTTTGGCCATAAAGTATCAACCTTAATAAATTCGGTGTCTAAACCATAAATGCTGTTTTGGCTCATTAATGCCAAGACATTTTCAAAGTCTTTTTGTTGATGAATAAATTGGAACATAGCGAGCAGGTAAAACAGGATTCTCTAGGGGTTCATTTTAAACATTAAATAGCATTTAGCTATAAAAATATGCCCAGTATTTTCAATTTTTATCTTATTTCTAAATCGATACAGTGAAAATTTAAATTTTTTATCGTTTTTTTATCTTAATTTGATTTTTTATTGGCTTTAAAGGCAAGTAGTCCTTTTCATGGATGATTTATCAATTGATTATTCATATAAAATAGCCACACATGCGAAATAAACATCCACATGAAATAAGCACCTAAATGCTTATTTCATTCGCATCCGATTATGCACCGCCTGACTTAAAGTATGGCTATCGACATATTCAAGTTCACCACCTTGCGGCACACCTTGCGCAATACGGGTCATCTGCACAGGCAAATGTTTGGTTGCTTCTACCAAATAGTGTGCTGTCGCTTGACCTTCTACGGTTGCATTGGTCGCCAAAATGACTTCAGTAATGTTGCCATCACTTAAACGCTGAACCAAATACGGAATACCAATTTCGTCAGGCCCAATGCCATCTAATGGCGATAAATGCCCACCTAAAACATGGTATTTACCACGGAAGCTGCCGCTTTGCTCAATCGCCATGACATCGGCTGGAGATTCCACCACGCAAAGCAAGTGTGCATCACGATCATGTGAGGCGCAAATATTGCAGACTTCATCTTCCGTTAATGAGTGACAAATCGAACATTCATGAATATAGCTAGTGGCTTCGTTCAAAGCATGAGCCAAACCGACTGCACCTTCTCTATTTTTCATAATCAGGTGCAATGCCATGCGTTGAGCCGATTTTGGCCCAACACTTGGCAAAATGCGTAGCGCTTGTACCAGTTGATCAAAACGATCACTAAACATACGCCGTTCCTTAGAATAAACCAGCCAAGCCCGGTGGCAAGCCCATGCCTGAGTTTGCAGACTTCATTTTTTCTTCAGAAATTGCTTCGGCTTGACGGGCAGCATCATTCATTGCAGCGGCAATCAAATCTTCAATCATGTCTGCATCGTCTTGCAATAATTCAGGGTTGATTTCAATGCGTTTGACCACATTACGGCAGGTCATAGTCACTTTCACTAAACCACCACCTGCTTCTGCATGCACTTCAGTTTGCGCAAGTTCTTCTTTGGCTTTTTTAATGTTGTTTTCCACTTCTTTTTGCATGCGCTGTGCTTGCTGCATCAACATATTAATGTTCATAAAAATCTCCGAACAAATGATCTATTTAGTTTTAAATGAGGTCTAAACCGCGCTCGATGTCGCGAATAATATCATCAATATCTTCCAAGCCAACAGAAACACGAATTAAACCTTCGCTGATACCTGCTGCTTGTTTGGCTTCTGGGGTCATTCTGCCATGCGATGTTGTTGCAGGATGGGTAATGGTTGATTTTACATCGCCCAAATTACTGGTGATAGATAGGAAGCGTGTGTTGTCAATCACAGTCCACGCGCCTTCACGCTCGCCTTTCACCACAAAAGATACAACACCACCAAAGCCAGACTGTTGTTTTTTCGCCAACTCATGCCCCGCATGATGCGGCAGACCTGCATAATACACTTTTTCAACTTTTGGATGTGCATCTAGCCACTCGGCAAGTTTTTGTGCGCTAGCGCAATGTGCTTTCATCCGCAGGCTTAAAGTTTCTAAACCTTTTAAGAAAATCCATGCGTTAAATGGACTTAATGAGTTACCCAAAGTACGAATCACACCGTTGATTTCTTCAACCAGTTTATCTTTGCCCACCACAGCGCCGCCTAAAGCACGTCCCTGCCCATCAATATATTTGGTCGATGAGTAGATAATTAGGTCAGCACCAAATTTAATTGGTTGTTGTAAAACTGGGGTACAGAAGGTGTTATCAACTGCAAATAAAGCATTATTTGCATGTGCAATATCGGCAATGGCTTGTAAATCGCCTACTTGTGCCAATGGATTTGATGGTGTTTCAATAAATAACAAACGCGTATTTGGACGAATCGCTTGCTTCCAACTGTCTAAATCTTCTAAATCAACAAAAGTGACATCGACACCAAACTTCATCACGTATTTTTCAAATAGTGAAATGATCGAGCCAAATACAGCACGTGAACAGACTACATGATCACCCGCTTTAAGATAAGCCAAAGTGATCGCATGAACGGCCGCCATACCCGAACTTGTCGCAACCGCACGTTCTGCACCATCTAATACTGCCAAGCGTTTTTCAAAAGCCTGTACAGTTGGATTGGTATAACGTGAATAGGTATTGCCTTCAATTTCACCTGAGAATTTTGCAGCTGCATCGGCAGCATTTTCACAAACAAATGATGAAGTCAGGAAAATTGGCTCACTGTGTTCGCCTTCAATTGTACGGTTGTGTCCGGTACGAATTGCCAAAGTATCTAATTGATATTCAATGTCGTCGTGTTGACTCATCTTTACTGCTCAGCCCTAAACTTAGTCCTAAGACCTGTTTGTTAAATAATTGCCAACATTTTGAGCGCCAAGCGCATTTAAGGTCAAGGTAAAATGTATAAATATCGCTTAGACTTCATTCAAATCGGCGCCACGTGTGATGGAACACCTCATGAATCAGCTACAAAGAAAATTTAATCCGCACCGAAAAAAGCTTAAAAACCTCAGCACTCGCTTATTTAAAAGCCGTGATTTGATCTTATCTCAGACCACGCCATACGACATCGTGGCACGTTATAAGTATGCGCAGATTCGCTATTACGCTTCGCCAGATAAGCAATATAAAGAGCCGCTGGTTTTTGTTGCGCCTTTAGCAATTACCATGTCGATTTATGACTTATATCCTTATCGCTCTTTAGTGAAACATTTTCAGCATAGCGGTTTTGATGTGTATTTGGTTGATTGGGGACAATTGACCTATCAACATTGTCATTTAAATTTTATGGCTTTTATTCAGGATGCAATCCCTAATTGTATTCAACTCATTTTACAACACGCCAAAGTCGAACAAATTTCACTACATGGTTGGAGTATGGCGGGTATTTTTGCCATGCTTTATACCGCCGACCAACAAACAACTCATATTAAAAACTTGATGGTTTTGGGTAGCCCTGTAGATAGCTATGCTTCGGGGCGGGTTGGTAAACTCTTTCAACTGACCAATCAACTGATTTCTAAATATCCCAAATTGCAACATGCCTTTTATTCAGGAAAAATTCCAAAGCATTTAATTCATACACCGGGTTTAATCAATGCGATTGGTTTTAAGATTTTAGACCCTAGAGCATGGCTGGAAAGCAATAAACAGATGCTGTCGAATCTGCACGACTTACAAACCTTGCATGAAAACGCAACTTTAGCCAATTTTTTAAATAATATGATTGATTATCCGGGTGGGATTAATCAGGACATGGTATTGAATGTATGGCTGCAAAACCCACTCAAACAAGGTCATATTCAACTCAAACAACATCAGATAGACCTTAAAAATATTCATTGTTCACTTTTGGTCGGTGCGGGTGATAGCGATCAAATTGTCACTGCTGAAGCTGCTCAACCTTTATGTGAATTGACATGTAGTACCGATGTCACGTTTACTCTTATTCCAGGTGGACATTTGGGTTTAATGTCCAGTCAAAAAAGTGCCAATGAATTCTGGCCTAAACTGACCACTTGGTTAGAACAACGATCTAGCAAAATTGCATAAAGAGAGCAAAAACATGATTCAATCTGTTGCATTTATTGGCTTAGGCGCAATGGGCTACCGCATGGCAGCCCATTTACCTAAACATTTTGATACGGTCTATGTCTGGAATCGTAACTTTGCCAAAGCCGAGCAACATGCTGCTGAATATGGCACACAAGCGGTTGAATTGGCTCAAGCGGTGCAAGCAGATATTATTTTTTCTTGCTTGCCCACCAGTACCGAAGTTGAAAACCTGATTGCACAAGTTCAACTTAAAGCAGGTTCAGTCTGGGTCGATTGCACCAGTGGCGTACCCGAAAGTGCTAAAAAATTGGTACAACAACTTGAAGCACAACAGATCGACTTTTTAGATGCACCTGTAAGCGGACAAACCATTGGTGCAGAAAATGCCACATTAACAGTCATGATTGGCGGTAAAGCTGCTGCTTTTGAAAAAGCCCTACCTGCAATTCAGGCTTTTGGTAAAGTGATTCAGCATGTGGGTGAACCTGGTGCTGGCTTTGCCGTAAAAGCGGTGAATAATATGTTAATGGCAGTGAGTTTGTGTGCTGCAGCTGAAGGTTTTACCACCTTAAAAGCACATGGCGTAAACTTAAATCAGGCCTTGCAATGCATAAATGCTTCAAGTGGTAAAAGCGCAGTAACGGAAATGATTTTGCCGCAGCGAGTACTGAATCGCGCTTTTCCAAATACTTTTGCACTCCCTTTACTGGCTAAAGACACAGGTATCGCATTAGATTTAGTCCATGAAGCAGCTTTGCCTGCACCTGTATTGGCTTTAACCCAAAGCCTGATTCAAGCAGCGAATTTAACCGCAGAAAAAGACAGTGATTTTTCCACTGCTGTGAAAATGTATGAATTATGGAGTAATATTACCCTAGAGTAAGAACTCGCCATTGAATATACAGCCATAAACCCAATAATGTGTATTAAGTGGCTAGTCACACCATCATTAAATAGAGGAAACTCTTATGAACAAGTTTAGCATTGCCGTATTTGCAAGCCTTGCAACTTTAATTGGGGCAAGTTCAACTACTTTTGCATCTGAACAAGAATGTCAGAAACTGAAAAATGACCACGATGTTATTTATGCATCTAAAGGGTTCTGCTTCAAAGACCCAGAAGCTAAAGCACGTTTTGGTAATGACAACTGCTATACAACCAAACCTAAGTTTTCTGAAAAAGAACAACAACGTCTTGACGCAATCAAAGAACGTCAAAAAGAACTGAACTGTAAATAACCGTTCTGAAATATCAAAGCTGAATTTAAGGAATCATAATGGCTTACGATGATCAAAATATTTTTGCAAGAATTCTACGTGGCGAACTTCCTGCAATTAAAGTGTATGAAGATGACCAAGTGCTTGCTTTTATGGACATCATGCCGCAAGCCGATGGTCACACTCTTGTGATTCCTAAAACGCCTGCGGTGACTTTACTGGACTTACCTGCAGATGCAGCAGCATATACCATTCAAATTGTGCAAAAAATTGCAAAAGCAATGCAGCAAGCTTTGGGTGTAGATGGTATCGTGTTAATGCAATTGTCAGGTACAAGCGCAGGTCAAACTGTCCCCCACGTGCATTTTCACTTAATTCCGACGTCGGTACATCAGCTTGGGAAACATGCTGCACAAATGGGCGACCAAGACAAAATTAAAGCCCAAGCGGAAAAAATTAAAGCAGCGCTCTAAAATATTTCCAAAATAAGCAGCAAAAATGAATGGAGCACCTGCTCCATTTTTTTCATCTCATACTTTAACCCTGCATTTTTTCAAGCAGTTTATGACAATAGCATTTCAGTCTGCTTGCAATTAAGTTATTCATTTCATATATTTTTTCTAAATTTAAAAACTCAGTCACTAAAAAAATGCGAATAAAAGTAAGTTTTTGATCTAATTTGTACTTTTTAATAATTTTGAAATATTTCCTTAATATTACTGTCGCATTTGTAAGGAATACTTAGCACCAATAGAGAACAGCGGTAGATCAACCCTACTTCTGAACAATGTTTAGGACTAAAAAACAATAGTCTGTATTGGAGCTACACATGAAAAAAACGCTTTGCGCATTAGCAGTTGGGGCAACCTTTTTAACACCAGCATTAGCGATGGCTGCTGATGTTAAAGTTTATGGTCGTGCACACGTATCTTTAGACTATCTTGATGATGGTAAAGACTACAACGAAGTTGGTCTTTCTTCTAACTCATCACGTTTAGGCTTCAAAGCTGAACAAAAATTAGAAAATGGCATGACTGTTTTTGGTCAAATTGAACAAGAAATTAACTTTGCTAGCGGCGAAAAAGACGACAAAGGTGTTAAATTTGCTACTCGTGATACCTTTGTAGGTTTAAAAGGTGATTTTGGTCAAGCGCGTGTAGGTCGTTTTGACAGCCCATTCAAAGTTGCTCGCGGTCCAGTCAACTTCTTTGGCGATATGGTTGGTGATATCCGTAACGTAACCCGTGCTGATATGAACTTTGATGAGCGTAATGCCAATACAATTGAGTATAAAACTCCTAAATTTGGTGGTGGTTTTAACGTACTTGCTGCAGTTTCAATGCACGAAAACGTAAACCCGAGCTATGATGCCTCAAGTAAAACTAAAACTGATTATGATGATAAAGCTTATGATCTAGCTTTAACTTATAAAGAAGGTAAAGTTGATTTTGCTGCTGCTTATGAGCACTATGAAGAAGGCGCTGCTAAAAAAGCTGAACGTGATGGTTTCCGTGTAGCGGCAGCATATAAAATTACACCTGAATTTAACTTGGGTGCATTATATCAATACTTAACGCATGATGATGATAAAACAAATCCAGATGCGCAAGTGTTCGGTGTGGCAGCTGACTATAAAGTTGCGCCTAAAACTTATGTACGTGGTCAAGTCTTCCACCGTGACGTAGATGCTGACGAGAAAAACTCAACTTTGTTAGCTGTTGGTGTAGAGCACCGTTTAGATAAGGCAGTACGAGTATATGCTAACCTTGCAACCATGCTAAATGATGAAAAAACCAACAAAACACCATGGAAAGAAGGTCGTAGCTTTGGTAATACTATCTCTGGTGTAAATGGTGAAGATGCTACTGCTCTTTCTTTAGGTTTCCGTTACGACTTCTAAGTCTGAACCAAAACTTAAAATATAAAAACACGCTTCGGCGTGTTTTTTATGCTCTACTGTTTTAGCTATATTTAGAAACAGGTAAAAAAGCCAGCAAATTTGCTGGCTTTGTTTATCCAAATCTCTTTTACTAAGCTGGATTTTTCAGTATTAACGCTTTAAAAAACCAGACACTAAATTCATGACTTGTTGAATATCGTCGTTGGCTTCTTGTTTACTGGTTTGCTCACCTTGTGGTGTCAATGAATCAATAATTTGCGGCAATACTGTAGAAATTGCACTATAAATATCTTGCTTTGGTGCCTGAGTTTGCTGCGCGACCTGCTCTACATCAGCATCATCAAATAAACTTTGTACTTGTTCAGCACCTACATGTGCATTCTCACCTGGGCCTGTAGACACCCAGTCATCCACCTGACTGGTTAAGCCTTGTCCTTTTAGTTTATCCAAAGCGCCTTGCAAGCCACCTTGTTTTTGAATCCATGCCAACACCAAAGGTAAAACTGCAATCAATAAACTTTGTGTACCTGAAGCACCTACAGCAGAACGCTGTTGTTGTCCACCCAACTGACCAAGTACCGAACCAAGAATACCACCCAAGCCACCTTGTGCAGATTGTTGGTTATTACCACCAAGTTGCCCCAAAACCGAACCTAAAATGCCACCCAATCCACCTTGAGATTGATTAGATTGCTGATTCGCACCCAATGCCTGCTTTGCTAAAATTTCAACAATATTGCTTAAATTGGTCATTTTATTTTCCTCATAATGCCCTTATGACAGCATACGAAGTTTTGACTGAATTGCGCGCTTGAAATTGTTAAATTTTGCAATATCCTAAATTTATGTGAATTAATTATCATTATTAGAATTTTGTGATCGTAATTCAGCACTTACCAGCGGAATTTATCCCAATTTTCAGGGTTTGCCCAAAACTTAGAATTAAACCAATCAGGCACGTGCTTATAAGTCAAAATATTAAATTGCCATAAGCACAAATGATGCTGCTCAAAGCGATGTTCAATCAATTGCGTAAAACCAAGCGCTCTAAGCAATTGCTCATCTTCACGCGCAGCAATCACCACAATACGTTTTGCCAATAAATCACGTAGCTTCACCAAAATTTGCGAAGTGTGTTGTGGCGTCTGCACAGCAAAATCTGCAGCATCTAAAAATACAACTGCCAAATCAAAACGTTGGGTAAAAGGCAGATTTAAAAATGCCAATGCGCTAAAATACTGCCATTGGATAGTTGGCTGCTCATCAGCCGCTTGATTGTTATACTTCGGGCTTGCTTCAATATTTTGCCCTATACACAATGCAGTAGAAATTGGCTGTTGTTGAGATAAATCATCAATTAATGCTTGAATTAAACGCATTTCAGCCATCACTGCATTCCTTCATTTTTGAGAGAGTATTCTTATGGAACTACAAGGCATTTGCCATAAAATGCACGCAGGTCTTAAGGACCATAGTGTAACTGATGAACAGGTACACAAGGCAAATGTTGAATATAAATTTATTCTAGACCGTTCAGAAATTGATCTACCTTTTCAGCTTGGGCAAGAGCTTGAACTAGAGTGGACGGGCAATATTTATTGTGTTTCTTGTGGCGTAAAAACACCAAAATCTTATTCGCAAGGACATTGTTTCAAGTGTTTTAAAACCAAAGCATCTTGCGATATGTGCATCATGAAGCCTGAAACCTGTCACTATCATTTAGGTACATGTCGTGAAGATAGTTTTGCTCAAGAAGTCTGCTTTCAACCGCACATCGTATATTTAGCCAATTCAAGTGCTTTAAAAGTGGGAATCACCCGTTTAGGTCAAATGCCTACACGTTGGTTAGATCAGGGCGCAACCCAAGCCTTACCAATTATGAAAGTCGGCTCACGTCGTTTATCTGGGCAATTAGAAGTTATGTTTGGTACACAAGTCGCAGATAAAACCGACTGGCGCAAACTACTCAAAGGCGAAGCAGAGCCGCTAAACCTAATTGAAGTGCGTGAACAACTGATTGAAGAGTTTGCGCCTAAAATTCAGACCATTCGTGATGAGTTTAGTCAAAACCTTGAATTCAACGAAACGGTAGAGCTTTTAGATCAGGAACTTCCGCGTGAATTTGTGTACCCTGTAGAACAGTATCCTGAGAAAATTAAATCGCATAACTTAGATAAAACCCCAATCATTCGCGGCAAACTGCAAGGAATTAAAGGGCAATATTTAATCTTGGATACAGGTGTCATCAACATTCGTAAATACACAGGTTATGAGCTAAAAATTCGCGCTGAATAAATCTTGAAACTGCTTACTTAATCATTTTAGATGCACAAAAAAACCAGCAAATTTGCTGGTTTTTTTGTAGATGTTCATCACTTATTTGATTTTCGCTTTCGATTTCAAATATTGCGTATAGTCATCTAGCTCTTGTTGAGCACGTAATTGTTGATACAACTGCGCTAACTCTTTCAGTTGCTCAGGCGTTAAAGCATTCGATGTAGTATCGTTTACATTTGATACAGCTACCACCACCAATTCATTTGGTATAGATGCTGTTGTTACTGACCACATACCATCTTTAGGCGCAAGCACACTAAATGCAGCACGTTCAATTTCACGCTTTAACAAACCATCTGCACGGGTGAATGTGCCTGCATTTTCAAAACGGATTTGGTTTTTCGCCAAAACGGTCGCTGCAGGTTGAGTTTTAAAGGCATCCAACGCAGCTTGAATATCTTTTTTCGCTGCATCAAAGGCTTTTTTCTCAATCAGTTTAGTTTTTACGCGGGGTGTTGCTTCTTCTAAAGTTTGCACACCTGCGGCATGGTAATTACGCACTTTCACCCATACCACATCGCCATTGGCTAAAGTAATGTTACTCGATGCGTTGCGATCGCCATTTTTCACATCATCATTAAACAATTTAACTTTGACAGATGGCTGGCTTAAAACAGGATGCTGCGCCGCCAAAGTTAAACCATTAACAGATTCGACTTTGGCCGTTTTCACTTCTTCTGCCACAACATCTAAAGCATCACTACTCACCACCAATTCATTTAAGCTGTTGATGGTATCGGTATACGCATTTTCAGTTTTGGCTTTTTGCAACTCTGCCATTAAACGTGCTTTTTGAGTTTCAAACGCAGGGACTTGAACTGTAGCACCTTCTGTTTGAATCACATGATAGCCATATTGAGTTTTAATCGGCTGTGATACTTCACCAGATTTTAAGCTACCCACGGCTTTGTCAAAGGCATCGCCAAATACGCCTGCTTCATAACCTGCAACCTCACCACCTTTGGCTTTAGACTCAGGATCATCCGAATACTTTTGTGCAGCTGCAGTAAAGCTTGTACCTTGCTTAATTTCAGCTGCGGCTTGCTCTGCAAGTTTTTTAGCTGCGGCATCATCACGCGCATCGGTGGTGATTAAAATATGTTTCACTGTCGGTACAGCAGCACCTTTTTGAGTTTCGACAAACTTTTGATAAGCCTGTTGTAACTCTGCGTCAGTGACAGCCGTATTTGCAGGTGCAATATTGGCTGGAGTCACCACAATGTAATCGACATCAACGCTAGCAACCTGTTTAAAGGCATTGGCGTGCTGTTCATAATACGCAGCAATCTCTTGTGCAT
This sequence comes from Acinetobacter sp. YH16051, assembly GCF_013417135.1. NCBI lineage: Bacteria > Pseudomonadati > Pseudomonadota > Gammaproteobacteria > Moraxellales > Moraxellaceae > Acinetobacter > Acinetobacter sp. YH16051. The sequence goes on along the minus strand of NZ_VPEN01000007.1, from coordinate 125,803 downwards.
TTGTGGTGATGTTTTTCTTGTAGTCATCTAACTTAATGCTAGATAAATGCAAAGTACGTTGCTGGGTTTGTAAATTGGCAATTTGCTGAATATCAGACGGGCTAACTAAAGCATAATCGGTAAAGCTAGCACTCAGCATTTTTAACGCATGGTCTTGGCGTAAATTTGCCACAAGCGCCTGATTGGTCATGCCTACAGATTGCAGATAGTTCGCATACAAGCTTTCAGAAAACTTGCCATCTTGTTGGAAATTCGGTTGCTGTGCAATCATTTGTTCAATTTGTGCATCGCTCAAAGAAATCCCTAATTTCTCAGCTTGTTGTAATAACAAGGTACGTGCAACCAACGTATCTTTGGCTTTGTTTTGAATATAATTTTGATTCAATAGTGTTTCATCACCATTGGTATAGGCCAAGTATTGTTCTTTCAAGGAATTGGTCAGATTATCTAATTCTCGTTTTGAAATTTGCTGACCATTGACTGTTTGTGCAGTGTCTTCAGACTGACCTCCACTAAAATATCCTTCAATACCTACAAGTGCTAAAGGGGTCAAGAACAAGACGAGCAAAACTTTGCCCAACCAACCCTTAATAACTTTACGAAAAGATTCCATAAGTATTCCAATATTTTATTTGTGCGAGATTTTAACTGAAAACCCTCAACGAATGAATGCGTTGAAGCCGTTTATTGACATTATTAATAAAAAACGCGCCAATTGGCGCGCTTTCTTGGCATTTTAAAAGATTATGCTACTGAATCTTTTAAACCTTTACCCGCTTTAAAGCTTGGTACTTTGCTTGCTTTAATTTCAAGTGTAGCACCTGTTTGTGGGTTACGACCTGTGCGAGCAGCACGCTCTTTCACATTAAATGTACCAAAACCAACGAGGGTTACAGTATCACCCGCTTTAAGCGCTTCAGTAATAGAAGCAATTGTTGCGTCTAAGGCCTTACCTGCATCAGTCTTAGACAATCCCCCTTTCTCTGCAATTGCATCGATTAATTCTGATTTATTCATGAAAATTACGTCCTCTTAATATCGTTTATTTAAGGTCCAGAGATTTAATTTAAATTACCGTAACGCCTTTATAGCAATGCTTTGAGGGTAAAAGCAATACTCCCTGCACGCTTTTATGCAAAATAAATGGTAAAAACGATGGAACTGTTAGCCTCTATTCAGTTTTGCCCTAAAATACCCGATGTATAATAAAGCAACATCCTTTAAGCCCCCTTTGCACAGAATTACTTTTTCGCAACATCTTCTTTTAATTGTTTATTTTCTTCAATCAACGCATCGACTTTGGCATGTAATTGCAGTACCAATTGCTCCAAATGTTGTAGGTCTTTTGCTGTCACCAAGCCAATTCTATTTAAAGAATGATTGACGCTATGGTCAATTAAACGCTCAACTTTATCTTTAGTATCAATGACCGACTCTTTGGCTTTTTCAGACACTTTTTCAACTGTTTGATCGGCAATTTCTGTAGTTTTAGATTCTAATTCCTCACCCACCTTGACCAGAGAGTCAAACAATTTATTGCCTTCTTCTTCTGCGCGTGAAAATGCACCTAAACCTGCTAGCCAAATTTGCTTGGTATATTTACGAAAATCGAGTGATGATTTACGTCCTGAGCGTAATTTATCTTTATTTTTCAATGTGGTTTCTGGTTCAACCAAATGCTTTTCTACGCTACCCGTCGTTTTTTCCATGAACCTCTCTCCTGCTTATTTTATGCGCACGTGAATGTAATAAACCTACAAAATGCTTTCATAATAGCAAATTAAATACTTGATCGTTTTGCTAAACTGTTCTACAAAGCAAGATTATTCGCTGCGCTTCTTAGAATGTATTCTCAACGAAGCGCAAAACAAGGAATTCAACTTTAGATTTAGGGACTTGATTTTATGAGTGATTCGCAACAAAGACAAAGTAATCCACATTTGTTGCTGACCATGCTCATGATTGTGCTGGAAACAATTTTTAGCTTTATTCTAAAACATGATCGTGTGGTCGCTTTGCAGGCTAAAAAGTTTGTCGACCAGAAAATCACCATTAAAATTAATAGCTATATTCCTTATTTCGACATTTACGTGGAATTCAATCCAAACGGCATCTTATTTGACAGCAAAGCACCTGAACAAGCTGTCGATTTAGATGTGCGCACCACCCTCATAGATTTATTTAAAATCTTTATTTTAGGTAATCGTCGCAGTATTAAACACATGCGTATAGATGGTGACATTACCCTTAAAGATGAGTTTCGTGATCTAATTTTGCATTTTAGTGCACCCAAAGTTTTAGCTGACTGGAAACAATGGCTGAAAGAAGCACCGCAAGAACAAGAAGTGATTGGTTCTAAAAAGCGCATTGCCCCACTTTTAGACAAAATTGATGAACAACGCTCTAAGATCAACACCCTACAAGTTGAGCTTAAACAGCATAAAAACCGTATTCGTCGCATTGAACGCCGTCAAAAGCGCATTAACATCGCCTTTGGTGTAATAACAGTACTATTAATTACGTTATTAGTGTATAATTTATGGATCGTTTAAACGCATTAAAATATCAAGAAAAACAGCGTAAATCCTCGCGCACGATATCATAATAAAATACTTGACTAATTTAGTCGGGATTCATAGAATACCCATATCTAGTCTAATCATGTGTATCGAATCATGCGCTTAACAACTCGCGGTCGCTACGCAGTGACTGCTCTACTTGATTTAGCTTTGCAGCCAACTGAACAAACGATCACGCTTGCTGAAATTGCAGCCCGTCAAACTATTTCTGTTGCTTATCTTGAGCAGTTATTCGCAAAACTTAAGCGCCACGGCTTAGTGTCTAGTGTTCGCGGTGCTAACGGTGGTTACCATTTAGCACGTAGTGCAAATGAAATCACTGTGCTAGAAATCATTGAAGCCGTAAACGAAACTGTTGATGCAACGCGTTGCGACCATAAAGGCAACTGTCAAAATGGTGCAATGTGCTTGACTCACGACTTATGGCAGGAACTCTCCCATCATATTGCCGACTATCTCGCTAAAATCTCACTTGCTGATTTAGTTGCGCGTGACAACGTACAAACTGTTGCCATTCGCCAGAACACAGCACCGTTTGATTCAGCTCTGTTATCGGTTACAGGTATTTGACATGAAACGTCCAATTTATCTTGACTACGCAGCAACCACTCCTGTAGATCCTCAAGTTGCAGAACGCATGATGGAGTGCCTGACTTTTGATGGGACTTTCGGTAATGCCGCTTCTCGTTCGCACGCTTATGGCTGGCAAGCAGAAGAAAAAGTTGAATATGCACGTGAACAAGTTGCGAACTTGATCAAAGCAGACCCACGTGAAATCGTGTGGACTTCTGGTGCAACAGAATCAGATAACCTTGCACTAAAAGGCGTAGCACAATTCTATGCGTCTAAAGGCAAACACATTATTACCTCTAAAATTGAACACAAAGCCATTTTAGATACCTGCCGTGAGCTTGAATCTGAAGGTTTTGAAATCACGTACTTAGAGCCACAACCACAAACAGGTTTAATTACACCTGAAATGGTTGAAGCGGCAATTCGTCCAGACACAATTTTAGTGTCGTTGATGATGGTCAATAACGAAATTGGTACGATTACCGATGTCGCTGCAATTGGCGAAATCACCCGTGCCAAAAAAATCTTCTTCCACGTTGATGCTGCGCAAGCTGCAGGTAAGGTAGAAATTGATTTATCTACCTTAAAAGTAGACTTAATGAGCTTCTCTGCACACAAAATCTATGGCCCTAAAGGTATTGGTGCGCTATTTGTACGCCGCAGTCCACGCGTACGCTTAAAAGCACAAATGCATGGTGGCGGTCATGAGCGTGGCATGCGTTCAGGCACACTTGCAACCCACCAAATTGTAGGTATGGGCGAAGCATTTGAACTTGCAGGCAAAAACTTGGCTTCTGAACAAGCCCGTTTACGTGTATTGCGCGACAAACTTTGGAATGGCTTGAACACCATGGAACAAGTTTTCCTGAATGGTCACCCAACACTAAACGTAGCCAACTATTTAAACGTCAGCTTCAACTTTGTTGAAGGTGAATCTTTAATGATGTCTCTTAAAGATGCTGCGGTATCTTCAGGTTCTGCGTGTACTTCAGCGACTTTAGAGCCATCTTATGTATTACGTGCACTAGGTCTTTCAGACGAACTTGCACACAGCTCAATTCGTTTCAGTTTTGGTAAATACACCACTGAAGAAGATATTGATCATGTCCTAACTGTGACTAAAGCTGCTGTTGAAAAGTTACGTGAACTTTCACCGCTTTGGGATATGTATAAAGAAGGGATTGACCTTTCTAAAGTAGAATGGACTGAACACTAATTCATCCCAAATCTAATGGCTTTGACAGGAAGCCATTAGATTGATAAAGGTAATTTCACCCCCATATTTATATTAAGGCTGACCCCGAGGTTTGGAGAAGCGACATGGCTTATAGCGATAAAGTAATTGATCATTACGAAAACCCTCGTAATGTTGGCGTTTTAGACAAAAATGCTGAAAACGTTGGTACAGGTATGGTGGGCGCACCTGCATGTGGCGATGTAATGCGTCTGCAAATTCAAGTGAATGACGAAGGCGTGATTGAAGAAGCACGTTTCAAAACTTATGGTTGTGGTTCTGCCATTGCTTCTAGTTCTTTGGTTACTGAGTGGCTTAAAGGTAAAACTTTAGATGAAGCACAAGCGATCAAGAACATTGATATTGCTACCGAACTTGCCCTTCCACCAGTGAAAGTACACTGCTCTGTATTGGCAGAAGATGCAATTAAAGCTGCTGTAGAAGACTATCGCAGCAAAAAGACCAAAGCTTAATTTGCTAAGTTTTGTGGAAAAACAAACGGAGTTTTCATGATCAATTTAACTGAAAATGCTGCAACTCATATCAGCAATTACTTAAAGAATCGCGGTAAGGGTCAAGGTATTCGCGTTGGTGTGAAAACTTCAGGCTGTTCTGGTTTGGCTTATGTACTCGAATTTGTAGATGAAGTCGATACGCACGACCAAATGTTTGAACAGTTTGGTGTTAAAGTTTTCGTTGATCCGAAAAGCCTAGTTTACCTAGATGGCATGGAAATGGACTATGTCAAAAATGGTTTAAACGAAGGTTTCGAGTTTAACAACCCCAATAAAAAAGGTGAATGTGGCTGCGGTGAATCGTTCACGGTATAACGCCACCTCCCTCTTTTTAGCTTAAAACAGTGTACAATACACTGTTTTAATTGCATTTATGCAGCCAATTTTGCACACTAATCGCGGATTCCATCTCCCATGAATCATTTTGAGTTGTTTAATCTTCCTGTTGCACTCGATATTGATTTCGCTACTTTAAAAGCTGAATTTTTAAAGCTACAGCAGCAATATCACCCCGACAAAGCCGAAGACAAAGATCAAGCCTTGATTAAATCTAGTAAAATTAATCAGGCGTTTAAACAACTCTCTGCGGTAGACAGTCGTGCTGCATATTTACTCTCATTGAAAAAGCAAGATTATCATCTCGATCAATCCATCCATGACTTTGAATTTTTACAAGATGCCTTGGAAATTCGTGAGCAATTGGATGATGCCAACTGTGCCGATGACTTACAGTCATTAAAGGTTGAAGTACAACAATGGGTTGATGGCTTAGTCCGTGAATTTAAAATTGACTATGCCGAAGAAGATTGGGCAGAAGCGCGTGACACTGTGCGTAAATTACGCTTTTTCATGAAAATTATGGCTGACCTAGACAAAGCTGAAGATCGTTTCCTTGATGATGACAGTTTTGATTTAGACGATGATTTTTAATTTTAGTTTGTATTTTAATATTTAACGGGCAAAGGATTTTACATAATGGCGCTCTTGCAAATTGCAGAACCAGGTCAATCAAGTGCACCGCATGAACATCGCATTGCGATTGGCATTGACTTAGGCACCACTCATTCATTGGTTGCCACAGTTCTTTCTGGTAAAGCCAAAGTCTTGCATGATGAGCAAGGTCGCGTGCTACTGCCTTCTATCGTCCATTATGCAGAGCAAAATACACATTATGGCAATGCTGCTGCGCCATTTATTACTACAGACCCTAAAAACACGATTGTTTCAGTCAAGCGTTTTATGGGTCGTTCTAAAGCGGACATTAAATTTCAACATCCATACACGTTAGTGGGTGAAGACAATCAAATGCCTGCTTTTGAAACAGCTCAAGGCCGTAAAACACCTGTTGAAATTTCGGCAGAATTACTTAAACAACTCAAAGACCGCGCAGAAGCCAGCTTACAAAACCCTGTAAATGGTGCAGTGATTACTGTTCCTGCTTATTTTGATGAAGCTCAACGCCAAGCCACACGTGACGCTGCCGAGCTTGCAGGTTTAAAAGTATTGCGTTTATTGAATGAACCGACTGCAGCAGCGGTTGCCTACGGTTTAGATCAAGACACCAACTTGGCTCAAGACCGTAACTATGTGATTTACGACTTGGGCGGTGGTACGTTTGACGTTTCTATTTTACGTTTCTCTCAAGGTGTTTTTGAAGTTTTAGCCACAGGCGGCCACACTGCTTTAGGTGGTGATGACTTAGATCGTCTGATTGTAAAATGGGCAAAAAAACAGCTGAATATTGAAAGTTTAGATGATGCAGAATATGCACACTTTATTGTGTCTGCACGTAAAGCCAAAGAAGCGCTCAGCAATGCAGAAAGTGTTGAATTAAAACTGTTAGAGCACACGCTGCAATTAGACCGCGCAAACTTTGAAAGTATTATTCAGGTTGCTTTAGATAAAACCATTAGTGTATGCAAACGTGTATTACGCGATGCCAAACTTGACCTAGATGACATTCAAAATGTAGTTTTAGTTGGTGGTTCAACACGTTCTTATGCCGTGCAAAAAGCTGTTCGTGAAGTATTTAATCAAGAACCATTATGCACAATTAACCCAGATGAAGTGGTTGCAATTGGTGCATCAATTACCGCCAATCAACTAATTGGTAACAGCAAAGATGGTTCGTTGCTATTAGACGTTACCCCACTGTCTTTGGGTTTAGAAACCATGGGCGGTTTGGTGGAACGCTTAATTTCACGCAATACTGCAATTCCTGTAGCACGTCGCCAAGAATTTACCACTTATCAAGATGGCCAAACTGCCATGTTGATTCATGTGGTACAAGGTGAGCGTGATTTGGTAGAACATTGTCGTAGCTTAGGTCGTTTTGTGCTACACGGTATTCCACCAATGACTGCGGGTCAGGCACGCATTGAAGTTACGTTCCAAGTCGATGCTGATGGCTTGCTCAGTGTTTCTGCTAAAGAAACCACTTCTGGTGTGACTGCAAATATCGACATCAAGCCATCTTATGGTTTATCTGAAGCAGATACCGAGCGTTTGCTGCTAGATGGTTTCAAATATGCAGAAGAAGACAAGCAATTGCGTCATTTGCATGAAACCAAAGTTGAAGCACAACGTGAACTTGAAGCTTTACAACAAGCCTTAAAAGTAGATGCACAACTATTAAGCCCAGAACAATTAGAAGCTTTAAATACTGCCAAAGCGCAGTTGGAAGCCGAATTGACTGGACAAGACATTAAAGCCATTGAACATGCTGTTGAACAGCTTAAAATACACAGTGATGCTTTTGCTGCAATTCGTATGAATCAACATATTGATGCAGCACTTAAAGGCACTAAACTCGACGATTGGTCAAACTCAAACTAATTTAAGGTAAAGATTATGCCACGTATTAAAGTACTTCCACATGCGCAATTCTGCCCAGAAGGTGCTGAGTTTGAAGTCGAACAAAATGCCAACTTATGCGAAAGCTTACTTGAAAATGGCATTAAAATTGAACATGCTTGCGATATGTCTTGTGCATGTACCACTTGCCACGTTGTTGTTCGTAAAGGCTTTGACAGCCTAGAAGAAATGGATGATGTTGAAGCTGACTTATTAGACCGTGCTTGGGGTTTAGAGCCTGATTCACGCTTATCTTGTCAGGTTAAAGTGGTCAATGAAGACTTGGAAGTCGAAATTCCAAAATACACCATTAACCATGCTTCAGAAAATCATTAATCATAAAATGATGCTAATTCTAAAAAACTGCGCTACGGCGCAGTTTTTTTTATTGCACAACTTTAGATTTAAAATTTTTGAGGATTTAAAAGTTAAACGAGATCTACATTATAAGAAAAATTTTAGTGTTTTTCAGGAATATGAGTTTTGGCAATTTCTTCAACAGGTGGATGTTAAATCACTTCATCTTCAAGATTAAGTTTTACAATGCCCTGTGAGTTGGTCAGCTTTTGCTGCGTTTGAATTCTTTTAATCATTTTTTCTAATACGGTAATTAGCTCAGGATATTCAAAATTCTGCACTTCATCCAAATTAAGCAACAAATGAAAACCTTTATATTCGTAGTCAAACCAACGCTGATAATCCGACTTGCTGGCCGCATATTTTTCCATCACTTGCCAAGTTTTTACAGGACCTTGAATCCCCTTTAAAAAGATCGGTGCTTTCGGAGCACACAAATAATCATTTTTAATCAGTTTATAAGTGTCATCTGAAAGTAAAATTTCATCAACTTCGGCCGCACTTTGCAAACGCGCAGCTAAGTTAGCATCACGCCCAACAATGGTATATGCCATCCGATGTGCTGCACCGTAGTTCCCAACGTGGCAATATCCAGTACTGATACCCATACGAATATGTAAAGGCGGATAGCCCATTTTGACCCAACGTTCGCGTAACAATTTCATTTGCTGACGCATCGCAATAGCCATCTCTACACAAGTTTTAGCATCTTGTTCAACACCTTGCGTATTTGGATCACCAAAGAAAATTAAAATCGCATCACCCATAAACTTATCCACCGTCGCTTCATATTGCTTGGCAATTTCGGTCATGTGGCTTAAATAATCATTGAGCAGGAATGCTAAATCATCTGGAATTAGTGTTTCAGAAAGTTCAGTAAAGCCTTGAATATCAGAAAAGAAAATCGTCATTTTTTTACGTTTATATTCAATTTTCGCTTCCGACTCACCTTTCATAATCGATTGCCACAACTGCAAAGGTGCATAGCGACTAAGCTGATTCGCAAATTCCATATAGCGGTTCATTTGTGTGTAGTAATGGTCTTTCTTTGCCGTGGTATAGCGGATACGACGTGCCTGATAGGCACTGCCCATGCCAAAGTAAAAGATCATACATAAAAAGGCTAAAATCGTAAGTTCGGTACTGCTTTGTTCAAAATATTCGTTAAAACCAAAAATAAAAATATTACAAAAATAAAAAACTGTGACCGCCAATAAGGATGCCAATGCCACCAAAAAGAAAGAAACTTTAATATAAATGGCGGTATATAGCAGCGCAAATAAAGCGGCAAAAGTAAGTACCAAATTCAGATGTACCGCAGACAAACATACTGCGACTACCACAATATCAATAATAAACAGGATATTACGCTTGGCTTGATGACTATATTTATATTGCAGCCAACGCGAAAATTTAGGAATTATCAGTAATAAAAAAGTAAGAAAAAACGGAAGGTAAATTTGATAATTGGTATCGGCGTAGGTGTAGTGATAGACCACCATAATCAGGGATAAACTTGCATACCCGACTAAACGATGCAGAAATTCGAATTGTTTGGGATCTCTTTCCATCCAATTGTACATGAACACCGCGGCCTACTCCAATCTAGGATTAAAAAGCCACGCATCCTGCGTGGCAATTCATTTCAATTAATCCATTCGCCAGTCAAATGGCATATCGCCTTGACCACGCAGAGCAAGCATCAAGGTTTGACGCATGTGAGCCAAAACTTCATTGCTGTATGGTACAGCTGGCGTACCCCAAACTGGTTTAGGCCAAGCCACATCATTTTGATAACGCACGACGTGATGAAAATGCAATTGTGGAACCATATTACCTAAAGCCGCCACATTCATTTTATCGGCACGGAATACACGTGATAATTGGCTAGATAACCAGCTAGATTCACGTAAAAATTGTTCTTGGTCTGCCTGGCTTAATTCGTATAGTTCTGTAACCCCTGGCACACGTGGAATTAGAATTAACCAAGGGAATTGCATATCATTCATTAAACGACATGTTGACAGAGGAAAGTCGCCTACAAAAAAAGTATCTTGAGCAAGTTGTGGATGCAAACTAAACATATCTTTATAAATGACGCAAATTGTAATGATGGGTAATACTATCACATCCCTAGTGAACTGAGTATGATTCCCATCATGTTTCGATGTAAATAAAGTGCAATTTTAACCAAATTCATCATGAATAATATTCATTATAGAATCAGAGGTTTCTTAGCAAATATTCATAAATTTACCGATATGATATTTGGATCAATTTGCATTTTTAAACTCAGCTGTGCAAAGTTTTTAGCAGGTTGTTTAATAGATCGGCAATAAATTGAATCCGCTTTTCAGCTTCCTCCAACATCACCATCACTTTTAAACGCTGTCCACCATCCATACGGAAATAGGTCGGATGTTTTTGCATCATTTGAATGATGCTCATGGCTTGCACAGGTGTATCTGGTGAAAATTCGATATGACCGCCATTTGTACCAATATCAATTTTAGTGATGCCCAACTGCTCTGCTTTTAAACGCAGTTGATGTACAGCAAATAATTGTTTCACCGCTTGTGGTGGAATACCAAAACGGTCAATCAACTCCATACGGATATGATCAAGCTTTTCTTGAGTATCGGTATTACTAATGCGTTTGTAGAACAATAAGCGCTGATGCACATCGCCCAAATAATCATCTGGAATTAAAGCAGGCATGTGCAGGTTGATTTCTGCAGTTAAAGACAATGGTGCATCGAAGTTAGGGGTTTTACCTTTTTGAATGGCTTTGGTGGCTTTTTCCAGCATTTCCATATACAGGCTATAACCAATAGCTTGCATTGAACCGCTTTGTTGCTCACCCAGTAATTCGCCCGCACCACGAATTTCCAAGTCTTCGGTTGCCAGCATAAAACCTGCACCCAAAGTTGAGGCACGCTGAATCGCATCCAAGCGTTTTTCAGCATCGCCTTTTAAGCCCTTAATGGAAGGTACCAGCAAATACGCATAAGCTTGGTGATGCGAACGTCCAACACGACCACGTAGTTGGTGCAACTGCGCCAATCCGAGTTTATCTGCACGTTCAATTAAAATGGTATTGGCATTTGGAACATCAATCCCTGTTTCAATAATGGTTGAGCAAACCAACACGTTATATTCTTTATGATAAAACTGCTGCATGACTTGCTCTAATTCACGCTCGCGCATTTGCCCATGCGCAACTGCAACCCGCGCTTCTGGTACCAATTCACGAATGGTTTCAGCACTACGCTCAATGGTTTCCACTTCATTATGCAGGAAATACACCTGACCACCACGTAACAATTCACGTAAAATGGCTTCTTTCACCGTATCGCCTGTATGCTCTTGCACAAAGGTTTTGACCGCTAAACGGCGTGCAGGTGGTGTAGCAATAATGGATAAATCGCGCATACCGCTAAATGCCATATTTAAGGTACGTGGAATTGGCGTTGCGGTTAAAGTCAGCATATCCACATCGGCGCGCAGCGCTTTAATACGTTCTTTGTCACGCACCCCAAAACGATGTTCTTCATCGACAATCATTAAACCCAACTGCTTGAACTGAATATTTTCTTGCAGAATTTTGTGCGTCCCAATCACAATATCGACTTTGCCTTCAGCTAAATCTTCAATGGTTTTTTGATGAGATTTGCTTGAACCAAAACGCGATAAGACTTCAATACGCACAGGCCAGTCGGCAAAACGGTCTTTAAAAGATTCATAATGCTGTTGTGCCAACAATGTGGTCGGAACCAATACCGCGACTTGTTTATTATTCTGTACCGCGACAAATGCAGCCCGCATGGCGACTTCGGTTTTACCAAAACCAACATCACCACAGACCAAACGATCCATTGGTTTTGCCAGTTGCATGTCATGTAAAGTCGCTTCAATTGCATTGGCTTGGTCTAGGGTTTCTTCATAAGCAAAGCCACTGGCAAATTGCATATAAAGACTATGATCCAACTCAAAAGCAAAACCCGGTTTAGATTGACGACGTGCCTGAATATGCAGTAATTCTGCTGCCACATCGTGAATTTGTTCCAACGCTTTGCGTTTGGCTTTATTCCATGCATCTGTGCCTAATTTATGCAAAGGCGCAAGGTCTGGATCACCACCGCTATAACGGCTGATTAAATGCAAATTGGTAACAGGTACATACACTTTTGCAGCATCGGCATAATCAAGTTGTAAAAACTCATGCTCTTGCTCATCAATATTTAAAGTAATTAAACCTGCATAACGCCCTACGCCATAATCAATATGTACCACAGGTGCACCAATGCTTAACTCGGTCAAACTGCGAATTAAAAACTCTTCAGAAACTTCCTGCTGACGTTTACGACGGCGCTGCACCACACGATGTTCATACAACTGATTTTCTGAGATTACACTCAATTGATCTTGAATGACCAAGCCGCGATCTAAAGGTGCATTGGTAATCGCAATGGCTTGTAAAGACTGCTGAAATGCCTCAAAACTCTCCACTTGTGGAATTTCACCCAAAGCGGCACGCAACGCATCTTTTAAGGTTTCACGACGACCTGCACTTTCTGCCACCAATAAAACAGGATGATTGGCCGCATCAATATATTGCTTAACGGCATGAAAGGGTTGTTCTTGTTTAGGATCAACCGCCAAACGTGGTGGTACAAGTGTGCTTAAGTTCACTACACCTGCTTTTTGCTCAAAAGCTTCGGGCGATGCAACCACACGTCCAAATTGATTCAGTTGTTCTAATAATTGATTTGGTTGTAGGAATAATTGCTCAGGCGGCAAAATCGGCTGGTCGATGTTATGACGTCTGTCCTCATAACGATACAGCACATCTTTCCAAAATTGAGTTAAACAGTCATCCACCGCCTTATCTGTAATGACAATGCAATGCTTTGGTAAGTATGAAAGTAATGTATTTTGACCTTCAAGCTGTGCTTGAGTGAAGAATAACGGAAAATAAAACTCTAAACCAGGCGATGCAATGCCTTCTAACACATCCTGATACACAGGGTTCTTTTTCGGGTTTGCCGTTGGGAAACTTTCTGCATAGCGGTCACGGAAAATCGCACGACCTTCTTTTAATGGAAATTCTTTGGCGGGTAAAACCGTAAAATTCTGCAAACTTTGGGTGGTACGCTGCGTTTCTGGATCAAAAAACTTTAAGGTTTCAACTTCATCATCAAATAAATCAATACGGATGGGTGCTTCCTGTCCCGAAGCATAAATATCCATAATACTGCCACGCACAGCGAATTCACCATGATCATAGACTGTATCGACCAGATGATAGCCTGCTTGTACCAAACGCTGCTTTTGTTGTTCCAAAGCAAACTTTTGCCCAACACGAATATCGAAATGCTCGCCTAACACCCATGAGGTTGGTGCAACACGTTGTGCCAAAGTGGTTGCCGAAACCAACAATACACCTTGCTGCGGCATATTGGATAAAATCGCCAAACGCTCCGACACAATATCTTGATGCGGTGACAAGCGGTCATAAGGCAAAATTTCCCAATCGGGGAAAATAGTCGGTTTTACCCCGTAAAATTCTAATTCGCTTTCTAACTGCGCCAAATGTTGTTGATTGCGCGCGACAATCACAAATAAATGCTGATTCTGCTGACCAATTTCTTTAAATAATAATGCTGCGGCAGAACCTTGTAGATTACCAATCCAGCGTTTTTCGCCAGCTTTCAGTTGTGCTAAATTGAGTTGGGAAATTTCGTGTTGGAACATGTATATAGCTTTAGGGTCTAAACAACATGGGGCTTATACTAGCACGATGAATTGACGGTTTTACGTAATTTTTTTCATCCACCATTACAGCGTATTTAATTGCAAAATTTTATAAAACAGCGAGCTTTAAAGTTTGATACACACGCCTCTTTACTTTTGATCACGTAAAAACTGTCGATAATAATCATTCAATTTTTTAACAATCGCTTTAAATTCCAGTAAGTTTTCTTCGGTATTACCAAGCATTGTGTTAAAACGCTGTTGCGCAATTTCCAGATCAATTTTTTCATTGATAATCATAGCTGTAGAATACAGCTGTGCCAAATCATCAAACTGCTGCATACGGCGGTTGGATAAATAATTTAAACGCTCTGCCAAAACATCGTTAAGCAAAATACCATCGACCATATAGCCTTGTTCCGCATCCCATTGAATATTCTGTGCTTCTAAATAGGCAATTTCTTCGAGATTGGCTTTATTTTTAAACAACCCTGTAAGTTTGCTGAACATTTTGAACCTATAAATTGGCGAAATCAAAGTGAATGCTGCAGAGTTTAAATGCTTCACTAAAATAGATGCAACTGATCAGGGTGATTTATATTTTCCCTGACGTGATAAGTCAGTGTTTTAACCCCACTTTGCTTAGGCTATTTATAATGATGCATATTTTGCATCCTGCCAAATGCAAAAAAGCATCTTGAAGATGCTTTTATAACAATCAAAAAATGACTTAAAGCTTATTTGCCATAAGTTTGCTGTAAATACTTCACAATCTTGGCCGATTCAAAAAGCTGAGTCTGGGTATTTGGATCGATTAAAAATGGGACTTGAATATTATCACCCATAACTTTTAATACCTGCTCACGCTTACCACCTGCCAGTGGCACATATTTACCCGGTTTTAAACGTAATTTTGCCAAGCCTTGATCTTGCCAACGCTCTTTGGCTACATTATGAAATTTGAATGGCAACTCCAGTTCAGTCAATACACCACGTACTACACGTGTATAAGGACTTCCCTCAAAACCCCACAGTTCAATCAGTTGTTCAGGTGCAGCGCGCTCTACAATTTTCTGGTTAATCCACACACCACGTGCACCATTCAATAACGTGCCTGCAAGTGCAACATAAGGAATTTTAGGAAAATGCGCGTATTTTTTTGGCGTTTTTCCACTTTTGCCATAATGTTTGAATAAATGATGAATGATCTGCTGTGATTCATAGAGCTGATCACCTGTATTTTCATCAATTAAAAATGGAAACTGAGTTTTACCACCCAGTTGTTTCACCAAAGGTCGATATTTTGTGCCACCTTTGGGGCATGGATAAACCTCATAATCCAAATTTAACAAGGTCATGACTTCGCGTACACGACGGCAAAATGGTGAACCTTCAAACTCATATAACTTTAAGGCTTTTTCGGGTTGCTTGGGAAATGCTGTCCCATTCACTCCACGTCCACCTTCGGTAAGCATAGATGCCACTGCCTGAATGACTTTAATTTGATGATGCACCATTTTGTTTTCCTTTTGATGTGCTCAGCAATTTGATGACTGCGCCATCAAACCGCTTATAAATCGACCAACTTTTCTTTTGCCACAATAATACCGTTGTTATCAGCATAGACATAATCGCCCGAATTAAAAGTGACTTGTCCGAAATGCAAACTCACATCCACTTCACCCACGCCTTTGCGGTTACTTTTTTGTGGAATTGAAGCCAAAGCATGTACGCCTAAATCAAGTGCTGCAATTGCATCGACATCACGTACACAGCCGTAAATGATCACGCCATTCCAGTGATTTTTCACTGCGGATTCAGCAATCAAGTCACCCATTAAGGCACAGCGCATAGATGCCCCACCATCTACCACCAAAACTTTGCCCGTGCCATCGGTTGCCAACAACTCTTTTACACGCGAGTTATCTTCAAAGCACTTTACAGTCACAATTTGACCGCCAAAAGTTTTACGTGCACCGTAACTTTTGAAAAATTTGCCATCCAAAGATGGAATCACCACTTGAAGGTCATGTTCTGGATGGTCATCTAATAAGTCACAAGTTACGAATGGTACTGTAGACACGTTGTTCCCCTTTTACTTGGTTTTTTGTATTTGTAAATTATCATAAATTTGGAATTTATGAATTTGCGATTGCGCTGCCTCGACCATAGTATGAGCCACTTGCGTAGCACTTACTGGCTTATATGTAAAATGATCGGGAATAAATCGTGATATTTTAAGATACAGCTTTTGTCCTAAATCTTCTAAACGCCGTTGTTCGTTGCGCTCACCCAATAATAAAGATGGACGCAAAATTGATACTTTGTCTAAATCCAAACTTTCAATATATTGTTCTAGCTCACCTTTGACACGATTATAAAATACGGCTGATTTGGCTTCTGCTCCCAAAGCACTGACCAATATGTAATGCGTACCCTTCGCCTGCAATAATTCGGCAAAATGTGCATTGATGGTATAGTCCACAGCATAAAATCCCTGCTTTGAGCCTGCCTTTTTTAAGGTTGTGCCTAAACAACTGAATGCATGACTATAACCGCTCACATCTTCATCATTGAGCAATAAAAAGTCTTCGAGGAGTAACGTCTGGACTTTTTCTAAGCGATTTAATTCCGAGCAAGGTCTACGCAAAACAACGGTGATATTTTTACATTCAGGCAGCTGATTAAGCTGTTTGACCAATTGCTGCCCAACTAAACCATTCGCACCAATTACAATTGCATTTTGAATAGAATTTGTCATTTTTTAAACAATCTCTGAGGCTTAAAGCTAATCTACCTGTTTCTTTCTGATTTTTCTGCAGCTAAAATGTTGTCAAAGCATGTCAAGACTTGACTTAACTGTCTAGTTTCATCAAAATATGGCACTTGTTTACGGGCTGGTGATAATTCTTCTGATGTTGGTTTTCGGAAGTAATTGCAGCCCGCCCAGACCAATCTATTTCAAGGAGTGCACGAGTGGCAAACTCTGCTCAAGCTAGAAAACGTGCTCGTCAAAACGTTAAAGCACGTAAACACAACGCAAGCTTACGTTCTATGGTTCGTACTTATTTAAAACGCACAATCGCTGCTATTGCTGCAGGTGATTATGCGGTTGCTACTGAAGCTTACAAAAAAGCTGTTCCAGTAATTGACCGTATGGCTGATAAAGGCATCATCCATAAGAACAAAGCAGCTCGTCATAAGAGCCGTTTAAACGCTCAAGTTAAAGCTTTAGCTTCTAACTAAGTGTTAAACAAAAGAAGCCCGTTAAGGGCTTTTTTTGTGCCTGCTGTTTCGATAATTTATCAAATTAAGCAATCTTTAGTTTCTGCACGCCAATTACATCACTTCAAATACACCTGCCACCATAAAATAAAAAACACCTCCTGAACTGGTCAAAAGGTGTTTTAAATTAATGAAGATGAATAATTCAGACGAAGAATTATTTCAGCATCAGTCGTAAATTTTGTGGACTTAAATAAGCCAGTTGCAAACTGTTATTAGCCTTTAATTGCGTCCATTGCTGATTCGCACCACCTGTGCAACCATAACGAATTAAACGCGCGCGGTTTTCTTTTAGGTAGCCATGCTCTAAATCAAAGCACTGATTCCCCTGACGAATCGTTCCCGAAGCTGTGTGCATTTCCCAGACCTGACTGTCTTTAGATGTACTGCAGCTTGCAAGTGAGACCACATTGCCGTTGTTGGTTAAGCACTGATCCATTTCTGCTTTGCTGTGAATACGCCCCAAACCATCATAAATCCACTGCTCAGTTGCATCGCCTGTACAGCCACTTGCTCCACTAATGTAAGCATTTTTCTGACCACTCGCCAAAGTTTCAACTTTCAAACAGTTATTTCTGTTTTTCATTAGTGTTGCTTCAGCCACAATATTTTCATTGCCTAAACCCAATCGCTCCACAAAATTGTGCAATGCTGTTTCCGCTTCAGGCTTAGTCTTTTCTAAATCGGCACGATAAACATTCATCCAGCGGTTTAAACGATAAATCGTATTTTGCTGTTGTTCATAACGCTGTAATTGTTGCTGTGCAGTTGCACTTAGCTCTTGACGATAATCTGCATAAGAATCATACAATAGTTGTGCAGCAGGTTTTAAAGCCACCACAGCTTGACTGGCTTGCGCTTCCAACTGCTTCTGAAAATCAGGCATTTCAACTTTTCTTAAAGCTTCATAGCCATGTGTACGACCAATTTTTACCGCAGGTTGAATACTATCGCTATATTGCGAAATATTCAGTGTCGATAATAACTTCTCGGCATGATTGGCTTTTTTACAGTATAAATTCACCTGTTTTGGCTGCTCAGCAAGTGCTAAATTGACATGCAGTTTATTGGCATTGCTGGTCATACGGTTAGGTGCCAATGCCACGTTCTGATTACGATTGGCATATTGAACATCTAACCAACATGCGGCATTTTCAGCAGCACGATTTACCCCAGGTAAATTATAAACATTACCCCAGTTACTGCGTGCAGCAGGATACAACACACCTTGCTGAGTTTCAGGATCATATCCGCCAATAATAGTAATTACAGGCACACCAAATAAGCGCGGTTTTAAATAATATCCATCGGCACTGTTGTACCAAACCTGATTGGAGCTTGGTACTTTTGGATAAACCACTTCCATTTGGCGTGTGTCTTTATTCCAAATTTTATAACCACTTGGTGAGCTTTCATCCCAAACATGTCGCGCCCCAAAGTGGGGTTGAATCCGAATATGGGTACTGTAACCCGTGTAATGGGTATAACGCGAAATGCTACTGTTGGTTGCACCACCTGACATCGCATCCCAACCATAAGCATATTGTTTCAGGAAGTTAGGCACACCATTTTTGCCATCACCCAAGTTTCGAGTATGCCACGCCAAGTTGCCACGCATTTTATTACGATACGCAATATAGCCCCAACCGCTGTCTGCATGGTGTGCAGCCCAGAACATATTTTCACCTTGTGAACCCGGATAATGCCCAAGACCATAATGATGCCCAATTTCATGGCTAAACTCGTTGCCCACAGAATCATACAGGGTCAACATACCATTACCGCCACTTAAACCATGCGTTTGATCACCATTTGTATATTTACCTCGTGCATGATGGGCAATTACAGTTTGTGTAAGTTGTGGCTGTTGATGACTCAACATCGAGGCACTGGTCACCCCCCAGTTGGCCAAGTTAATTCCTACACTAAAGGTCGATTTTGCAGTATTTTCCCGCATGTCCCCCGAATAGACACCACCTTCACCCGTACTTTGGGTATCATAAATCGTACCGTTAGCGACCATCACCCGATCTAGCTGAATGTCGTCGTATTTAGCCACAGTCATTTGCGCCGCAGGAATGGTTTGGAAATAATCGGTACCCGCTTTTTCAGGCTCTAATAACATATAATGCCCGCCAGACTTCGGCGGCGCAGTCAATAAACCAATACGAATATTGTTGAGTACCAATTCACCCGGTGCTGCAAAATCAATTTTTTCTGCGTCAAGTGCACCACTACGGTTTTTAGAATCAACCAAACGCAGCTTTAAACCGGGACGTACTTCATCCCAATTTAATTTAGCCGACCACGCACGCTTACTATACAGTACCTCGGCACGACCATCTTGATTGCTCTGGTCTGAAGTAGGAATCTGGGTTGGATCAAGTAAAGCAACACGACGTAACAAGCGCTCATTTTGATACACTTCAAGCTGTAAAGTGTCGATATTGTCCATGCCTTGATTTGGCGTAACCAATAATAATGCTTCTTTTTCTGCGGTTAGACGTGGCATTTTTTTCACCTCGTTACCATTCGGGTCAACCACATGCCCTTGAGCAAATTGAATCATTGCCTGAAAATCACCATCTAAATCATTACGCACTTCACGTGATTCAGAATTAGCGTTGTAATCATAAAACCCGAGTACCGATTGATTGATGACATCTTGTTTAGGTTCAGGATAAGGATTAGCCACATTGCCCACAGGTGGTTGCTGAGGATTTTCCGGTGGTATTGGATTTTCTTGATTTGAATTCCCAGCGGCATCCCCATCGCCACCACCACCACATGCAGCAAGCATGGATGATAATATACATACGCTTAATAGACTAAGCGAAAACCGAGTCACACTTTTCATTATTTATTCCACCCCAATGTCAATTTATGACAAAAAATATAAAAATAAACACATATTTTTCAATGGCTTGTATTTTTATATTAAATAGATGTATAAAATTATGCAATTCTCAAGTTTCATATCGCTTTATATTTTCAACACAATTTTATTAATTTTTCTTTATAAAAATCAGCGAATTTTTAAAGCAGCACACAGATTGATAGACAATATTTGATCGAGTTTGCGCTCACAACTGCATAAAATGAAGGAAAAAAAGAGAATAAAATTTGAATTATTTTTTTTAATTTCTGACAGACGGTATTCTATCGTACTGAATGGATAGCACTAGAATATGCGTTCAATGTTCTGCTTAAACTTTCTGACGAAATTGCGAGATATCTAAAGTGTGAATCTGACCGCGCCAAATCCATTTTAGCTTGGATTCTAAAAACTCATCACCTTCAAACCAAACGAATAAACCTTCCATCATGTCTGGCCAATCGGCTTGCGTGACTTCATTACGTCCAGAAATCACCGCGATAATTGCAGCTAAAATCGTATCATGACTCACAGCCAAACTCAGTCCGTATTGGTTGGTTGGATGGGTGTTATAAATCAGCTCAAGGACATCCACGACACCATGAATCGGATGTTTCATGCCGGGCAAGGCATTATTCACAAAACTATTAATAAAGCCTAAAGCACCCTGTTTCTGAAAATATGGGCCTGCCTGTTTGATATCAAGTACAAAGCTTCCTGGTTCCACCAATAAACCTTGTTCTATAATTTCAATGTGATGGGTATTGGGTTCGAGGGTAATGCCATCTGCCCCACGAATCATTAAAGCAGCCGTATCGACACAACGCTGAATAGGACTTGAAATACAGTGTTGAATCACCCGATCTGTATTTCCAACCAAGTAGCCTCCCCATGCTTCGGCTAAATCGCGACCTTGTTCGGTCAATTGTAAATTATAGCCAGCCAAACCCTGACCAACGACAATTTCACGAATAGAATGACGGGTAAACAAAGTCACAGGCGTCTGAGCATCAGGCAATAAATCAATTGCTTTAAGCATACTTGCAGGGAGTAGTTCTAATGCCATGATCTAGCCAAAATTTTAACTTGGTTGCTTGACACTATACCATGTTCAGCACTTTGCTCAATCTGACTTCGCCATAAGTCCAAGTGCTTGTAAGGCAATCTGTTTCATCTGCGTATTTTTATAGGCGATAAAACCACCATTTAACAATGTATCGCGCTGATTATATAAAAATGCCCGCCCCTGAAAATCGACCAATCCACCACCTATTCGTTCCAATAAACATTGTCCTGCACTGGTGTCCCACTCAGAAGTCGGATGAAAACGTGGGTAAATATCGACACGATCTTCCAAAATCATGCAGAATTTATAAGCACTACCTGCTTTTAGTTCTTCAAAATTGGTCAACTGCGCCAAGCTTTTTAAATAGTCTGCATAGTGTGATTTTTTTTGACTACTGTGGCTTAATCCAATTTTTAGAACTGAAGATGTTACCGTGGGTTCAGACTGATAGAGATACCATTGCTGAGTTAAAATATGATATTTCAATGGCATACCCTGTTCAGGACAAAAATAAATAGTTTGCTCGCCTGGTACTGCAAGTACTGCAAAAGTTGTTTGCACACCACAAATTAAACTTAAATTAATGGTAAATTCAGGACGTTGATGTAAAAACTCTTTCGTGCCATCTAAAGGATCAAGCAACCAAAATTGCTGCCATTGCTGACGTTGGTCTTGCTCACCTTCTTCGGACAACACAGGTAAATTGGAGATTTTTGCCAAAGCCTGCATTAAATAATAATTGACTCGATAATCGGCTTGCGTAACAGGAGAATCATCGGTTTTCTTTTCTACATCAAAAGCAGCACCTGAACAATAATCTTGAAATTCCTGATTTAAAATTTCACACGCCTGCTGCACGATTGGCAATAACTGTAAAATTAAAGTATGCGTTGGCGCCTTTGTTTTTATAAACATAACTATCCTTTTTAGACTGTATCTAAAGGTCTAATTTTTCATTACTTTCATAAAAACATTGTAATAAAATTTACGGCTGATGCGTAGTTACAATTCAGCCTCTAAACATGCTAAATCAAGACTTTATGTATCAAGGCAATTCGTTTTCACTTAAGTTTTCTATTTATTGAGTGCTTAGTTAATTAATCTTTAAATGGATTGGATAAGCTTTTTTAAACATCGATAAAGTGAGTGCACCACTAACCAATAATAAAATACCCACAACCACCAAATAAGTTTCACCACCAAAAAAACCAATAATAATTGCAGCAATACCCAATAAACCCAAAATAGTGGTAATGGCAATTCCTAAAATAGACATCACAATTCCTTTTAAATTTATTTAATCATGAAAAATTGTCACTATTCTCAGGTATCGCTCTGTCATATTCATGCCTCTTTTGATAGTTAAAGCGTAACATTTGAGCGCACTTTGCCACATTTATATACAGAACTTATACTGAAATAGACTAAACACGACCTATTACATTTCACTGAGTTTGCTGAATAGCTTAAGTGCAGATTATGACAACTTGATGCATTTTATTTAAACAAACGAAATAACTGTACTTCCTCTGAAATAAGTTTTTTTCATACATGATTTTAAGCCTCTAATTCAGCACCCTCATCCTCTTGCGGAATATTCCTCATCTTGAGCCATACATGGCGCAAGAGAAGAAACTTTCAATACTAATTTTACTAATGATTTATGATCAAATTTTGACTTATAAAAGAATTCCAATTCATTCCAAACCATTCATAGAATTAAGGTATAAAAAAGCCCGATCTGCATCAATCGGGCTAGATTTAAAGGTACACAAATTTGTACACATAATAAAAATCAACCTAGATTTTAAATCAAAAATTAATCAATCCTTTTCCAAAAAAGTTAACTCCCCTTCATCTGAGGTAATTTTAATTTTCACTTTACGATAACTACGTTTATCTGGGTTTAATGCCGACTCTGAAACATGATGGGCGAATTTTTCATCGCCCATTAAATGCGCAAATAATTTATAGCCGATACGCATTTTCTTAATTTTTTTCTTCTTTTTCTCAAACTCATCGAGTTGTTTATCTAAGTGTTTTAAATCTAAATACTGTTGTTCAGCCATTACTAGCTCCCTAATTTAAAAAATTTACCACTCAATTTCTATGCTTATACAGACAAACAAATACAGAAATATGTCAAAAAAATTGTTTTTTGTGAACGCTACAGTTACTTTTTACAACTGCCCCATCTCACCTATTTATATGCAACACCTGCACAGTGCTTATCTGTTTAGCCTAACACAATTTGGCGAATAATCAGACAGCATTTTGAGTTATGCCTCAAGCATGTTTAAATGAGCCAGTTTTATTTGCCTTTTGGCAATTGCTTTATGGTTTAGGATATCTAAATGCACAAAAATATCATCATGTTTGACATGGACGGAACGCTGTTAGATCTCGCTTATGATGATTTTATTTGGAATGAACAACTGCCTATTCGCTATGCAGAATTACACGCCTGTTCTTTAGAGCGCAGCAAAGAAATTTTATACGATTTTTATCAAGCGCATAGCCACACCTTAGAGTGGTATTCCTCACGTTTTTGGACGGCTAAAGTGGGGGTAGATATGCTTGCGATGCAACTTGAATATAAAGATCAAGTCACGTTGCGTCCACAAGCTATCGAATTACTGGAATATTTAAAAAATAATGGCTATCACATTTGGCTCACCACCAATGCCGATTGTGCAGGTTTAGACTTTAAATTAGCACATACAGGTTTAGCAAAGTATTTTGAAGTGATTGTTAGTTCTGAAAGTATTGGTTATGCCAAAGAGCGCGTTGAATTTTGGCAAACATTGCAACAACAACATGCATTTAATCCTGAAGATTGCTATTTTATAGATGACACCGAAAAGGTGCTTAATGGTGCTAAAGCCTTTGGGATTGGACACTTATATAGTATTGCCCAGCCATCCTCAGCAAAACCTACGCGTCAGACTTGTAATTACCCTATGTTGCACCAATTAACAGATTTAATTCCTGTCTTAGAACAATTTGAGGACACTCAAAAATATGCCTAAAACTTCGTCCCACGAAGCCATTGAAACGATCCGAATTGATAAATGGCTATGGGCTGCACGTTTTTTCAAGACCCGCTCTATTGCAAAAGCTGCCATTGAAGGCGGCAAAGTACATCACAATGGCGAGCGCGTTAAAGTTTCCAAAGAAATTCGTGTGGGAACTGAGCTGACCATTCAACAAGGTTTTGATAAGAAAACCGTATTGGTCAAGGCATTATCCGGCGTACGCGGCCCTGCCCCTGTCGCTCAGCAACTTTATGAAGAAACTGAAGTGAGTATTGCACGCAGGGAATTGATTGCGACCCAAAGAAAGTTGCATAATCTAGCACGACCTGATCATCGACCAAGTAAAAAAGACCGTCGTGACATCAGCAAATTTAAACAAGAGAATGATCAGCAATTTGACCAATTTTGGTCATATAATGATGATTAAATAGAGCGTCACAGGCTGTCGTACAGCCCGTGATATAAATAGAACTACAGGACAAATTCTGTCACTATATTGCATGTGGAAAAGATTTAAGTAAATGCATCCACTTGAGTATATTGTTTCGTGACATCGTATTGAGGTTGTAAGATGGATGAGAATAAAAGCAAGGCGTTAAACGCTGCGTTAAGCCAGATTGAAAAACAATTTGGTAAGAACACAGTCATGCGTCTTGGTGACAACACTGTGCAAGCGGTAGAAGCCGTATCTACAGGCTCATTGACCCTAGATATTGCATTGGGTATTGGTGGCTTACCTAAAGGTCGTATCATTGAAATTTACGGCCCTGAATCATCAGGTAAAACAACTATGACCTTGCAAGCCATTGCAGAATGTCAAAAAGCTGGTGGAACTTGTGCCTTTATTGATGCCGAACACGCGCTTGATCCTCAATATGCACGTAAACTTGGTGTAGATATTGACAATCTTTTAGTATCGCAACCAGACAACGGTGAACAAGCTCTTGAAATTGCCGATATGTTGGTACGCTCTGGTGCAATTGACATGATTGTAGTCGACTCCGTAGCTGCCTTAACCCCTCGTGCCGAAATTGAAGGCGAAATGGGTGACTCACACATGGGCTTACAAGCACGCTTAATGAGCCAAGCCTTGCGTAAAATCACAGGTAATGCCAAACGCTCGAACTGTATGGTGATCTTCATTAACCAAATTCGTATGAAAATTGGTGTAATGTTTGGTAGCCCAGAAACCACAACTGGTGGTAACGCATTGAAGTTTTATGCTTCTGTTCGTTTAGATATTCGCCGTGTAGGTCAAGTGAAAGAAGGTGACGAGATTATTGGTTCTGAAACCAAAGTCAAAGTTGTGAAAAACAAAATGGCACCTCCATTTAAAGAAGCATTGTTCCAGATTCTTTACGGTAAAGGTGTTAACCATTTGGGCGAGCTGGTCGATTTAGCTGTTCAACAAAATATCGTGCAAAAAGCTGGTGCTTGGTATTCTTATCAAGGCGATAAAATTGGTCAAGGTAAAAACAACACCATTCGCCATCTTGAAGAACATCCAGAGCTTGCTAAAGGCATCGAAGCGATTATTCGTGAACAACTACTCACGACAGGTCAAGCTGCACCTGTAGAAGATAAAGACGAAGAAGAATTCGACTTACTTGATGTTTAAAGCATGCGCTAAGATGAACACAACAAACTGAATTAAATAGAACGCTCTACGGAGCGTTTTATTGTATATGGAAGCATTACCATGTCTGAAAATAAATTCCCCAAACTGATTGATTATGCTGCGCTAAAACAACAATTTGGCGAAGATGAGCAATCATGCAGCCAAACTAAGCAGGCATATTCAGAAACAACATCTGCCCTGCATTTTGCCTCAAATTCTGCGCCTAACATTAATAAACAATACCCTGCTTATACAGATGCCATTGATGATCAAGAATACATTGAAGACCCTGACGAACAGCAAAGCAAACGCCCAGGACTGACAGGTTCTCGTCTACGTAGCTATGCCTTCGCTGTCTTAACTCGTAAAGAATATTCTAAAAATGACTTAATTGAAAAATTGGCTTTATATGCAGAAAACCGTGATGAAGTGATTGAATTAGTCAATGAACTGGCACGCGAAAATTATCAGAGTGATCAGCGTCTTGCAGAAATGTTACTGGCTAGCCAAAAGCGCCAAGGTAAAGGGCCAAATCGCATTAAAATGGCACTTAAAAACAAAAAAGTGGATAGCAGTTTAATTTCAGAAGAACTTAAAGAAACTGATTGGGCAGAACAAGCCTATCAACTGAAAGTGAAAAAATTCGGCACAGAAGTCGCAAACGAGCCAAAACTTAAAGCCAAACAAATTCGTTTTTTACAGTATCGGGGCTTTGATATGGATGCGATTATGAAAGCAATTCGTAGGAAAGAGCAGGATTTTTAAAATAGTGGATATAAGATCAAAATAAGTAGAAGATAAATAGAATTATTATTTCAAAACTGGTGGCAACCCTACCAGCAAGCCTTCGGCACATCATAGTTCCACTACCGCTGCTACCTTCCGGTCCTGACGGGGTTCGTAGAGTACAATTGCGAAGTAACCAGCAGGGCTACCATTGCAAAAACAGAGTATAGAGATTTTTAACAAACTTGCAAGCGTTGTTCTGTATTTCCTTTTATAATGCTATCCAATTGATTATTTTAAAAACAATTGAAGACATTTATAGAATAACCTCACTTAAAATTCAAAACTTAGTCTAACTAAACCATCATAAAATTATTTTGAGATTTAAATCCTAGATTTACCCATATTGCGCTGAGATTGATGATAAGTTTGTAAAAGCTTATTGCAATTCCACGCGCGGACGTTTTAAATGTGGAAAATGACCAAATCAACAGGTTGAGTCCAATACGCTTACAAGGACTCACTTATACAAGATTAAGATGGATATTCAATTATGCTAAAAAAGCATGCACTTTGTGCTCTTGCCCTACTGTGCTCAACGTCTGTATTTGCCAATATTCCAATTGAAAGCCACAACCTCAGCCAAAGCAGTGCTGGCTATGCCAATAGCCCTGCGATTGCAACGAGTAATATGGCAACTGCCAATGTACCCACCAATATCAATTGGCAGTTGATGCAAAAAAATCAGCAACTTGAAAATGACATCCGCCAGTTACGTGGCAAAATTGAAGAACAAGACAATGAAATTGCGCAGCTCAAACATGAATTGCAAAATCGCTATACCGATTTAGATCAACGTCTAGAACTGCTCCAACAAAAAATAGACCCTGAATCTGCTCCTGCCGCTGAGGAGGATAACCAAAAAGATACTGCACCCAGCGCCAGCAACAACCAGTTAAACAACAATGCCACGCAATCTGTGCAAAATACAACGCATGTGAGTCCAACAGCTCAAGGTTTAAATACCAATATTGAGCTGGAAAAAGCAGCCTATACTGTTGCATTGGATGCCTATAAACAAGGTGGTGCCAAAAAAGCGATTGCACCTATGCAAAACTTTATTAAAAACCACCCAAACAGTGTGTATATCAGCAATGCGTATTTTTGGTTAGCTGAGTTTAATTTAGCGATTGAACCGACCAATTACACCGAAGCCAAAAAGAATTTTGAAATTGTAGCAACAAAGTACCCTCAATCTGCAAAAGCATCAAGTGCCCTATATCGTTTATATAGTATTGCGCAAGATGTAGATCACAAACCTACTTTAGCAGCGCAATACAAAAGTAAAATTCTGAGCCAATATCCAAAGTCTGAAGAAGCAAGATTCTTTAAATAAGCCAATAAAAAAAGACATCCGAGGATGTCTTTTAATATTCTGAAGCTTGCCGCATTCGGTAAACTCAAACCTTAACGCACAATACCACGTTCAGATTGCTCTAAAGAATCAATTAAACGCTGCGCTTCTGCCACATTTGGCAAAATATCAATGCGAATTTGCTGAATGGCTTGCTCAGTGGTTAATCCAGATTTGTAAATGAGTTTAAAGGCTTCACGAAGACCTTGAATCACATCCTTCGACCAGCCTTTACGACGCATTCCTTCCACATTCATTGCAAATGCATGTGCAGGATTACCAGAAACCATGACATACGCAGGCACATCTTTAAGAATGAGCGATGCACCACCAATCATGCTATAAGAGTCAATTTTACAGAATTGGTGAATACCAGAGTTTCCACCGACAACCACATAATCCCCAACATGCACATGACCTGCCACACCCACGTTATTGGCAAAAATATTGTGATCACCCACCATACAGTCATGTGCGATATGCGTATTGACCATAAGTAAGTTGTGACTACCAATTTTGGTCAGGCTATTGTCTTGCACCGTACCACGATGCAAACTGCAGTGTTCACGAATTTTGTTGTGATCACCAATTTCTAGCCAAGTTTCCTCACCTGCATATTTTAAGTCCTGACAGACCTCACCTACGCTGGCGAACTGGAAAATTTCATTGTGCTGACCAATACGGGTGTAACCACCAATCACCACATGCGAATGAAGTTTTGTACCCTCACCAATCGTTACATTTGGGCCAATAATACAGTATGGACCAATCGTGACATCTGAAGCGATTACTGCAGATGAGTCAATAATAGCGGTTGGGTGAATGAGTGGGTTATTGCTCATGCTTGCTCTGTTTTCTGATGCGAAACCATAATTTCCGCGGTTGCTGCGACGACGCCATCAACGGTGGCGATACAATTATATTTGTAAATGCCTCGTTTTTGCATAACTAATTCAGATTTTAATACAAGTTGATCGCCTGCAACGACTTGTTTTTTAAATCGAACTTTTTCTGCGCCTGCAAAAAGGAACAAAGAACCTGCGCTCGGTTTCTCATTATTCATGATAAAACCTAAAATACCCGACACTTGTGCCATCGCTTCAACGATTAAAACACCCGGCATGATCGGATAATTCGGGAAGTGTCCTTGCAAGAATTCTTCATTGATAGATACGTTTTTATAACCCACGATACCGTTATCAGTGACTTCTACAATACGGTCTACTAATAAAAACGGATAGCGATGGGGTAAATATTCACGAATGGTTTGAATGTGCATTGGCAATTCAGGTTTAGTGAAGGTGCTAGAATTCGACTCAGTCATCATAATTATTTACGCAATTTAAAAGTTGATTCAAGGAACTCAATTTGAGATTGCATATCATCAAGTCTTTTCACCAATTGGGTCAATGGCACATCTGCTAATTGTCTGAGGCGCACAACAGTACGTTTCCACTTTTGATTTTCAAATAAGCCAATACCTGACGAATATTTTCCTGATTCAGAAATATTATTTGTGACCATTGACATTCCTGTCAAAGTCACATTATCGGTAATATTTAAGTGCCCTGAAATTGCACTTCCACCACCAATGATACAGTTTTTGCCAATTGTCACACTTCCAGCCACGGCTGTTTTTGCTGCAATAGCCGTATGAGCACCTAATTTGACGTTATGTGCGATTTGCACAAGGTTATCAATAATGACACCATCTTCCAAAATTGTATCATTTAGTGCACCGCGATCTACGCTGCAATTCGAGCCAATACGAACGTCATTACCAATAATCACCGAACCCAGCTGTGCAATACGGTGCCATTTGCCTTGATAAGGTGCAAAGCCAAAGCCTTCACTACCAATTACGGTATTGGCATGTATACGCACGCGATGCCCAAGCTTGGCTTCGCCTGTTAGCGTCACATGTGAATCAATAAAACACTGTTGACCAATTTCGACAAAGTCATCAATTTTACAGTGCGATTGTACAATCGTATTGTCACCCACCACGCAATTTTCACCAATCACGACGTAATGACCAATATAGGCACTATCGGCGATGATGGCTGATGGATGAATTTGGGCTGTGCTTTCTATACCACGTTGCGTATGCTTACGCTCAAATACATGGGTCAGAATCGCAAAAGCCAGATATGGATTATCGACCACAATAAAGTTGTGATGATTGTCTAACTCGGCTTGTAATGAAGCTGTCACAATTAAAGCTCCCGCTTGGGAGCTACGTGCTTGCGCTAAATATTTATCGCCATTCACGAATGCAAGTTGATGCGCCTGAGCAGACTCAAGGCTTGCCAAACCTTGCAAACGTAAGTCGGCTTGTCCAATGTATTGACCTTGAACTAAACTAGCAATTTCTTCTAAGCGATAATATTGGGAACTCATTGATTATTTAAGTACGTTGACCTTTTGGATCATTTTATCAGTTAAATCATACTTCGGGTCATAGGCAAGTGCTGAGTTTTTATTCAAAACCACATCTAAACCATTTTCTTTACGCAATTGTTCAGCAACTTGCTTTAAACGAGTTTCAAAACCATCGTTAATTTTGTGCAATTCTGACTGAACACGAGTTTGCACTACTTGTTGCAAACCATTAAATTCTTTCAATTTCGCTTGAAACTGAGTATTCATTTTTTGCTTTTCAGCATCAGATAAATTATTAGATTGCTGCGCACGCTGCTGCATAGCTTCTAATTCTTTTGCCAATTGCTCAAGTTTGCTGGTTTGTGGTTTGATCGACTGCTGTAACGCCAAATTTTGCTGTTTTAAATAACTGCTATTTTCTACAACACGCTCTAAACTTACTACACCATAGCCTGCAGCATGTGCTACTGCAGCCATTGTAGATAAACCCAACAATGCCAAACTCAATATTGTTTTTTTCATATTTCTATCCTGTATTTATGCTACCCAAAAAGTGGTCATACTTAGAAAGTACGACCAATTTCGAATTGGATATTTTTAGTGTCATCGCCTTGTTTTTCATTCAACGGATACGCATAGCTGAGTGACAATGGACCAATCATGGTAATCCAAGTAAAGCCTACACCCACGCTATAACGCATTTCACCGAAGTCAAAGCCGTAGTTGTCTTTACAATATTGCTTCGCATTCACAGAAGCCCCATTCACAAAAATATTTGAATCAGAAACATTACACTGAGTATCAAAAACTTGTGCGCCTTCTGCAAAAATCACTGGACGAACTTGACGTGTCCAATCCCCTTTAAATGGCACTGGTAGAGCCAATTCTGTACCAAATTGTACTAAGGCATTACCACCCACTTCTTCTGGAGATAGATCTGATTGTTCCGTATCAGAGAAATATACGCCTGGATATTTTGGTCCTAGGGTACTGTTGTCGTAACCACGCACCGAACCATAACCACCTGCATAGAAGTTCTTATAGAATGGTAAATCATTACCAAAACCTATCTTACCATAGCCACGTAAGACAAAATCTTTACCTAATGGAAAGTAAGCTTGAGCATCATAAGTGACTTTTTGGAATTCTACATCACTGCCCGGTAAGGCAATTTCAGCATTAACACGATGCGACATACCATTGGTTGGGAAAATCGGACGGTTTAAAGTGTTATATGACCAGCCTAAATTTAAGTTATAAGTTAGGAAGTCTCCTTTAAACTCTTTACCATACGTAATTGTCTTAATTGGCACGCCATCTTTATCTACGCATTGCCCAGATGTTGCCTCTATTGCACCTGGACAATGGTCACCTTTTACTGTTTCTTTCCCGCCATTTCTTTCTAAATAATCTGCCACATAAGTCGAAACATAAGGCCCTGTAGTCACTTCAGTTTGGTCAATGTTTAAACCTGCACTAATACTTTGGTTCTCATCAATTGGGTAACCAAAGTTAATACCACCACCAAAACTGTCTGTCACATAGTTGTTTACGTTATAGTTATCATCTAGCTTGGTTTTACGGTAGTACATGTTGTAACCACGACGCACACCATCAATCGTGAAGTATGGGTCGGTCACACTCAGATTATAATAGTCTTGTGTTTCAGAACGCGACAAATCAATCGAAACCGAATTACCCGTACCTAAGAAGTTAGTTTGGCTTAAACCAGCTTGGAACGTCACACCACCGCTTTGCGAGAAACCTACCGCTAAAGTACTTGTACCTGAGTGCTGTTCTTCTACATTTACATTTAAGTCAATTTGGTCTGGCACATTTGGAATACGCACAGGCTTGACATCAACGGTTTTAAAGAAACCTGTACGCTCTAAACGGACTTTAGACAAATCAATTTTTTCATTGCTTGCCAATGCGCCTTCCATTTGACGCATTTCACGACGCAGTACTTCATCGGCGGTTTTACTGTTACCAGCGAAGTTAATACGACGCACTGTAATTTGCTGACCTGGGTTGATGTAGTAGTTTAAATCTACCAGTTTAGTTTCTTTGTCAATTTGCGGAACAATATTCACTTCGGCATAGTAATAGCCTGCATTACCATATTTACGCAGCAACAATTGTTTCACCGCATTCACTTTTTCTTGTGAATAGGTTTCACCATCTTTATAAATTTTCAGTGCCGTAAGTTCTTCTGGTTTGTATAAAGCATCGCCCAAGAACTTGCTTTCGCCAAACTTGAATTGCTCACCTTCATCCACCGAAACTTCAACAAAAATATGCTTTTTGTCTTCGCTCAAATTCAAGCTAGAGTTAGTGATATTGAAGTTGATATAACCTTTATTCAGATATAACGCACGTAATGCTTCCAAGCTTGCTGCCATTTTTTCGCGTGCATAACGGTCATTACGGGTAACAATCGAACTCCAGCTACTTTCTTTAACAGCAAACGCCTGCTTAATATCGCTATCTTTAAATACCGTATTGCCAATGATGTTGATATCTACCACTTTGGCGGCTTTGCCTTCAACAAATTCTACGGTTAAATCTACACGGTTATTTGGGCGTGCTGTGGTAATGACGCGTACATCTGCATCATAACGACCTTGCTGCATATACTGCTGTTCAAGCTCAGATTCTAAAGTTTGTAGTGCTGACTTTTTCAGCACTTCACCCTCAGCCACACCCATTTTCTTTAAACCATCTTCCAACGCTTCTTTTGGAATCAGTTTATTGCCTTTAAATTCAACCTTAGAAATGATTGGGCGCTCAACCACTTTAAACACTAAAGTGTCGGCTTCACGACTGGCCTGAATGTCATCAAACAAACCTGTGGCATAGAGTGAACGAATCGCATTGGCCAACACTGCTTCATTGACACGATCACCACTATTCACTGGAATCATTCCATAGACATTGGCTGGCGTTAAACGAACAAGACCATCTATTTTTATATCTCGCGCAATAAATTCATCTGCTGCATATACTTGTTGTGTTGCCGCCATTGCACTAACCAGTGCCAAGGGCATAAATAAATGTGTGTGCTGCATGCCAGTCTTTTCCAGTGTTAAATTTATTTCGTATCTACGTTGTTATAAACGCATAATGTCATTAAATAATGCAAGGAGCATCATACTTCCAAGCAGTACCATACCAATTTTTAAACCAACTAATTGTATTTGTTCAGAAACAGGTTTTCCACGAATCAGCTCGATAAAATAATAAACTAAATGCCCGCCATCCAACATTGGAATTGGCAATAAATTTAGAATTCCTAAGCTTACGCTCATGAGTGCCATAAAGGAAATAAAAGTTTGCCACCCCATTTCCGCACTTTGTCCTGCAACTTTAGCAATGGTAATTGGGCCAGATAAGTTATCGAAACCAATTAAACCACGTACCATTTTGACAATAGAATTCAGAATCATGCTAGACAGCTGACCTGTTTTATCTACCGCCATAAATAAAGCTTCACTCGGGCTGTATTGAATGGTTTGCTTATAATCTTCTGGAATGACAATTTTTCCAGGATCACTTTGCACACCCAATACACCCGAAACATTGCCCATATTGTCACGTTTGCCTTGCGGCATCACTTCCAGTTGCTGTACTTGATTGTTACGCAGCACATCTACTTTCAGTAATTTTTCTGGCGATGCTTGAACAACTTGTACCACATCGTACCAGTCATTCATTTTGACGCCATCAATTGCAATAATTTGATCGCCGACTTGCATACCTTGACGAATGGCCGCACCATCTTCACTTAACTTACTGACAATTGCAGGAATTTGTGGGCGATACGGTGTAAAACCCAAGATATCTAAAGGTGATTGGGATTGATCATTTAAGAAATTTTGAATGGGTAAGCTAAATGTTTTGATTTCACCTGCGCGTTCCGCCTGTACCTGGATCTTGCCTGTTTCACCTACACGATCTACCAAGGCAAAGTTCAGCTTTTCCCATGTCGTCACAGGCGTACCATCAATGGCGGTAATCTTATCACCTACTTGCATTTGCGCTGCCGCCGCAGGTGTATCTGCCAGTACCTTACCCACACGGGTATTCAACTGTTCTTGAGAGGGTAAAAATAATAGCCAGAACAATAATATGGCAAAAATCAGGTTGATTAACGGACCTGCTGCCACAATCGCAATACGTTTCCACGGATGCTGACGATTAAAGGCATAAGGTAGGTCTGCTTCTGCAACGTTTTCTTCGCGTTCATCAAGCATTTTGACATAGCCACCCAAAGGCAGTGCCGAAAGCTGATATTGAATCCCCGATTTTTTAGACGTCCATTTTAAAATGGTTGGCCCAAAGCCTATGGAATACACCAAAACTTTGACACCTAATTTACGTGCAACAAAGTAGTGCCCAAACTCATGAATTGCAATTAAAGGTCCTAGCAAAAGAATCGCTGCAACCACAATAAATAAGGCACTCATGCTTTAGCTTCCTTTATTCAACACAAAATACTGTGCAATAGCACGAGCATTTTGGTCTGCCTGCAAAATCAGTTCAATGCTTTCTGCGGCTGAATTTTGTATTTGGTTCAAGGTATGCTCAACCACTGTCGCAATTTCAGTAAAACGAATTTTTTGCTGCAAGAATGCTGCAACTGCAATTTCATTTGCTGCATTTAAAATAGCAGGCGCCAGACCACCTTCTTGCATGGCTTGACGTGCCAGACTTAAGGCAGGAAAACGTGTGGTATCGGGTGCTTGAAAATCAAGCTGATGATTGACAAACAAATCTAAAGGCGGAACATGCGTTTGGATACGCTGCGGCCATGCCAAAGCATGCGCAATTGGCGTACACATATCAGGATTACCCATTTGTGCCAAAGTTGAACCATCCACATATTGAACCATGGAATGAATAATACTCTGTGGATGAACCACAACTGTAACAAAGTGTTCTGAAATTGCAAAAAGATGACACGCTTCGATTAATTCCAAACCTTTGTTCATTAAGGTTGCAGAATCTACCGAAATTTTTTGTCCCATAGACCAATTTGGATGTTTGCAGGCTTGTGCAGGGGTAACGTGTTGCAGTTCTTCTAGGCTATGATTTAAAAATGGGCCGCCCGAAGCAGTCAGTAAAATTTGTGATACACCTAGCTGAGGTTGTCCATTTCTTTCGGTTTGTAAATAATGTTCAGGCAAACATTGAAAAATCGCGTTATGTTCAGAATCTACAGGTAATAACAAAGCACCATGTTCACGTGCCGCCTGCATCATGATGTCGCCCGACATCACCAAGGCTTCTTTATTGGCCAATAACACGCGCTTACCCGCTTTAACCGCAGCCAGTGTAGGCAATAAACCTGCCGCACCGACAATGGCTGCCATCACCACATCCACTTCAGGATGTTCGGCAACTGCGATTAAACCCGCCTCATCGCTTAAAATTTCAATCCCTGAAATGTGTTGCTGTGCAAGTAACTGCTGCAATTCATCAACTTTTGCCGCAGGTACAACCACAATTTTAGGATGGTACTGTTTGCATATTTGAACCAGTTCTTGAATTCGGCTGTGCGCCGTCACGGCAAAAACTGAATACTGCTCTGGATGTTGTTGCAGTACTTTTAGGGTGCTTTGTCCAATTGAACCTGTCACACCCAAGATACAAACAGCTTGTGACATTTATAAATCTACGCCAATAAGTTTTAAAACATACATACCCGCAGCAAAAATTGGAGCTGCTGCAAGCAAAGAATCAATCCGATCTAGCACACCACCATGACCTGGCAAGACGCGCCCAGAGTCTTTAATACCTGCACGGCGTTTGATCATGGATTCAAATAAATCGCCCAATACCGAGCTAAATACCGTAATCACCGAAAGAATCAGGAATAAAATATGTTGTGCCAAAGTCAGGTCTAAATACACCACTTCAACAACAATCACGATTAGCATGGCAGTAAAAACACCGCCATATAAGCCTTCTACTGATTTGTTTGGACTGACATTCGGTGCAAGTTTTTTCTTGCCCAGTTTACGCCCAACAAAATAAGCACCTGAGTCTGCACCCCAAACCAACAAGAACAAGTACATTAACCACCACGGCGAACTATTCCATACGGAAAAAATTGCAGTGACCGCAGCAGAAATTAGAATAAAACCAATAAAACTTAAGCTTGGGTTATACCATGCATCGTATTCTGGATAAGACTTGACCCAATAAATACTGAGTAACCATGTCAAAATAGAAGCTGCCCAAAGTAACAAGGCAATATCACTAAAATAAAGTGCCATTGCTGCCAAAGCGGCAGTCAATACACCAAAGCCCCAAGCCACAGGTTTGAGGACATATTTAGTTTTTCTTGGCATGAGTTTGAACCACTCATAGCCCGCAACCCCTGCTGCAACAATCATCAGCATAAACATTGGATAGTGCGACTGAGTTGCAAACATACAACTCAACACCACAGCAACCAATACCAATGCGGTAATAATCCGCTCTAACATGTATTAATTCTCAATTTTCTCTTGTTGAATTTGCTCAGAAGTTTTACCAAAACGACGTTCGCGACCACCAAATACTGCCAGTGCATCGTCAAATTCTTCTATGCTAAATTCAGGCCACAAGGTTTGGGTAAAATACAATTCAGCATACGCAGCTTGCCAAAGTAAAAAGTTGGACAATCTAAAATCGCCACCTGTACGAATCAACAGATCGACAGGTGGTAGGTCTGCCAGACTGACATATTGACCAAAAAGTTGTGTATCTATTTGTTCAATATCAATTTTATGCACCACAACATCTGCTGCAATTTGTTTTGCAGCTTGTGCCATATCCCACATACCACCATAACTAATGGCAATTGTGAGTGTCATGCTGTTGAAATTAGCAGTCCTTTGTTCGGCATGCAACATTAACTCACGCAAATGCGGCGACAAACGTGAACGGTCACCAATAAAACGTAAGGCAATATTGAATTTTTCCATGCGTGGTAATTGCTCATGAATTGTGGTTTCCAGCAATTGCATGAGTAAATCCACTTCAAACTGCGGACGATTCCAGTTTTCACTCGAAAAAGCAAAAACGGTTAAAGCTTGAATGTGTTTTTTTCTACAATGTTCAACAATCGGGTCAAGTACATCTTTACCAGAACGATGTCCTTCCCCTTTTTGCATTTGATTTTTTTTTGCAAAACGATTGTTGCCATCCATAATGATGGCAACATGTTTTGGCAAAGACGCGCTGTCGTCCGATGTGGTCATTGATTAGACCTTCATCAACTCAGCTTCTTTTGCAGCAAGGCGCTTGTCTACCTCTGCAACGTATTTGTCTGTGATTTTTTGGATGTCATCTGCTGCACGGCGCTCATCATCTTCAGAAATTTCTTTTTCTTTCAATAATGCTTTGATGTCGCCCAATACATCACGGCGGATGTTACGAATAGCAACTTTGGCATTTTCTGCTTCAGAACGCGCAACTTTTTGCATGTCACGACGAGTTTCTTCAGTCAATGCTGCAAGCGGTACACGAATTGCATCGGCTGTGATTGGGTTTAGACCCAAATCTGACTCACGAATTGCTTTATCAATTGCAGACACCATTGAACGCTCAAATGGCTGAACCAATAAGGTACGTGAATCTTCTACACCAATGTTGGCTACTTGGTTAAGTGGCACATCGGAACCGTAGTAAGAAACCATCACACCATTTAAAATTGATGGATGTGCACGACCTGTACGTACTTTGGCAAAACCATGTTCTAAAGACTCTAAAGTCTTGCTCATACGTTCTTCGCTGTCTTTTTTAAGATCGTTAATCATAAGATCTTCCTTACTGTATTCTAAAATTTGAGTCAAAATATAGGGTTAAATTAGACCGTAGTATAAAGAGCTTTGTGGCTCACGTACATTAGTTCGTAACGTGAGTACCTTCTTTTTCGCCCATCACTACAGAAAGCAATGCACCTGCTTTATTCATATCAAAAACTTGCAACGGCACATTGTGATCGCGGCATAAGCAGATTGCAGTTAAATCCATAACACCTAATTTTTCATCCAACACCTGGTCAAATGTAAGTGTGTCATATTTCACCGCATCTTCGTATTTGCTTGGATCTTTGTTATATACGCCATCTACTTTGGTCGCTTTTAAGATCAAGTTAGCTTCGATTTCGATACCACGTAAACATGCTGCTGTATCTGTGGTAAAGAATGGATTGCCTGTACCCGCAACGAACACACACACTTCACCTTGAGTCAGGTGACGAATCGCATCACGGCTTGAGTAAGACTCAACCACTGTACCAATAGGCAATGCAGACATTAAACGGGTTTTGATGTTACGGCGCACCAAGGCATCACGCATGGCTAAACCGTTCATCACCGTTGCCAACATACCCATTTGGTCGCCTGTTACACGGCCAACTAAGCCATCTTTTTGTAATTGGCTGCCACGGTATAAGTTACCACCACCGACAACAATACCCACTTGCACACCTAAACCGACCAAGTGTGCAATTGCCAAAGACATTTGATCGAGCACTTGCGCATCAATCCCCATGTCTTTATTACCCGCAAGTGCCTCACCCGATAGTTTCAACAAGATACGTGCATAACGTGGCTTTTTTGAATCTAACATTGTCATTACTCCAATTCTAAATTCTAAACTTTAATTTTTTACAATTTGTATGGCTTACAGCTTGCAAGCCAAATCTGCAAAGCATTATGCAGATTTGACCTGAATCAGCTTGGCAAATAAGTCGTATTCATCGGCATCGGTAATTTCAACTTCAAGTAAATCACCTGCTTTAATCACGCTCTTGTCAATATCTTCTACAAAGACGTTGCCATCAATTTCTGGCGCATCTGCATAAGAACGTGCCACTGCGACTGGAAATTCTTCTTCCAAATCATCTACCAACACGGTCATGGTTTGACCAATACGTTTTTGCAGTTTAGCTGCTGAAATTTCTTGCTGAGCCTGCATAAAACGCTCATAGCGTTCTTGCTTGATTTCTTCTGGCACATGATCTGGCAAGTCGTTTGCTGCCGCACCTTCAACAGGTGAATAAGTAAAGCAACCAACACGGTCTAATTGCGCTTCTTTTAGCCAGTCGAGCAAAATTTGGAAATCTTCTTCTGTTTCGCCTGGAAAACCCACCACAAAGGTTGAACGAATCACCAGCTCAGGGCATTTTTCACGCCAAAGTTTTAAACGCTCCAACGTGTTTTCGCTGTGCGCAGGTCGCTTCATCAACTTTAATACTTTCGGGCTGGCATGTTGGAATGGAATATCCAAATAAGGCAAAATTTTGCCTTGTGCCATTAAATCAATTACAGCATCCACATGCGGATATGGATAGACATAGTGCAAACGCACCCAAATACCCAATTGCCCTAAGGCTTCACACATATCATAGAATTTGGTTTTAACAGGCTGACCGTTCCAAAAGTCCAATTTGTATTTGGTATCTACGCCGTAGGCAGAAGTATCTTGAGAAATTACCAATACTTCTTTTACGCCTGCACGTTTCAGTGCCGCAGCTTCTTCTAATACCGAACCCACAGGACGCGAAACTAAATCGCCACGCATGCTTGGAATGATGCAGAAAGTACAGCGATGGTTACAGCCTTCTGAAATTTTAAGATAGGCATAATGTTTAGGCGTCAAACGAATGCCTTGTTCAGGTACCAAATCAATAAATGGATTATGTTTTGGTGGCTCAGGAACATATTGATGCACCGCTTCCATCACGTCCTGATAAGCAGCCGCGCCAGTCACTTTTAATACGTTGGGATGCATTTGACGAATTTTATCTTCATCTTTACCCAAGCAACCTGTCACAATGACACGACCATTGGCATTCATGGCTTCGCCAATCGCGTCTAAGGACTCTTGTACTGCAGATTCAATAAAACCACATGTATTGACAACAACTAAGTCAGCACCTTCATAATCAGATGCGACATCATAACCTTCAGTTTTTAACTGAGTTAAAATTCGTTCGGAATCTACCAATGCCTTAGGACAACCTAAAGAAACAAAACCGACTTTGGGGGATTTCATAGAATCTGCACTCCACTAGAATGCGCGTATTGTATGACTTTTCTTTGCATAAAAATAGAGAAATAGCCGACTCTTTGCATAATGCACCAAAATACAACCATTCAGGCTGAATGATTTAAATATTGCACCATTTTAATGCATTTTTTATTTACAGTGTTTCTGTTATCCGTTATATCTTGAAAATTCAGTCCAGTTCCTGCGCATTTTTCCGATTCTTCAGTGATAAATGCACTAAAAACGAAAAGTTGGCGTGCATTTTGCTTAATTCGCCTCAATTCGATCCAAATTTGGAACATGGCTGACAGATGACAATGCCCTTGCACAATATTTCATACAGGAAGCATTCACGAATGGATCAGACCCAGAGCATTGACTATCGTCTTTTGGTGGATAACCTCAGCACCGCAATTTTACTGGTTGATCGTGACCTGAATATTTTTTATTTAAACTCGTCTTGTGAAGCATTGTTTGATATCAGTTTAATTCGCGCTTCGGGGCAACCCGTTTTAAATTTGCTGCACATGCCTGATGATGAGTTCAATACGCAAGAGGCTTTCCTGAATACCATCAAAACTGGTCAACCCTACACCCGCCGTGAAGCGACCATTAATGTCAATTTTAAAGATATTCATGTCGATTACACTGCATCACAGTTAAATGCAGGCAAGCCTTATCATCCTCTTTTGCTGATTGAATTGAATCCGATTGATCGGATGCTCAAAATTTCCAAAGAAGAAAACTTTATTCAACAGCATCAAGTCGCACGTCAGCTGATTCGTGGTGTGGCACATGAAATTAAAAACCCGCTTGCAGGAATTCGTGGTGCGACACAACTGTTAGCACGAAGTTTAAATGACCCGAAATATGATGAATTTACCGACATTATTATTAGCGAGGTAGATCGTTTAAGAAACTTGGCCGATACCATGCTCGGCTCACGCCAACTACCAAGCTATGAACTGGTCAATATTCACGAACCTTTAGAACGGGTGCGCAGCCTGATCGTCAATCAAACTAAAAACAAAATAAATATTATCCGTGATTATGACCTTTCTTTACCTGAAGTCATGGCAGACCGCGATCAATTGATTCAAGTCATGCTGAATATTTGCGCCAATGCAGTACAAGCCATGACCGAACATCCCGATTTCTTTACCGAGCATCGACCTGAATTGATTTTAAGAACTCGTATTCAACGCTTGGTTACCATTAATGGTGTGCTGAATCGTTCTACCGTACGTGTTGATATTGAAGATAACGGCCCAGGCGTACCTGAAGACATTTTAGAATCCGTGTTTTATCCATTGGTGACTGGACGCGCAAACGGTACAGGACTTGGTTTGAGCATCGCACAAAATATTATGCATCAACATAACGGAATGATTGAATGCCAATCCATTCCAGGAAAAACAATATTTAGCTTATATTTACCTTGGGAGGCGAGTCATGTCGCGAAATAAAATTTGGGTGATTGATGATGACCGTGCAATGCGTTGGGTACTGGAAAAAACCTTTAGAGAAGAAGGTTTTGAAGTCACTAGTTTTGAAGAGGCTCAATCTGCACTGGATGAACTCAGCCAAGATGCACCCGATGTAATTTTGACCGACATTCGTATGCCTGGGGTGGATGGCCTGACCTTCTTAGCCAAAGTCAAAGCAAATTACCCAGACCTACCTGTCATTATTATGACTGCACACTCCGATTTAGAGTCAGCAGTTTCAAGCTACCAAACTGGTGCATTTGAATACCTGCCTAAGCCTTTCGATATTGATGAAGCTTTGGCATTGGTTAACCGTGCGATTTTACACATCACCAAATTACAACAGCAAGAATCTGCAAAATCTACAGTACAGCCAATTCAATCGACAGAAATTATTGGTGAATCACCTGCTATGCAGGAAGTATTTCGCGCCATTGGACGATTATCACAATCACACATTACCGTGTTGATTAATGGAGAATCTGGTACAGGTAAAGAGCTGGTGGCACATGCACTGCATCGCCACTCCCCACGTAGCAGCAAACCATTTATTGCGCTAAATATGGCGGCCATTCCTAAAGATTTGATTGAAACCGAACTATTTGGGCATGAAAAAGGCGCGTTTACGGGTGCCAATACACAACGTCAAGGCCGCTTTGAACAAGCCAACGGTGGCACACTGTTTTTAGATGAAATTGGCGATATGCCTTTTGAAACTCAAACTCGTTTATTGCGTGTCTTGGCTGACGGTGAGTTTTACCGTGTTGGTGGGCATATACCTGTCAAAGTAGATGTGCGTATTGTTGCAGCGACGCATCAGGACTTAGAAAAACTGGTACAGGATGGTCGCTTCCGTGAAGACTTGTATCACCGTCTGAACGTCATTCGTATTCATATTCCTAAACTGGCGCATCGCAGCGAAGATATTCCGATGTTGGCGCAACACTTTCTGGCACGTGCAGGCAAAGAATTGGGCGTGAGTCCAAAAATATTGCGACCTGAAACTGTTGAATATATGCAACAACTGCCTTGGCAAGGTAATGTACGCCAGCTGGAAAATACCTGCCGTTGGCTAACCGTCATGATTACAGGCCGTGAGGTCTATCCTGAAGATTTACCAACTGAACTCAAGCAAATTCCAATTGAAAAATTAGGTGAGCATCCTGCACAGCACTTGGTAGATCGAGTGTCTATGCACCACTGGGATGAATTGTTGGGTCAATGGGCAGTTCAAAAGCTCAAAAATGGTGAAATGAAACTTCTGGATATTGCCATTCCAATGTTTGAACGTACTTTAATTAATGCAGCACTACAACAAACCCGTGGGCGTAAACGCCATGCAGCAGAACTATTGGGTTGGGGACGTAACACTCTAACCCGAAAGCTCAAAGAGTTAGGTATGGACAGTGCAGATGATGAAGTAGAAGAAGAAATTGAGAGCTAAATCAGTTAAGCACAAATAAAAAACTCCATGCTTCATCACAGAGGGAGACTCAATGCCTGAGTTTCCCTTTTTTATAGGCTTAGATGCTTTAAGATCAAGCCAATTAGGCAGCAGTAAAGCCAATGTAACGAGACAAATCCTGCACACCTAAGTCAGTCTTATAAATTAAATATTGCAGGTACTGGCTAGATGTCAATTCCTGCCACATATCCAACTGATCGTCATGTGCATGAATATCATCAACACTACACAGCATACTCTGTTCAAATACATCTGCCACGAATTCAAAACCCAAGTCCATTGCCACAAATAAAGTATGCTCACAAGGCTGAATATATTGCTCTTCAGCCCAATTAATCACAGCATGCTTACAATGTGGACAAAGCAAATTTTCTGTGGCGGGTGTATTCAATTCAATCAATTGATATGGCATAGCGTGTCGTCACCAAAAATAAAAATAAAATGCGTAAAATACGCTATATCGTTCGCATCATAGCAAGCAATTGCTATATTTTGTGGTATCAGCCACTTATAATCATCAAAAATTTTGTTTAAAAAACATGAGTACTTTAGAAAACGCAATTACATTGGCAGCACAACAGCATGCAGGCCAAATCGATAAAGGCGGTCGGCCTTATATTTTGCATCCATTACGCTTAATGTTGCAATTACAGCACCCTGATCAACAAATTGTGGCAGTGCTACACGATATCCTTGAAGATACCTCCACTACGGCAGAAGACCTGCACAACTTGGGCTTTCAAGCACATATTATTCAAGCGATTCAAGCCTTGACTAAACAGCCACATGAAACCCGCATCCAAGCCGCACAACGTACTGCATGCAATTCACTCGCACGCAGCGTGAAAATATTAGATGTGCAAGACAATATGAATCTTGCGCGTATCTCACATCCAACAGCACGTGATTTAGCTCGTTTAGAAGAATACAAACAGGTTTTAGATATTCTGCAAACAGCACAGCAACAAAACACAATTAATAATTGACATCATGCAACGATGCCTCTTTAATTTAAACATTGTTGCACAAATGGAATTTAGTCATGCTCACAGATTTGGATGATTTTTATTGTTTTGCCCAAGTGGTCGAACACGGTGGTTTTAGTGCTGCAGAACGCGCGACGGACATTCCAAAATCCAAACTGAGCCGCAGAGTCCATAATTTGGAAGAACGCTTAGGTGTACGCTTAATTCAGCGCAGCTCACGCCATTTTGCAGTGACTGAAATTGGCATGAACGTCTATCGTCATGCGCAGGTTATGATGAATGCTGCCCAAGCTGCACATGATCTGGTTGATCACTTAAGTATTCAACCGCGTGGTGTAATTAAAGTCAGCTTA
This sequence comes from Acinetobacter sp. YH16051, assembly GCF_013417135.1. NCBI lineage: Bacteria > Pseudomonadati > Pseudomonadota > Gammaproteobacteria > Moraxellales > Moraxellaceae > Acinetobacter > Acinetobacter sp. YH16051. Next base: position 81,202 of record NZ_VPEN01000007.1, on the reverse strand, counting down.
CCTGTTTCAATTGCACAAAATGAAATTGCCAAAATCTTGCCTGAGTTTTTGAAAGCCTACCCTGAAATTAAAGTACAGCTAATTGTCAGCAACCGTCGTGTCGATATCGTCAACGAAGGGATCGACATTGCCCTGCGTGTCCGCTCAAATTTAGATGATGATCCAAGTTTGGTGATTCGCAAATTCAGCAACATCGAACAACATCTATTTGCCAGTCAGGCTTATTTGAATGAATTTGGCGATTTGAAAAAACCTGAAGATTTAAGTCATCATAAAATTTTAAGCATGTCGGATGAGCATTTAGATCAATACATGGTTGTGCATGATCAACAACAGCAACCGAAAAAAATTAAGGTCAACCCTACAGTCATGGGTTCAGATTTAATGATGCTAGCGCAATTGGCACGACAAAATTGTGGCATTGTGTTGTTGCCTGACACGATTGTTGAAGATTATGTTGCATCGGGTGAATTGGTTCGTGTTTTACCCGACTGGCACGCACCGCATGGTATTTTCCATGCCGTCTATCCATCACGCCGTGGTTTATTACCTGCTGTACGTGTATTTATCGACTATTTGGTCGAAAAGCTAACCATTCGTTAGCACATAGGATCTTTTGATTTCAGATACGAAACAGCAAAAAAAAAGCTTATCTAAGACAGATAAGCTTTGAAAACTACAATCTAAAATAAGAAAGCTAAAACAAAGAAACTACAGCAAGTATCTTTGACTTCAATTATAGCGATTGTTCATTTTTTAACAAATAGTTTAAAACTAAAGTCTAAGATGTTTTATCTATCAGTCTTAACCTGAAAGCATTCGTGCATTAAATTTCAGGATAACTCCCCGTACCTTCTGGCCACGGCGATAACACTTCAAAGCCTGTATCAGTCACAGCAACCATGTGTTCCCATTGTGCAGAAAGTGATTTATCTGTCGTCACCACCGTCCAGCCATCTTTCAGTTCTTTCACACGCGCTTTGCCCGCATTCACCATTGGCTCAATGGTAAATACCATGCCTTTTTTAAGCACCAAGCCTTGTCCAGGCTGACCATAATGCAGCACACTTGGTTGTTCGTGATACACCTGCCCAATACCATGTCCGCAATATTCACGCACAATGCTAAACCCTTCACGATGCGCCACACTTTGAATGGCATAGCCAATATCGCCCAAAGTCGCGCCCGGTTTCACCGCATGAATCCCTGCGCGCATCGCCTCATAAGTGGTATCGACCAGTTTTTTCGCTTCTGGTTTCACCTGACCCACATAGTACATACGACTGGTATCACCATAAAAACCATCTTTAATCACTGCCACATCAATATTAATAATGTCGCCATCTTTTAAAATGGTTTTGGATGATGGAATACCATGACAGACCACTTCATTGGGTGAAATACAGGTGGTTTTGGTATAACCGTGATAGCCCACATTGGCAGGAATGACTTTTAAGGTATTTACAATATAATCGTGACACAAATCATCTAAGTATTCTGTCGTGACTCCGGGTTTGACATGCTCGCCAATCATCTGCAACACCTGAGCAGCCAAACGCCCCGAAATGCGTAATTTCTCAATATCTTGCTCTGATTTAATGCTGACTTTAAGGGCGCGCATGATGAACTCCTGACCTGAAGCCTGAGATTATAGCCGTTATTTAAAACCTACTCAAACCTACTCAATGTGGGTTTGATGTTTAATTCCTACTTCACCATCAAGAACCTAAAACATTTGCTTTAGGGATTACCTCAATTCCATAGGCTGTCACGGTGTAACTCACCGCCTTAATCACCACTTATGCAGTGATTAAATCTTTATCCGCATATCGCAGGATATTAATTGATGCATTAACATCACGATTTTGGATGGTTTGGCAAACTAAGCACTTCCACTCTCGCGCAGAAAGTGTGAGAGATTGATTTAATTCACCACAGCACGAACACATTTTACTACTTGGGAAGAATCGACCAACCGAAAGTACCGATTTTCCATGCTGTTTGGCTTTATAAATCAACTGCCTTTTAAACTCATAAAAACCCATATCGGATATAGCTCTTGCGAGTTTACGATTCCTCAACATGCCTTTAACATTCAAATCTTCAATCGCAATCACATCAAAACGTGTTACCAAATCCGTTGTGACTTGATGAAGATTATTCTTGCGTAGACAGGCAATTTTATAGTGCAGGCGAGATAGCTTGGATTTTGCTTTTTCTCGATTCTGACTACCTTTTTTCTTACGACTAAAAGACTTGTTGAGTCGCCTTAGTTTTGCAAGCTGTCTTTTAAGTGGTGCGTTAGAAGGAATAACCTCACCATTTGAAAGGGTGGCAAGATTAGAGACACCCAAATCAACACCGATACTTAAACCTGTTTTCGGTTTAAGCTTTTCGATCTGGGTGAGTTCGACAGCGATTGATACAAACCACTTACCACCTTGTTTAAATATTTTGGCCGAGAGAATTTTACCCTTATAGCGCAGATTCTCAGTCATTTTCACCCAACCCAAATTAGGGATTTTAATAGACCGACCCTTTACGCTAAATTGATCATTTGATAATGAAAAACGGTCATCCTTGCCTTTTTTTCTTGGCTTGGGGTATCCTGATTTGCCGTTAAAAAATCTATCAAAAGCACTACCCAACTGCTTAATCGCCAACTGTGGTGCGCACTTAGTCACTTTCTTCATGAAAGGATATTTTTCAAATTTAAAAGTGTTTAGGTGCTTTCTTAATTTACTCTCTTTAGGTCTATTAAGAAGCATTTCATTCACCGCAACATCATAATACTCACACTGATCTCGATATTCCTTATCAGCCTTGTATTGTCGCTGCCACTCTCTTAAAGCCCAATTATACGACAAACGAGCAACACCACTTGCCTGAGCAAAATGGCTTGCTTGTTTATTATTGGGCATCAATTCAATGATATGCCCTCGTATAAATCGACTCATAGTGCTTCTTTGACCGCCTGTATTAGCTTTTGGTTCTTTTTACTTCGGCTTCCATATAATCGTGCTGAAAATACAGTGATAATTTCCAGGACATCTTGAGCCAGTTCCTCCTCAAAACTCAAATTTTCACCCTGATTAATAATTACAATTTCAACATTCCGAGCTTCACATAAAGCAAAAACCAATTCAGCACCAAAACGTAATAATCGATCTTTGTGGGTTAAAACCAATCGACCAATTTCATTATTAATAATTCCATCCAAAAGAGCCTTAAGCCCTTTTTTGTGATAATTCATCCCTGAGCCTAAATCACTAATAATCTCAAATGTCCATCCCTGCTTGGCACAGTACATTTCCAAAACTTGTTTTTGTCGCTCAAGATCAGCCTTTTGATCGTGACTAGATACTCTTGCATAAGCAATAGTTTTTCGGCTGTTCTGAATTGATAGATCATGGATAAGTTCAGGTGTGATCTTGCTTAGATCGTAACGTCTGTGATTTTTTGGGGTTCTATCTGCGACTAAAGTGCCTTCCTCATCCCATCTTCTTAGGGTTTGGATGGAAACACCCAGTGTTTTAGCTGCAACGCCAATACTAACATATCCACTCATTTGTATATAATAATATAGAAATAGGTAGATTTCAACTAGCAGTTATTAACCCTTTCGGCTTGTAAAATCAGCTCAAGCTGCCAAACAAGTATCCATCGTCATGCGACCAACAGTTTTGTTTAAGAACTGCGCATTTAAAATAGCAACCAAAACTTATACTAGATAAGCCATCTATACTATGTGGGATCAGCATTTTTCAAAAATACATCAGATAAACAGTAAGTTATTTAATTTTTATAGTGAAGATTAAAATAGCCTACAAACACATATCATAAAAAATATTCATATGACCTATAAAATAAATTAGAAAATCATAGCTCGATCTACTAAAATCGCTTTCTTTTGTTTACATCTTATTTCTCTCCCATGACGAATTTACGCACACGGGATATTATTGCCTTGGGTTTTATGACCTTTGCGCTGTTTATTGGTGCAGGTAATATTATTTTCCCACCTATCGTGGCACAGCAAGCGGGCGAGCACGTCTGGCTTGCTGCGCTCGGTTTTCTCATTACCGCAGTTGGCTTACCCGTGATTACCATTATGGCGTTGTCACGTGTCGAAGGTTCTATACAAATTTTAAGTTCGCCTTTAGGCAAAATCGCGAGCTTAATTTTAACAGTCGTCTGTTATTTAGCGGTTGGCCCGCTTTTCGCCACACCACGTACCGCTACCGTATCTTATGAAATTGGTTTCTCTGCCTATTTTGGCGATTCCGCGAGCACCTTATTCATTTATAGCGCCATCTATTTTGCCTTGGTGATGTTAGTTTCACTGTATCCACACAAAATTTTAGATACAGTGGGCTATGTACTTTCCCCGCTTAAAATTCTGTCATTACTAATTTTAGGCATCACTGCATTTATTATTCCGACAGGTACAATTTCACCTGCCATTCACAATTATGTGAACAGTCCTGTATCTGAAGGCTTTATTAACGGTTATCTCACTATGGATACCTTAGGTGCATTGGTATTCGGGATTGTGATTATTAATGCGATTCGTTCACGTGGCGTAACTGATAAAAAACTCATCACCCGCTATGCGGTATGGGCAAGTTTAATTTCAGGGATCGGTTTAACTTTAGTTTATCTAAGCCTATTTAAACTGGGGATGGGCAGTCACGATGTTGCCGCCAATGCCAGTAATGGTGCAGTCATTTTACATGCCTATGTGCAACATGCTTTTGGCGGATTTGGCTCGGTATTTTTAGCTGCAATGATTTTTATTGCCTGCATGGTTACGGCAATTGGACTGACATGCGCATGTGCTGGATATTTTGAGCAAATTACTAAAATTCATTATCGCCGTTGGGTATTTATTTTAGTGGGCTTTGCCTTTGTTATTTCCAATCTTGGACTCACCAAACTCATTGCAGTTTCAGTGCCTATTTTAAGCGCGATTTATCCACCTGCAATTGTGGTCATTCTACTCAGCTTTTTCTGGGGATTATTCCGTATTCCAACCCGCGTGATTGCACCTACTGCCGCAGTTGCATTGCTCTTTGGCATCATTGATGCAATGAAGGCCGCAGACTTAGCTAGATTCTTGCCAACCACACTGACCAATTTTCCCCTGAGTGAACAAAACCTCGCTTGGTTGATTCCTGCATTACTGATTTTTGTATTCGCTGCAATTCATGATCGAATGAAAAAATAGCCAGTACGGACTTCGAGCTCGGCTATTTTTTCAAGTCATGCTCTATTTTCGAGCTGTATTGTATTAAAGTCGTGTTTTATCCAAATACGAATTTAAGTTAGACAATAATTGTCAGGTTTTACCCAAACCCGCACTTATTGTTTCTTGTGCTAAAACTGCCTCTTTTTAAGGCAATTTATCAGTCATGATAATAGCAACCCAAATAATTATTTGGTATAAATAAACAAATGAAATTAAAATATTTTCAATAAAAAACTAAAACAAAATAAATCATTCACCCATTTTAAGCAGAGCTCAAATTAACGCTAAAGTCGTATAGTCGCCCTCAAAATTAGCTGGCATAAAATATGCAAGTACGATTGAAATCGTATTTAAATGGCTTAAAAAACACACTACTTTTTATTATTTTGTAAATAAATGATAACAAATAGTAGTATTTCATATGAAAATGATGTTTTTTATCAAAATATGACTATAAGGGCTTGAAATAGTTTGCTGAACAAGGTAGAACAATAAAACCAATCTGACTAAAATGCTCTGATTTTAGTGATTTATAACAAGGAGGGATGGAGATGTTTTCACATTTCAATACGCAAGTCTTCATTAACGCTCTGAAGGCTAACCAAAATCTAGTTACTTTTTTAAGCACCACTTTTGCACTGATGCTGACCCTATTGCTCCAAGGCTCAATTCAAGGCAACTTGAAACCAACCTATTTTTTATATGCCTTATTGGTATGTATAGCCTTTGCGATTTGGACATCCATTGACCAAAAGTTTCGTGAACATAAAAACGTAGAAGTTCATTAATCTTACCCTAGCACCCACTCATTTTAGCTTTTTCGCTTTCACTTTGCGGCAGATGGATCACTCCTCTGCCGCCAAACTCAAAAAGTAGATTCTAATCATCATTCCTGATCTACAGCAAAAATCTCAAAATCTTCTACGGGCTACCAAGAAAAAATTAAACTGAGCAATTAGAATTACAACAATCCATAGATTGCGCCAAGCAATAACACACTAGTCCCACCCAATTCAGCCACAATCAATAACAGCATCGCCAAACTCATGCACCAACTTGGCAATGTCCATGCTGCAATTTGATGCGGTTGTTTAAATTGATTAGTGGTATCTTTAAGCAATCCATGCAAGATATAACTCAGAATAGAAAAGCTAAAAAATACTAAATTTAGAATCACACAAATTAAAATTACAGTGGCATCCCAAATACAAAAATAAGCCAAGACCGCTAAAATTAAACTTGCAGGTGCATATAACAAACTACTGCGATGTGCGATATCCACATAATAATGAGCACGCGCTTGGGCAGAAGCACGAATTTGCCAATATTTCCACACGCCTGTAAGCATCCCCACCCACAAAAATATTCCACTGAAAATAATCGCAAGGCGCACTGCCAAAGATAAACTTTCCATGTTTAACACTCTTTTATTTTTCGTGTGGCTATTTAACTACACTCGCAGACTACTAAGCTTGACTTTAGAGTCAGAATAAATACAAGTTTCTTTTTGGAACTCGTGTAAAGTAACTTTATTCTCATCATCCTTAAAACATTATGAGCACATTTGAAAGCTTAAATATTATATGTGCAGATGGTTATGCCCTCGCTGCCCGTTATTATCCAAATCAATATACACAAGCACAGCGTCTACCCGTCTTGATTTGTCCCGCGACAGGCATTACCAAGAATTTTTATCACGCTTTTGCCACATGGCTAAATGAACAAGGCTATGCTGTGCTGTGTTTTGATTTTCGTGGTATTGGTGATTCGTTACACGAACCATTGAAACAATGTGAAGCCAGTATTGTTGATTGGGGGCAGTTAGATATTCCTGCAGCAGTAAATACTTTGCTGCAAAAAACGCAAGCTGAACAAGTGGTTTTATTGGGACACAGCGCAGGCGGACAATTACTGGGGATTAATCCTGAATATCATAAAGTGGCAAAAGTCGTAGCTGTTTCAGGCTCTACAGGCCACACAAAAGGTTTAAAAGGTCGTACTCGCCTACTTGCCCCTGTGATGTTTAAAGTTATTTTTCCACTTGCCAGAATCACACATGGTTATGGCCCAACCAATGCAATTGGCATGGGCGAAAACCTACCTAAAAATGTGGCCCAACAATGGGCACAATTTTGTAGCAAACCCGGCTATGTCATCAATGCTATAGGCAAAACAGTTTCACAGCATTATCACGATGAAATTCGTTGCCCGATTACTGCTATTTGGAGTTCGGATGATGAGATTGCCACCGAAGCCAATGTGAAAGATTTACTCCGTCTCTATCCCCATGCATCGACTAATATGATTGAACTTAAACCAAAGCGTTATCAGCATAAAGCCATTGGGCATATGGCGATGTTTAAAAAGTCACATCGAAATTTATGGAATGTGATTGAAAATCAATTGGCAGTTTAATTTTTAGTGGCGAAGTCACATACAAATTAAACATTTGTTTTAGTTTCTCGCTTTTTCTTTTCCCTGTTTAAGCAACCAAATTTGTAATCCTGTTTGGTTGTTTCTTTTTTTCTATTCCATGCCACATTTCATGTTCAGCTTTTAAAATCCAGACTTATCGCTGATACACATTTTCAGGATGAAACATCACAATCTTTTTATTACACCATAAAAAAGCTCCACCATTTCGGTAGAGCTTTTTGAGTGATTTAATTCAAAGCTTAGTAATTAGCGTAAGCGAATCATCACAGTTTTAATACGGTTACCATCAAGTTCTGTCACTTCAAAGTGCACACCTTGATAATCCAACTGCGTGCCGACCTGAACTTCACCTTGGGTTTTATCTAAAATCAAACCTGCAACGCTAATGTAGCCTGCATCTTCTTCAATCAGATCCATCATACCCAGTTCAAGTTCAAGCTGGTATAAATCCAGCATACCTGTTGCTTTCCATTCGTTTTCATTGGTTTTAACCAAATCTAACTGTTCGTCTGCATCAGGGAATTCACCTGCAATCGCTTCAAACACATCAAGCGGTGAAATCAAACCTTGAACATTACCAAACTCATCGCTGACTAAAACCAAAGAACCTTTAGAGGTACGTAACGTATTGATCGCATCAATCACTTTCATTTTTTCAAAAATGTAAATTGGACGCTGACGTTTAATTAAAGCTTTAAGCTCTTCTTCTTCGTCCAATACATCCAACAACTCTTTGGCACGTACAATACTAATGACTTTATCTAAACTACCACGACACACTGGGAATAAGCTGTGTGGTACAGATAGAATCTGTTCGCGGATTTGTTCAGGTGAATCTTCAATATCGACCCATGAAATTTGGCTACGTGGCGTCATAATTGATGCGACTGAACGCTCTGCCAAAGTCAAGACACCACCAATCATGTAGCGTTCTTCATCTGCAAACGCTTCTTGCGCTTCGTTATGCAAATCAGGGCTACTGGTTTCAACTCGCCCCCCCATCAATTTTAAAATTGAATCTGCAGTACGGTGACGTAACGGAATTTTTGCTTCATGTTTTGCAACATTGCGCTGACCAAATTGGTTAAACGCTTCAATAGCAATCGCAACACCAATACCCGAATAGATATAACCTTTAGGGATATGGAAGCCAAAACCTTCTGCAATCAAGCTGATACCAATTAATAGTAAGAAGCTTAAACACAAAATCACCACTGTTGGATGACGGTTCACAAAAGCAGTTAATGGCTTAGATGCAAGTAACATCACCAACATTGCAACCACCATGGCAACCATCATCACATAGATGTTGTCGACCATGCCAATTGCGGTAATAACTGAGTCTAAAGAGAAAACTGCATCTAGAACAACAATTTGTGCTACAACTGCGGCAAAACTTGCATAAACCACATTGGTCGTGACTTTGACTTCGGGTTTGCCTTCCATCTTCTCATGCAACTCTCCTACCGCCTTATAGACGAGGAACAAACCGCCACCCAAGAGAATGAGGTCACGCCCTGAAAAGGTTTTTTCAAATAAGGTAATTAACGGTTCGGTTAAAGTAACCAACCAAGAGATTGCAAATAACAATCCTAAACGCATAAACAACGCTAAAGATAAGCCAATCACACGGGCTTTATCACGCTGTTCTGGGGGTAATTTTTCTGCAAGAATTGCAATAAAGACTAGGTTATCAATACCTAATACGATTTCTAGAATAATAAGTGTAATTAAACCAACCCATATTCCCGGATCTAATAAAAACTCCATTAGTTCATAGCTCCGAGATAGTTAGCAGAAATCGAAATATAAAGTAGACCTGCGCACGGCGACGGATCCATAAAAGTAACCTTTTTAGCAATAGATAGCTTAATTATGCACAATCTTGAACATTTGTAATTAAATTTTTAATTTTTTTGAATAAAACTAAACAGTACGATCTATAAGATGGTTTTTACTTTATTTTTCACATTCTTAATTTTTTTAGAGCGATGACAGCCAAACAAAAGCCGTGAGAATGGATTAAAAATGTCAAATGAATTGTAATGTATTTTTAGACGCATTAGTCATAGATTACAACTGTAAGCCAACCCACACTTTAATCTAAACTTAAAATATTGATAAAAAACAACTATTGTTAAAAGATTAGACCAAAGCTTATAATTTTTTTGCAAAATTCAACGCAATAACCCGCACTTTTACCTAAAAGCCAAGTGTACAAATGTATTTTTTTAACTAAAATGCAGCCTAAGTTGATGGTTAAATTGATAATTCAACTTATAAAACCAGATAACTCACTACTAATCCAAACTAAAACAATTCTATAGGATTAATTGATATGACACATGAATATGGATTGAACTTAAACAAATGCCTACGCGCTTGGAAAAATAGCCATTTCAAAGCCAGCTTCTAAATCGAGATTCATCATATTTCGTCAGATTTCAACCAAATTTTAGCCACTGAAAGCATCTTGCTAAGCACATGAGTTTTCACATAAAATGTGAAATATCAAAAATACAATTAAAACAATGCAGGGAATATGCAATGTCCAAGAAATATTCAAAATTTCTACCATCCGCCGACCAATATGATATTGAACAATTTCCGTATTATTGGGTCACACAAGTACATGCTCAATATGTACAGAATGTCGATCAGGCACTTAAAAAGTATGGTTTAGATAATTCTCGCCGTCGTATTTTATTGGCATTAAGGTCAAAAGCACATGCGAGTGTGTCTGATTTGTCAGACATGGTGGTGTCAAAAATGTCAACTACAACTAAAATTGTTTATCGTTTAAAAGATGAAGGTTTGGTTGAAACTTATTCTTGTGATGATGATGCGCGTATCACTCGTGTCGTGCTTACTGAAAAAGGTAATGAGATGACCAACAAAATTAATGATCTGACTAGCGTTGTTTTAGAGCAGTCATTTGATGGTTTAACTCCACTACAAATTGAAAAAATGATGGAAAGTTTACGTCATATTTTTAATAATTTAGCACGCTAAACATCACGTTATTGTTCCACATCTGTTCTTATCCTATATAAGCACAAGATGTACTTAAAGATCGAAAAAATTGAGCTGGGGGCTTACTTTTTCGATCTTTGCTTTTGGTACATGTGAACACTCAAACTCGTCTACAGGAAAGCCCTGCACAAAGCTGTGTATGTTCGGTGTTTTCAAACTTAGCCATTCATCTAAACGTGCATGTGGAATAACAATAACAGAACGTTTGACTGGCCCAGGCTCATGAAATTCCTTCATCATCGCGTGATCAATTGCGTCCATGGTAATCATACTCGCAGAACGGACAATTTCTTCCGTGCCTTGCCCATCCTTTAAACGGCAAATTTCATACAGTGCTGCAATAAAAAAGGCCTGTCCATCTTTACGACGTACACCCCAACGCTGCGGTTTACTGTCTATATATTTGGATTCATAAAATTCTGACACAACAATCGCGCCAAATTTACACTTATAAGCAGCTTCACTAAAACTTGGTTTTTCTAATAAAGTTTCGTTACGGCAATTATAGGTTTTTTGCGCAATACTTCTGTCTTCCGCCCATTTGGGAATCAAGCCAAAATTCACCGAGCGCCACTCTAAACCTTGTTCAGACTTAAACAATAGTGGCACACTCGAATTTGGATACGCTTCTTCAGCATATTCAAACGGAATTTCAGGCAGACCTAATGCAGATAATTGCGCTATGCTTATTGGTTTAAAATTGGCACACATATACAAATTGGATGATTAGACACACGCACTATATTATGCGTTTTGATCATGAACAGTAAGTGCGCACCCACGCATTCCTTCTTACTCAAACAAAACGCAGGACAAATAATTACCGTTAAGCTGGCAATGTCAGCCAATGCGTGCGGGTAAATTCTTCAAATATCCAGCGCCCATTAAAACGACCTAAGCCTGAGTTTTTCTCACCACCAAACGGTGCATTGGCATGATCGGCAACGGTAATACCATTAATATGTGTCATTCCAACATCAAACTGTGCTGCAAATTCTGCACCGCGTTCTACATTTGTAGTGCATACAGCAGCAGATAAACCATAGCGTGTATCGTTCGCTAACTGTAAGGCATGTGCGGTATCTGCTGCTTTGAGAATCGGTAAAATAGGTCCAAAACTTTCATTTTGTACAATTTCTGAATCGGCAGCGACATTCACAAAAACATGTGGTGCAACTAAGTTCCCCGTAACCCCGCCCGCATAAACCAATTCTGCACCCTGCGCCTGTGCTTTTTGAATAATATGCTGATGCTTTTTCACCTGTTCTGCATTAATAATTGGCCCAATCAAGGTGTCATTTTTATTCGGATCACCTACTACTAATTGCGACACACTTGCTAACAATTTTTCAAGATAGGCTGCATAAATAGACTGATCGACAATGACCCGATTGGTACTCATGCAAATTTGACCTTGATGCAAAAAGCGCCCCATCACAGTTAGTTCTACGGCCAAATCTATATCTGCATCATCCAAAATGACTAAAGGTGCATTGCCACCGAGTTCTAAGGCGACACGTTTTAAATGCTCACCCGCAACGGCCAGTTGCCCTACATGCTGTCCAACTTCTGTAGAGCCTGTAAATGAAATCATTTTAGGAGTTACATGCTCAACAAAGTAATCACCAATTTCACGACTCGCACCCGCCACCACATTGAGTACGCCTGCAGGCAAGTCTGCTTCTTCGAACAGTTTACCGAGTATAGTTCCACCTGTGACTGGCGTATCACTGGCAGGTTTGAGCACTACACTATTACCACAAGCAATCGCTGTAACCACTGAACGCATAGACAAATGGAAAGGGAAATTCCACGGACTGATCACAGCAATAACACCCAAAGGTTTACGCAAAACAACACTACGGACTTTCGGATCTTTGCTTTCCAGTTGCGTCGTGGTCATTTGCTCGGGAAATTGTGCAGCTTCTTGAATAATCCCTAAAGCAGCATCGACTTCGATATTGGCTTTTAAACGGGTACTGCCCGACTCATCAATCAGCCACTGGATAATTTCTTCGCGTCGTTGCTGAATGACTTGCTCTAAGTTCTTAATGATGTATTGACGCAGACTTGTGGATTGAATCAATTGTTCATCAAAAGCTTTTTGCGCTGTACTATAGGCACTATCAACATCTACCACGCTGGCGCCCTGCATCTCAAAAATTGTAGTTTGATGATATGGATTCAAGTTTGGAATGGTTTTAGTAGATGTCCCAACCGACCACTTGCCGCCAATAAATTGTTGATTCAAATCTTGATATGCTGGCATGTATTTGTCCTTGCGCTACTTTTTATATATGACTTTCACTCTACTCCGCAGCTTGATGTTTTTCTAGCAGCAAGTACATCCTGTAACTATTCAGCTGCAAAATTTTCAAAAAACCATAAGCAAAATACAGGCAACAAAAAAGCCTCCGAAGAGGCTCATTTGTTTGTATTACACAATCAGTAAATCAAATCCTAAAGGATTAATCACCTGTATAACCTTTTAACTTTAAACGCGCTGCGTGTAAAAGTGGCTCTGTGTAACCAGAAGGTTGCTCGCCACCTTTGAAGATCAAGTCAGATGCAGCTTGGAATGCAATGTTATTAGCAAAGTCGTTAGACATAGGCGTGTATAGTGGATCATCAGCATTTTGTTGATCTACAATTTTCGCCATGCGCTGCATTACTTCTTCAACCTGTTCACGCGTTACAATTCCGTGACGTAACCAGTTGGCAACGTGCTGAGAAGAAATACGTAAAGTTGCACGGTCTTCCATCAGGCCCACATCATTGATGTCTGGAACTTTAGAACAACCTACACCCAGATCAACCCAACGAACGACATAACCCAAGATACCTTGGCAGTTATTTTCCAGTTCTTTTAGTTTCTCTTCTTTAGACCAGTTGGTATCAGTTGCAAGAGGTGGAGTTAACAAATCATCTAAAGGCAATGCTTCAGTTGCAAGCAATTCTTGCTGACGGTTTGCTACATTAATTTGATGGTAGTGAATCGCGTGAATCACTGCACCTGTTGGAGACGGAACCCATGCACAGCTTGCGCCTGCTTCAGGATGTTCAGTCTTGGTTTTGTACATGTCTAACAGCATGTCTGGTTTTGGCCACATGCCTTTACCAATCTGTGCTTTACCACGTAGACCTGTTTGTAGACCTACCATGACGTTACGGTTTTCGTAAGCTGGGAACCATTTTTGGCCTTTGATTTCGCCTTTACGAACAAATGGACCTGCTTCCATGAAGGTATGGATTTCATCACCTGTACGATCCATGAAACCGGTGTTAATAAAGATGGTACGGTCTTTCGCCTGAGCAATACAGTTTTTCAGGTTAACAGAGGTACGACGCTCTTCATCCATGATACCGATTTTCAGGGTTTTAGCAGGTAAGCCAAGCGCTTGTTCAGCACGTTCAAACAGCTCAACCGCAAATGCTACTTCTTCTGGACCGTGCATTTTTGGCTTAACGATATACATAGAACCGGTACGTGAGTTCTTGATCGTGTTCTCACCACGGATATCAGCCACAGAAAGCAATGGAGTGACCAATGCATCCATGATGCCTTCATAAATTTCTTCGCCATCTACAAGGATCGCCGGGTTTGTCATCAAGTGACCCACGTTACGAAGCAGCATCAATGAACGGCCATGAACCTTGGTCTCACCGCCTTCAACATTTTTGAAGGTGCGGTCAGCATTTAGTTTACGGGTAATGGTCTTGCCATTTTTCTCGATAGACTCTTCAAGCGTACCTTTCATCAAGCCTAACCAGTTACGGTAGCCTTCAACTTTTTCTTCAGCATCAACTGCTGCAACAGAGTCTTCCAAGTCTTGAATCGTCGTTACAGCCGCTTCAAGCACAACATCTTTCACGCCAGCTGCATCTGTCTGTCCAATTGGGCTGTTTGCATCAATCTGGATGACTGCGTGCAGGCCGTTATTTTTCAGTACGATTTCAGTTGGTGCAGAAGCTTCGCCATTGTAACCAACGAATTTAGAGCTATCCGTAACAGTTGTTGTAGAACCATCTTTTAGGCGAACAACAAGTTTGTTTGCTTCTACAGCATATTGAGTCGCGTCGGCATGTGAACCTTGCGCCAATGGGAAAGTTTCATTTAAGAAGTTTTTCGCGAATGCAATTACTTTTTCACCACGAACTGGGTTGTAGCCTTTACCTTTTTCTGCTCCATTTTCTTCAGAAATAACGTCAAAACCGTAAAGTGCGTCATATAACGAACCCCAACGTGCGTTTGCTGCGTTCAAGCAATAACGTGCGTTACGTACAGGTACTACGAGCTGTGGACCAGCCAATAATGCGATTTCTTCATCAACATTTTCGGTGGTAATTTGAAAATCTTCTACTTCTGGTAATAAGTAGCCAATTTCAGTCAAGAAAGCTTTGTAAGCTTCTAATTCAAATGTATTATTGCGGTGCCATTCATCAATTTTAGCCTGAAGCTCATCACGCTTTGCGAGTAATGTTTTGTTCTTAGGGCTAAGATCGACAACGACTTGCTCAAAGTTTTTCCAGTATGTATCACTGTCCAAACCAGAACCTGGTAATGCTTCATTTTCGATGAAATCGTAAAGTTCTTTAGCAATCGCTAACTTGCCTTTTTGAATACGTGCAGTCATTGTCTTTCCTGATATTGCTACTTTTTATACAAGAGATTCTAGTATACTGATTTATATTTAGCTGAATAGTATTATCACATTTCAAAATAACGATCATTTATTACAAGATGAATGACAACAATCATCATAAATCCTGATCAGAAACACGACACTATTACTCATCTAAATACACTTTTACAGTGTATAAAGTTTTTGAAATGTCGAAATTAGACTTAAGTTCAGATTTTGTTGTAAAAATCGACGTCAGTCTTATTGCAACCCTTCAAGATTAAGCCATGTTTATGACAAAATGTCGATAAAACCAACAGTCACATCTTTTCTATCATAAAAAAGCGCCTAGTTCTAGGCGCTTAAAAGATCAACTGATTTGATGTTTGGCTTCGGTGGCCTGTATCTGTCGATGTTCTTCATTTAAGTAATCATCAGACTGCATTTCCAATAAACGTGAACGTGTGCGTTCAATTTCAAATGCCAGTTTTTCGCCCTGATAAATTTCAATAATCGAATCTTCAGAAGTCAGTAATAACTTGACACCACGATCATAAAATTCATCGACCAAATAAATAAAACGACGTGTTCCTTCAGACAAGAAGTCTGTTAAATGCGGTACATTGCTCACCAAAACCGTGTTGTAGATGTTGGCAATTTCAATAAAGTCTGCAGGACTACGCGGTTTAAAGCACAGTTCTGAAAATTCACACCACAACACATCTTCAGTATGCGCAATTGTTTCAACAATACGTTGGTTGATAATAATTGGCTCAGAAGAATAATGTTGTGTATTACTCAAAGCACTGAAACGCTGTGCCATCCAGTTTTGATTATCATGCGTTAAAGGCGATTTAAATAATTGCGCCTGTTTCAAAACACGTAAGCGATAATCTACACCAGCATCGACATTTAGCACTTGGCAATGTTTTTTGACCATTTCAATGGTTGGAATAAAACGATCTCGATGGATACCATTTTTATATAAACCGTCTGGGGCGATGTTAGATGTTGCCACCAAAGTAATGCCACGATGGAATAATTTTTGGAACAAGTCACTCAGAATCATCGCATCAGTCACGTTAGATACGAAAAATTCATCGAAACAAATCACCACTGCATCTTTATAAATTTGGTCTGCAACAGAATCGAGCGGGTTACGCTGCCCTGAAAGTTTGTTCAGTTCACGATGCACATGCTGCATAAAGTGGTGAAAGTGCATACGTGTTTTACGTCTAAATGGAATCGAGTCGTAAAACTGATCCATGAGCCATGTTTTACCACGACCTACACCACCCCACATATAAACACCCTGTGGTGCTGTTTGGCGGCGGAAACGGCGGAACGCTTTTTTTGATGCTTTATAGCGTTGAATTAATTCCTGCCACACACGCTCAAGTTCGTGTACAGCCTGCGCCTGCGCATCATCTGGCATAAATTGTCCAGAGGCTAACGCTTGTGCATAACGCTCCGCAGGCGATAATGGAGTAAAGGCTGTGGTTTGTGGCGAATTAAAATCAGACATATTCATCAGTACTTATTTGGGCAAATAGATTATAACGAAGATCGAATCACGAGATATAGCACTTTGGCATAGTTTGCAAAATACTTAGGCTATTTTGTATATTGGCGTGGACTTTGTCCAAACCACCGCTTAAAGGCATGATTAAATGCTGCGGGTTCTGAATAACCAAGTAACTCTGCAATCATTTCAATTGAATATTCCTGATATTCAATTAATCGCAATGCTTTATCTTTGATGAGATCTTCACGAATTTGTTTATAACTGGTGTTCAGTTGTTGCAGTTGATGGCGCAATGTCCGTTCAGGAATTTGCAAAGCATGTGCTGTTTCTGCCATGCTCGGCATACTGCCCTGTTGTAACTCCAAATAATCTTTTACGCGCTGCACTACCGAAGGCGCATCATCTTCAAGTTTAAGTCGCTCTAACTCAATCACACACTTGGCTTCAAAACTGCTAAAAGTGACTGCATCGGCAGAGGGAATACGTGCTGTGAGAACTGCATCATCAAACCAAAATGCTGCTTGTGATTGATTAAAAACAATATCTTGACCGTAATAATCATAAAAAGTTTGCAAAACTTCACTTTGCTGCGGCTGTACAAATGGCAATTCTATGCGAATACGTGGCGCACTCATTCCCATCATTTTATATAGGTCTTGAATAAATTTGAATGTGCCTGAAATTTCACACTGCGCACGTAATACACCTAAACTACTATGTAAATCATTGGGTTGATAACACAATGCAATATGTCGCGTGCTATGTTGTAAACTTAGTTTCCCGCTTAAATGCGTCAATCCCTGATATTGAATCCCTTTTTCTAATGCAGTGGCAATATCTGGACTGGTCACCAATAACATCAATAAAGGACCATAACCTGCCAAAGCATAATGCTGTCCAATAAACAGCCCCATTTCAGGCTCTACATCTTCACCAATGACTTTGAGAATATCCCATTCCAAACTCGGATGAATAATTGAACTGGTATCCAGCGCATCTGCACGCAAGCCGATACTTTGCAATTTTGCATCGACATCAACGCCTGCTTTACGCATGCCTTGTATTAAATACATTAAGCCAAGTATGGATCTTTTCATAAAATGAACAGTGCGAAACGGAATATCCTTTTTACCCGATTCATCCACAGATAGAAATTGCCGAAAATATCAATTTTTATGTCAGCACGATCATGTTACCGCATGCTGGCTTATTCTATCCTGACTCAAACAAACTCAAATCAAACAAAATAAATATAAGGATATCTTCATGCAGGATGCAGCAGCGTATTATCAAGTCGCAATTATTGGTGCAGGCTTTGGCGGATTAGCCATGGCGATTCGTTTACTACAACGCAATATTCATAACTTTGTGATTTTAGAAAAGTCTGATGAAGTGGGTGGTACTTGGCGTGAAAATCAATACCCTGGTGCGGCTTGTGATGTGCAGTCGCATCTGTATTCATTGTCATTTGCACCCAAAACTGACTGGTCAAAACGCTATGCCGAAGCACCAGAAATTTTTCAATATATTCAAGATGTGGTGCAACAATTTAATCTGCGTGAATATTGCCAATTTAACAGCGAAGTGGTGCATACCGAATACCATGAAAAAGACTGTGTATGGCATGTTGCGTTAAAAGATGGCAGACAATTGAGTTGCCAATATTTAGTCTTTGCTTCTGGCCCACTGCATGTGCCACAAATCCCGCACATTAAAGGCATTGAAAAGTTTCAGGGCAAGGTTTTTCACTCGTCTCAATGGGATCATCAATACAACTTAAATAGCAAAGTTGTGGCATCTATTGGCACAGGCGGCAGCGCGATTCAATACATTCCTGAAATTGCACCTCAAGTTAAACAGTTATATGTCATGCAACGTACAGCTGCATGGGTCATTCCACGAGATGAACGCAAATATCTGAATATTGAGAAAAAACTGTTTAAACAAGCAGACTGGTTTAGAAAATTGCATCGTGCGCGTTTGTATTGGTCGAATGAATCACGTGCAATTCCAATCATGCAACCTAGCGTGATGAAATATACCCAAAAACTGGCAGAAGCCTTTATTCGTTTTCAGGTCAAAGACAAACAATTGGCACAAAAACTCACGCCTGACTACATTATGGGATGTAAACGTATTTTAGTGTCCAATAAATACTTCCCAACTTTTAACCGTGACAACGTCGAATTAGTGACTGATGCAATACAGGAATTGACTGCAGACAGCATCATCACCAAAGATGGTAAAATGCGAAAAATTGATTGTCTGATTTATGGCACAGGCTTTATTACCGATCCGCGTATCTATCTACAGCCATTTAGCTGCATTGGTGAACATGGCGTTGAATTAAAACAGGCATGGAAAGATGGCGCAGAAAGCTATTACGGCATTAGCCACAAAGGTTTTCCGAACCTGTTTCAGTTGCTTGGGCCAAATACAGTTTTGGCGCATAACTCGGTTATTTTTATGATCGAATCGCAAGTCGATTACATTCTGCAAATGATGGATTTGGTGGCACAATCACAGAGCAATGCAATTGTAGTAAAAGATCAAGTACAAGATCAATTTAACCACGATGTGCAAGACATGCTAAATAACACGGTTTGGCAATCTGGCTGTGTAAGTTGGTATCAACAAGATGGTGGAAAAAACTTTGCACTTTGGCCAACCTATACTTGGAAATATTGGCTAAAAACCAAGTCGCTGCATCCGAGTGATTTCAGATTAATCAGTAAAGCGGCATAAATTACCGCTTTTAAAAGCAAACTGGCATAATCAACAGGTTTTTATCTATCTCCCACCTGTTGATCTCATGCAATCTCTTTGGCTGATTTTCCAATTACTCTGCTGTTTATGTCTAGGCTTTGTACTGGCAAAACGCCTCCCTCGAATAATCGAAAAAATTGCGTTTCAACTGCTTCCATATTTTAGCTATATCCTGCTAATTGCAATTGCGATGGAATTTTCACAAACGCTCGGTTCACTACAGCAGCCATCGCATATTCTATCTACAGCTTTACAGATTGCATTTGCTACATCAATTGGTGCTTTTCTGTGTTGTTATTTGCTTTACAAAGGTTTGGGGCTGCAAGCAACGCAAGGCAAAGTTTCATTACAGTTGTTGATTCAATCCTGCATCAACATCAGTTATGCCTTTTTTGCACTTTTGGCAGGCTACGTGCTGCATCTACTTTTTAGTGCTATGGATTTCCAAGTTCAGATCAACACTTGGTATTTACTGTTGCTGTTTATGTGGATGATTGGACTCGATCTCGCTTATTCGCCTTTAGATCGTTCTTGGCTGAATTGGAAAATTTTAATGGTGCCCGTAGGCTGTATTTTCGGTTCAGTTGCAGGGGTACTACTTTGCGCACTTTGGCTCCCCATCGCTCTACAAGATTTGCTTATGCTCTCACAAGGTTATGGATTTTATTCCATGAGCGGGATTGTGGTGTCAGAACTTCGCAATGCCGAATTGGGTAGTATTGCGTTAATGAATGATTTATTCAGAGAGATTTTTGCGATATTGCTGATGTATATTTTGGGATGGCGTTATCCACGTGCTGCAATTTCTGCCGCAGGCGCAACTGCCATGGACGTCACTTTGCCCATGGTAAAACAAGCCTGTGGCAACGATTTTATTCCACATGCCATGGTCAGTGGATTTGTATTGTCAATCCTTGCACCCATTGCTGTAAGTGTATTGGCTGCTATTTAAAAAGAATCAACAATTGTCCTCTCTCCCTCTGGGAGAGAGTTGGAGAGAGGGTTTGCGCTCTATTTAGGCGAGAGTTAGAGAGAGGGCTTATCTCCCTTTTAGAGAGTCAGCGATAGTAAAATTAAAGCGTCGCTAAAATATCTTTCAAAGTCTGACGTGGATTTTCAGATTTTGTAATTGGACGACCAATCACCAAATGCGTAGAACCATCCAGCATAGCTTGTTTGGGAGTCACAATACGTTTTTGATCATCGGCATTTGAGCCTTCAGGACGAATCCCTGGAGTTACTAAAGCAAAATCTTGCCCTAAGGTTTCACGCAGCATTTTGGCTTCTTGCGCAGAACACACCACACCATCTAAACCACTTTCTTTAGTGAGTTTAGCTAAACGCTGAACTTGCTCAAAAGGCTCAATATCTAAACCTAAATCTTTTAAATCTTCACGCCCCATAGAAGTCAGTACAGTCACTGCAATCAGTTGCGTCTGATAATTCCCTGCTTTTAAACGCTCCACACAGGTTTCCATCATTTTGCGACCACCTGAAGCATGTACGTTGACCATCCATACGCCTAAATCTGCTGCAGCACATACAGCCTGAGCTGTTGTATTTGGAATATCATGAAATTTCAAATCTAGAAAAACCTCAAAACCTTTGTCATGCAAGGCTTTCACGACTGCTGGACCTTCATGGGTAAATAACTCTTTACCAACTTTTACTCGACATAATGCAGGGTCTAATTGTTCTGCAATGGTTAAGGCGTCATATTGGCTTTTAGCATCGAGGGCAACAATGATACTCAAGAGAATTACCTATGGATTTGACAAAGAGTCGCTATTATAAAGTGATTCGTGCCAAGCAGATAGTCAAAAAGACAGCTTATCCACCATCGCAGCGATAATCAGCCATTCGTCAAAGGCACACATAAAAAAACACCCCAAGATAACCTTGAGGTGTTGATGATCAATTCAGTCAACAGAGCAAATTAAAGTGCATTAGAAGAACGATCTTCAGTATGCACATCTAATACCGTTTTTTCATGACGAGTATGCGCAGCAGCTTCAGCAGCAGCCAGTTGAGCTGCATGAATTTGCTCTTTGCGTAGGTATTCAATATCTTTACGTAGTCGCTTAATTTCCCAACTATTTTGGAATACACGGAAAACCTGCACGCCCAACAATAACCCTAGCACCAAACCAAGTGCCAATGTAATCAGTAGCAATAGACCCAAACGCATTGCAGGCACTTGAGTAAATAACAGGTCAACTGAAAGTTCAGTGCCGTTTTGCAAAACCAATGCCAGAGAATATCCAAATAGAATAACTAAAATAGCGACTAGAACGTAACGCATAAACACCCCTAGGAATTTTATTTATTTACAGACTCGTTTACTGCATCACGTAGTGCTTTACCTGGTTTAAAGTGCGGTACAGCTTTAGCCGCAACTTCTACAGACTTACCTGTTTTTGGGTTACGACCTACACGTGGTTCACGGTGATGCAATGCAAAACTACCGAATCCACGAATTTCAATTCGGTTATCTGCCGATAGTGATGCAATCATTTGATCAATCATGATCTTCACAGCTTCTTCCACCAATGGCTCAGCCAAATGTGGATTTTTCAAAGCAATTCGTTCTATCAAGTCAGACTTATTAAGTGCTTCAGTAGTCATCTGCGACCTCTTTAATTATCAAGCTACTTTTACCTAAACTGATAATAACCTGTTTAAATACAAAACGGTAGCGTAATAATTGAATACTACGCTACCGTTTACAGTATTTGTGTAAAAAGTATGTGCTAATTTACATTAACCATACAGTTTACCCGCAACTTAGTTGCCCATTTGAGCTTTGATCAAGTCACCAATTGTCTTAGGACCATTGTCTTGACCGCTAGTTGCAGTTTTCAAGTTAGCAACAGCTTCTTTCTCTTCAGCTTCGTCTTTCGCTTTGATAGACAAGTTGATAGAGCGAGATTTACGGTCTACGTTGATGATTTTCGCTTCAACTTCTTGACCAACTTCCAAGAACTTAGTTGCATCTTCAACGCGATCACGGTTGATTTCAGATGCTTTAAGTGTTGCTTCAACTTCGTCAGCTAACTTAACAGTTGCGCCACGAGCATCAACAGCAGTTACAGTACCTTTAACCAAAGCACCACGTTCGTTAGCAGCTAAGAAATCGTTGAATGGATCGCTGTTCAATTGCTTGATACCAAGGCTGATACGGTTGCCTTCAGCGTCTACAGAAAGGATAACCGCTTCAACAGTGTCACCTTTCTTGTAACGACGAATAGCTTCTTCGCCTTGCTCGTTCCAAGAAATGTCAGACAAGTGAACTAGGCCATCGATACCGCCTGGTAAACCGATGAAGATACCGAAGTCAGTGATTGACTTGATTGTACCTGAAACTTTTTCACCTTTGTCGTGGTTCTTAGCAAACTCTTCCCATGGGTTAGCACGAGTTTGTTTGATACCAAGAGAAATACGACGACGCTCTTCGTCCACTTCAAGAACCATAACGTCAACTTCGTCACCAATCTGAACAACTTTAGATGGGTGGATGTTTTTGTTAGTGTGGTCCATTTCTGAAACGTGTACTAAACCTTCAACGCCTTCAGCGATTTCTGCGAAACAGCCGTAGTCAGTTAAGTTTGTTACGCGAGCTTTAACGATAGAACCTTTAGGATAACGGCTCATGATCGCTAACCATGGATCTTCGCCTAATTGCTTAAGACCTAAAGATACGCGGTTACGCTCTTTGTCAAATTTAAGTACTTTAACAGTAACTTCTTGACCCACTTCAACCACTTCTGATGGATGCTTGATACGTTTCCAAGCCATGTCAGTGATGTGAAGAAGACCGTCAATACCGCCAAGGTCAACGAATGCACCGTAGTCAGTAAGGTTCTTAATCGTACCAGTAACAGTTTGACCTTCTTCAAGCTGAGCAAGAAGCGCTTCACGGTCAGCTGAAGATTCAGCTTCCATAACTGCACGACGAGATACAACAACGTTGTTACGTTTAGCATCAAGTTTGATAACTTTGAACTCTAACTCTTTACCTTCAAGGTGAGTTGTGTCACGGATAGGACGAGTGTCTACCAAAGAACCTGGTAAGAACGCACGAACTGGACCGATGTCTACAGTGAAACCGCCTTTAACTTTACCAGAGATAACACCAGTAACGATTTCGCTGTCTTCAAAGATTTTTTCAAGTTTAGTCCAAGTTTCAGCACGTTTCGCTTTTTCACGTGATAAAACAGTTTGGCCCATACCGTTGTCAAGTGCTTCAACAACAACATCAACGGTGTCACCAACTTGAACTTCAAGTTCGCGTTGTTCGTTTAAGAATTCAGCGCGGTCAACAACGCCTTCTGATTTAAGGCCAGTATCAACTGTTACCCAGTCAGAGTCGATGCTTACTACAACGCCTTGGATGACAGCACCCTTTTCAACGTTGAGGTTTAATTCGCTTTCTTCAAAGAGGGCTGCAAAAGATTCGGTCATGATATACCTGATAAAGTCAGCGGTCTTGGATCAGACAAGGCCGGTTTAGTTAAGCGTCTACATAGTCCGTATAGAACTGATCAAGCTATGCGTTCGCTGAATAGGTTTATTTCACGCGGTTAAGCGCGGCAAATAGCAAGCTTCTGATCGACATAAGCCGTCATTAATGCAAACACTTCATCAATGTTCAACTCAGAACTATCAATGATGTAAGCATCTTCTGCGGGCTTGAGCGGAGCAACTGTGCGCTCCATGTCTCGTTTGTCGCGAGCCTGTATATTCGCTAAAATGTCGCTTATTTTAGCATCCAGCCCCATACCCTGCAACTGTTTTACTCGTCTTTGTGCACGTGACTCTGCCGAAGCAGTTAAATAAATTTTAGCCTGCGCATTTGGGAAAATACTGGTCGCCATATCGCGTCCATCTGCAACCAAGCCTGGTGCTTGGGCAAAGGCATGCTGACGTGCAAGTAATGCTGTGCGCAATTCAGGTACTGCCGCAACTTTTGAGGCATATTCCCCCACACGTTCGGTACGTATGGTTTGCGTGACATCTTCACCATCAAGCAACACTTGTGTGCCATCTGGCTGGGTCACAAATTGAATATTGAGCTGTGTTGCAATGGCAACGCATTGACTCAGTTCAGTATCAAGTTGATCTAGCAAATTCTGCTTATGTAACGCCAAACCCAACAAACGATACAACGCACCAGAGTCGAGTAAATGAAACTGATAATATGCTGCCAATTTTGCCGCGAGTGTGCCTTTACCTGAACCGCTAGGGCCATCAATGGTAATAATTTGAACCGTCATGCTGTTTCCGAAATGATTAGAGAGATTTTGCGAGTTTGGATAAACCAATTTTAATTACAGTTTTCAACTTCGCAAGAATAGCTTTGCTCACAAACGGAACTCGCGCTTGTAGCTCAATGCTATACGTGACCAAGGTTTTGTGATCTGCCACTTGCTGAAATTCAATGGTACCCAAATGATGTTTGATCAATGGATTTTTAATGATTTTATATTCAATCCGCTGATTCGGTTCAAGCACGGTAATTTGCTCTTGCAAAGGTTTAATTGGCCCAATCCCCATACGACGCACCGAACCTACACCATCTGGACGTTCAGGGTCAGCAGAGTCTTTAATGCGCACCACTTGCATTGGTGCAAACGCAATATTATAAGTTGCATGTTTAGAAAGTAATTCAAATACTTGCGCAACTGGCGCATTAAATTCTTTTTTAATTTGAATAGCGTGCATGGTTTGCCCTGATGATGAATGCTATGTTGTGTTTGATTTAGTTTAACGCAAATCAAGCCTAAAACTCAGAACTGGTTTTGATCATGGAGGTCATTTATCAACTATTGCTGCTTTTGTTGTTTCTTTTGCGCACGGCGCATCTTAAAAAAATCACTCAACTGGGCTGAACATTGCTGCTCTAAACAACCTGATTGATACTCAAAAATATGATTGTAATAGCCTGACTCTAAAAGCTTTCTAGCACTGATCAATGAGCCGGCTTTGGGTTCAGTTGCTCCAAATACCACACGTTTGATTCGCGCATGAATGAGCGCACCCACACACATGGTACAAGGCTCCAGTGTGACATAAAGCGTGGCATCTTCAGGCAAACGATAATTTTGAATATGATCACATGCTGCACGGATTGCCACAATTTCGGCATGTGCGGTTGCGTCGTGTAAGGAAATAGGCGCGTTATAACCCGCGCCAATCACTTGATTTTGACTAACGATGACAGCCCCCACAGGAATTTCCCCCTGTGCTGCAGCCAAAGCAGCCTGCGCATAGGCAAGCTGCATCCAGTCTTCATCACTATAGTTCTGTTCTGACATTTAAATATGAGTAAAAATCAATACGAATTAAATAATCTCGTATTGTTTCAATAACTCATTCCAGCTTTCAATGCTCGTCACAGGTGGATTGTCTGCAAAAATGGTTTTGAGCTGCACTGGCCCATTTTGCTGCCAAGCTGGTGCAAGGTCTTTATCGACCAAACGTGCGCGCACACCTTCGACAAAATCTGCGTGGCGAATTTTCCAGTCTGAAATTTGCGTTTCCAGTTCAAACACTTCATTCCAAGCGTGAACCTTCTTACCCCATTGCCATAGTAACCACGTTAAAGCTGCTGTGGTTGGTGAACCTTTTTGCAAGTTTTCACTGGCTTGACGTAACCAATCGCTACGTGCATCGCTTAGACCAATGATGGATTCATAATCACTTTCAAAACTCACACCACGGCACACGCTTTGAATCACATCCAAAGAATTCTGTAGCGGCCCAGGCCCTACAGGACGGTGCATGCTGTTCAAGGTATCATCAATGGCACGGAAGTCACCTGCAGGGTAATGATTCCAGTCAATATTAATGACTTTTTCTAATACAGAAGCGCGTTGTGCATCACAAATATGGGTTGCCCAACCAATACCATACGCACCTGCAGCAGTCATAATTGAACCCGTTAAACCTGTGAACAAGCCAATCGCACCACGGTCAGCCAAGAAACGAGTTGCCCCTACATCTGGGTATAAACCAATGTTAATTTCTGGCATAGCTAAACGTGAATACGGTGTCACCAAACGGAATGGTGCAGCCATAAATAGACCTAAGCCACCACCCATGACATAACCTTCACCCCACACTAAAACAGGCTTGGCATAGTTATGTAGCAACAAGTCCAACGCATATTCTTGCTCAAAGAATTTATTGGCAGTTGCAACCTCATCATTAATGACAAGCTGACGTAATTTACGCACATCACCGCCTGCACAAAATGCTTTTGGTGTGGTCGAATCTAGCCAAATTGCTTTTACGCTATCATCGGTATGAAAGTCTTCAAATACTGCCAATAATGCAGAAACAATAGATTCATCTAAAGCATGCAAAGATTTTGGGCGATTCAAACGTACAATGCGCCAACCGTTATTTGCTTCTTCGACAATTAAATCCGGATGATATTCTTTAGAAATGGGAGAATGTGTCATGCGTCCAGCTGCCAGTCTATAGGCTCAATGCCATTTTGTTTAAGATAATTATTTGATTTTGAAAATACTTTACATCCAAAAAAACCACCGCGGTTTGCTGCCAATGGGGATGGATGCGCTGCCTTCAAAATCAGATGTTTATTTGGATCTATACGTTGTCCTTTACGTTGTGCATACGCGCCCCACAAAATAAACACAATATGCTCACGTTGTTGATTTAACACATCAATCACATGATCTGTAAAATCTTCCCAACCCTGCTTTTGGTGCGAGGTTGGTTGTCCTGCTTCTACCGTTAACACGCTGTTGAGCAGCAATACCCCTTGCTCTGCCCAATGGGTTAAATCACCGTGTCTTGGAATAGGCACACCTAAATCTGTATGTAACTCATGGAAAATATTACGCAAAGATGGTGGCAATGCAACCCCTCTTTGTACAGAAAAACTAAGTCCATGTGCCTGATTAGGTCCATGATAAGGGTCTTGCCCAATAATCACGACTTTCACCTGATTTAAAGGCGTGGTATTTAGAGCATTAAATATCAGTGAACTTGGTGGATAAATCACCTTATTCTGTTGTTTTTCCTGCAACAAAAAATCGCGTAGCGCATCCATTTGTGGACTCAATAAAAATTCAGCTAGATTGTATTTCCAACTCTCATCTAACTGAACTTTATTTAAGCTCGCATATTGCTGCTCAGTAAAAGACATACCGCTATCAATCCTTGTTGATGTCTAATGATGTGATTTAAAGTTTAACTTGTAACTCGACATTCGGGTTTTGGAATGTCATCCCCTGTTTTAATTTTTCATACATTTGTGGGTCTGACCATTCTGTCTGTACTTGCTCAGAGAAATGAATTTGATCCAGACTTAGCAATCCCATCTGCGCATTTTCAATATCTTCCAAAAAGCTTTGTGCATAGCCTGTATCAGTTTCATGCACAATTACAGAATAGACCTCTACATCACCCTCCCCATTTTGTGTGATGGTCGATGCCAAAACTTGCTGTGCCAAATAAAAGAAAATACGTGAAAACTGCTCTGCCGATGGCGATACTGGTAAAGAAACCCAACGTGCGCTGAACGTTTTGCAGGCTTGAATATATGCAGGATCGTCCTGCTCCCAAAAACAAATGGCATGATCAAAAGCATCAAATAATTCTTTGATTACACCTTTAAGCAAACCAAAGTCATACACCATTTGTCCATGATCGAGTTTTGAAGCTTTCAGTAACAATTCTACTTTATAGCTATGACCATGAATCGAGCGCTTACAGCGGTCTGAAGTGCAATTACGCACAATATGCGCATTTTCAAACTTAAATAACTTTCGAATTAACATGGGTCTTAACGTCATCAAAATATTTGGGGGATATTCTTTTTAAGTATAATGCAAAACGTGAACAATAAGCCAATTTTAGCCCACAGATTGCCAGACAAAAATCGTAATGATCAGTTTCAGCACAGACATGCAATGCATTTACATCTAAATAGCAGCACAAGGTTAATGATGATACTTAAAATGGCGTCAGACTTCGCCCACTAACATTGACAGATTTTTCACTACGCACCAAATCACTGCTAAATTGACGTTTGCGCTCGCCCAATACCACTTCAATTTTGGCTTTAAAATAATGGGATTGCACACCCAATAAACCTGTAAATTCATTGCGTATCGCGCTATCGACAGCTTGAAAGCCATCTAACTCCCACAAAGCGTTTACATTGCTAAAGTGTTCCAAATTGGCATTACGACGATCAAGTAGATTTTGCACAGCAACCACATCCAGTTTTTCATCTAAGCTCGCCAAAACCAAAGCAGGTGCGGTATTAATATTGATAGTGGTATCCCGTTTTGGCAAGGCACTCACATAAGGCGCAATTTGCTGATACTTCGTACCTTCAAAACCACGGACTTGTTTTAATTCTTCTGCGCTGTGAAATAAGCTATTGGGCGGTAAATAAGGAATTGCTAAACCTTGGTAATAACTCGACTCTGCACCCATTGCACCACTCGGCTCATCATCTGCATCTTGCCAGTCAATCACGGCTTCACTTAATTGAGCAGGTAGCCCAACACGCTGCAACAGCTTTTCAAAATATTTTTTTGCTTTTTCGTTCACTTGATCTTCGGTTGTCAGCAAACTATTTAAATTAAATTTCCCCGACTCATCTTGCAATACGCCCGATACATAACCATCTTCGACTGGAAATGGCGGCATCGGTTTTGCCCAGTTCTCTTGTAAATGATCAACTTGACCAGCATTTTCAGCATCATCTTGCAGTAATTCTGCAAAAAATACTTCGGCACTTTTGGCATATAACAATGCCTGATTTTGACGCATCAAATACGCGGTATTTTCACTGGTGTACATTTGCCGCTTGGCAATGGTCGCTGCCAAAATCGTGGCTAAAGCAACCAACATCAAAATCGTAATCAAGGCGATGCCTTGTTGTGATTTGATGATGCTACCTAAGCGCTGAGTCGATTTCGAATACATTGCCATTGTGCCTTTAATTGTCTTTCTTCTTTAAAAAATCAGTCTGCAATAAGCTAAATATCCATTCATATTGCACGTCACGCACGGTTAAATTTATTTTTATTCCTTTCGGAAGCAGTCTTAATTGTTCAGTTTGTTGCGAATCGACACTACTTTCAGGCCAACTACTTAATTCATTTGGATTCAATACCATAATCTCAAAGGCTTCGACTTCATCCAACATCACGCTCGACTCAGGCTGATCATTGCCCGTTTGATGCAAATTACGATATTTTAAACGATACAATTTTTTTTCATCGGCACGATATTGATATTCTACGCGCTCATGGGGTGAAATACCCTGCTGCAAGGGATCGGTCACACCAGTTTTACTGAAATTAAAACGTCCATTTTGTAAAACCAAAGCAGGTTGTTGCTGCCCTTTGACATTGGCCGTTAATGGAACAGCCTGCATCGTGTCACGTAATATTTGTTGATAGCTTTCTTGCAACTGTTCTAGATTGGCTTCATGCATCGCATTGCGATCTTTGACTTTGGCGAGATAATCAAATACTTTCCAACCCAAAGCAGACAGCACTGCAAAAATTGCAATCGCGACTAGCAACTCAACTAAAGTGAAGCCTTTCTTTGTACTCATGATTGCTGCTCACGGGCATTAAAAAACACCAAAGAAGTCACTCCTGCTTCAACTTGTCCTGTGTCTTGATTATATAAACTGATTTGAAGATCGACACGTTGCACATTCGGACTAATGGTTGGCTGTGTGGACTTGTCAATTTGCCATGTTTCGCCCTGTTGTGTCACTTGCTTTGACTCTGTTCCACTTAACCATTGCCGATTCATTTCCATCAATGCCACTTCATTCAAAGCCACAAATTGTGCTTTGGTTCTTAAAATTGCATTGGCGGTGTATTGGGTATATTGCATCGCCACTTTGGTCATTGCCATAGCTGCTGTTGCAAAAATTGCCAAAGCCACCATAACTTCAAGTAGTGTAAATCCTTTAGCTTTCATGGATTTTTCCTAAATGATCGACCTCTATTTCCGCACCTACAGGACGCTGTTCTAAATAGAACTGAATACGCACAGGTTTGGCTTCACCATTGCCCAGCCAAATCAGTGCGGGTGCATTACCTTGCAGCAACTCACTATTGTTAGCATTCGGATAGCTTTGTTCTAAAGATAAAATTTGGATAGAAACTTGTTCAGGCAACGTTCTGCTTTTAAATTCGCCATAGTTTTGCCATTTTTGATTATTTTGCAGGGTTAATTGTTGTTCTGAAGCATAAGGCTGATATTCCAGTACATCATATCGCGCAGGTGAAACATCGGTTGCTTGATGCAAATTGAGTGCAAAAATACGCGCTTGATCATTGGCTTCACGATTCAGTTTACGCAAATCCAATAAAAACACTTCCCGCGCCTGCATAGCTTTACGCTGATCGACACCGCCAATATTCATTAAAACCAGCGATGCCATAATCGCCATAATGACTATCACCACCATCAATTCAATGAGCGTAAAACCGCGAACCGAAGACAGTGGTGTGTTCATAGCGTATTAATTCAATTGCTCGAAAGATTGTGCTTGTTTGGGCATCGCCAACGCTTGATCGATATAGGCCACACGTAAAGTATCCCGCGAACCTAAATAACGCTGATAGAAACTTGAGTTTAAAATGGCTGCCGCACCATGCGTAAGTGCCCAAATTGAAGCCAGATAATCACGCACTTCCATCTGACTATTAATAGATTCCAAATATTGTTCAGTCATACGGATAATGATGCGTAATCGGCTTTTACGAACCTGATATAGTTCACTAAACAACAAGCCAATGCCAACACCCGTTGTAGAAAGGCGTTCTTCAATTTGATGAAAAAGCACAGTACGTTCAGGATGATGTAAGTGATGCAGCATAAAAAATGCTAGATGTTCAGGAAACTGTTTTTCCGCATCTTTAATCATTTCTAGCAACATGCGCTCATTACGAATAATGAGCAACATATATAGTTCATCTTTACTTTGAAAGTGTTTATATAGAGTACCTTTGGCCAAATCCAGTTCTGCTGCCAAAGCATCAAGGGTCATTCCTGCTTCACCATTTTCCAAAAGCAACTGCTCTGCCACTTGGAAAATTAACGTTTCTCTTGCTCGAAACTGAGCCTGACGATCCATCTTCACCCGATAAACTCTCTTTTCACTATTCAATCAATGGAAATTTTTAATATCACCAGAACATTAAATTTTTGCATCATTCCACTATGCAAATTAATGTCCTTTGAGCAGGTTTTCAAAGTTTTGTGTTGTTATGAAAGCCATTTCCTCTAAGGACTTATCATATACATCACTTAGGGCTTTGGCTACATACGGAACGTATTTTGGCTCATTTGTCTTACCGCGATATGGCACAGGTGCCAAATATGGACTATCAGTTTCAATTAAGACACGGTCTAAAGGTACTTGCTTAGCCACATCACGTAAATCTTGTGCATTTTTAAAGGAAACAATGCCTGAAAACGACACATAATAACCGCAATCTAACACCGCTTTGGCGGTTGCCCAGTCTTCAGTAAAGCAATGTAATACACCATGTGTCGATTTTTCCGCACGGATAATATCTACTGTATCTTGCTTGGCAGCACGGGTATGTACCACCACAGGTTTTTTTACAGCTTGTGACGCATGAATATGCCGTGCAAAACAGGCTTTTTGCTCTGCGACAAAATCGGTACTGTGAAAATAGTCCAAACCTGTTTCGCCCAAAGCCCAGACTTTGTCTGCTTGTGCTAAAGCAATCAGTTGCTCGGTGGTGGCACGCGCCATATTTTCAGCATTTTCACAAGGATGCACACCCACGCTATAACCAACATCGGCATGGCGTGCTGCAATTTTTGACAATGCAATATGATCGTCTAAATCGACAGAGATACCCATAATTTTAGACACACCCGCTAGGCGTGCCTGTGCAATTGCTGCATCTAAGTCACCATCATAAGGGCTTAAATCCAACATCGTTAAATGACAATGTGTATCTACAAACACGATTTTTTCCTAAAAGCAAACAACCTACATAGTGTAACTGTTACGGTTGTCAGACTTAAGCCCCGCAAGGATTCTTTCGGCTTCAGATTTGTAATAAACGCCTTTTTCACCGCTCAGTTGAATGCCAAAGCCCTGCAATTTAATGCCATTTTGCTTTTGCGAAATCCAGATGACTTTTCCTGTAAGTGGAATTTTTTGTGATTGTTCAGGCAAAGTTGCAAGTACGAAGATTTCTTCACCCATTTTTACAGGTTGTTTTGAGGGTACAAATAAGCCACCACCCACAACGTATGGCATATAACTTAAATATAGCGTTTCGACATCAGGAATATTGGCCTGAATAATACCGCCCATACGTGGTTGCATCATGTTCCCCTTAAATATTCATTAACTTAATACATAGCTGATCAAGCACCAGATTACTTTGCACGTTTTGCTCAAGCATTGGCTTGGCTTGCTGTAATTCTGCATATAAACCAAACAGACTTTCCAAGTCATATTGTTCAGCCAAATGCTGCAAAGCGGTGCTTAAATCCAAATTTTTAATGCTTTGATTTAGCTTGACACAAATTAAATCACACAACAAGTATTCAAACATCTGACTAAAATCAGTAAAGCTCAGCGCCTTGTTCCACTTGGTTGCGATTGCCAGCGGCATATTTTTTTGCGTCACCAGTTTATACCAGTCTTTGAGAAAATCTGTACGCTGTTCTAGCCATTCCACCTGAGCCAACTGTAAAGCCTGCAACGGCATTTGATTAGATAAATTCATCAATAATTGCTGCTTTTCCGCATCTACATCAGGTAAATGTTGCTGCAAATATGCCGTAGCCTGTGCAGCATCAATCCGGTCTAAAGCAAAGTGCTGTAAACGACTGCGAATGGTTGCAGGCAATTTAAGATAATGATCTGCCAGCAAAATAATCACGATGCGATCACCCGGTTCTTCGAGGGTTTTCAGCAACGCATTGGAAGATGCAATATTTAAGGCTTCAGCAGGTTCAATCACAATCACCCGCCAGCCATCTACCGTTTGCTGGACAAAAGGTAATAAATCACGGATCTTCTCGATCTTAATTTTCGCGTTTTGCTTTTTATTCTCTTCATCGGTGCTGATATAGACATAATTTGGATGTGTATCTGATTTTAACCACTGACAACTACTACATTCACCACAAGGCTGTGATTGCACATCACGCTGCTGGCACAAAATCCAAGCCACAAATTGCTGTGCGAAGGCTTCTTTACCACAACCCTGTTTGCCAAAAAATAACAAACCATGCCCCATTTTGGGAAATCGCCCTGTCAGGTTTTCCCAAACTTGTTGCTGCCATGGATATACTTGTCCAATTACATCACGTTGCATGGTAGGTATTTCACTTACTCAAAATGCGCAATATCCATTGCATTCAAACGGTCTAAGTCTGCTTGGGTATCTACACCCGGTGGTAAATTGGCTTCTGCAACTGCAATGGCAATACGATGTCCATTTTCCAATACACGCAATTGCTCTAGGCTTTCCAGCTTTTCCAATGTTCCCATTTCCCAAGTCACATATTCTTGTAGCAATTCCACACGGTACGCATACAAGCCTAAATGACGATAAGCATGTGCATGCAATTGTGGTGTCGCTGCTTTTGCACCATCGCGGTCATAAGGAATCGTGGCACGGCTAAAATACAAAGCCTGATTGTGTTTAGACATGACCACTTTAACAATGCTGTCGCGAGTAAATTCATCTAGTTGCTGAATCGGCTCACATAGCGTAGACATCGAGCATTCAGGTTGAGCTTCTAACAACTGCGCCACTTGTTGCACCAATTGCGCAGGCAAAAGTGGCTCATCGCCCTGCACATTGACGATAATATCGTTTTTATCCCAACCTTTAATGCGCGCCACTTCACTTAAACGATCTGTACCTGATGGATGGTCTGCCGAAGTCAGCACTACATCTACACCTTCGGCACGGCATAATTCTGCAATACGAGCATCATCGGTCGCCACACACAAGTCATCAAAACCTGCCACTTTTTTTGCCTGATCAACCACACGTAAAATCATGGCACGACCATGAATTTCCAGTAAAGGTTTGCCTGGCAGGCGTGAACTAGCATAACGTGCAGGGATAACAATGTGCTTCATAATTTTCCTTATCATGGTCTTTCAGGCAGGTTTAAACCCAATTGTTTCAATTGTTGATGTAAGGTGACATAGCAGGCCGATGACAATACTGCATCTACAGGTACAACCCAAATTTCACGCTGAAAATCTGGATATTGTTTTAACAGAGGCAATAACTTTACTGCATCTTTTTCTGTGGTAATAATCGGTTGCGAATCTTCAAACTGCAAATCGGTAATTTCATAGTCATGGTGGTCTGGAAACTCATGGCATTGAAATTGGGTCACACCCATCGACTCTAAAGTTTTATAAAACCGCTCAGGAAAGCCAATGCCCACGACAGCATAAAAATTTTGGGTCGGATCAAAAATTAATTCTTGTGCGGGATGCAATAAGTATGGCGCTGCAACGGCCAAATGCATATTTAATTCAGAACTCGGTTGCGCTGCATGTTCAATCACCGTGGCATGCTCTAATCGAGATTTTGGTTCACGCAAATAACCTTCGGGCAATATTTTCTCGTTACCCAAACCACGATTATTATCTAAAACAATCCATTCCAATTGACGGTTTAAAGCCAAATGCTGCAAACCATCATCACTAATAATTAAATCCAATTCATGCTGTGCAAGTAACAATGCAATACTTTTTTGACGATTTGGCCCCACAGCCATCGGTACGCCTGTAGATTGCACAATCAAAGTCGGTTCATCGCCCACTACGTCAACATTAGCGTCAATGCTGACATAGGCTGGAAATGGGCCTTTTCCGCCATAACCACGGCTAATCACGCCAACACGAACATCTAAACTTTGTAGATATTTGACCAAGTGAATCAGCAAAGGGGTTTTGCCGCTGCCACCCACAGTAATATTGCCAATCACCATCACAGGTACGGGCGCAGTATAAGCGGTTTTAATACCTGAGCGATATAAATTTTGATTGAGCAAACTCACACCACGGTACAATAAAGACAAGGGCCTAAGCACAACTAGCCATTTGGCCTGTTGCTGCCAAGCGTCCTGAATAAATTGTGCCAAAGACATGAATTAATGTTCCTCGAAGTTACGCTGATGCAACTGAAAGTACGCGCCTTTTTGCGCCATGAGTTCCTGATGAGTACCTTGTTCTAAAATACGTCCCTGATCCATCACTACAATACGGTCAGCATTTTCGATGGTAGATAAACGGTGTGCAATGACAATGGTGGTACGGTCTTGCATAGCCGCATCAAATGCACGCTGAATAAAGTATTCAGATTCATTGTCTAAAGCACTGGTGGCTTCATCTAAAATTAAAATTGGTGCATTTTTTAAGATTGCACGTGCAATGGCAATACGTTGTCGCTGACCACCAGACAAATTCAAGCCTTGCGCACCTAATGCTGTGTCGTAGCCTTGCGGTAAAGCCATAATAAAGTCATGTGCATAAGCCGCTTTGGCTGCAGCAATCACTGCTTCATCACTCGCACCTTCAAGCTGACCATAGGCAATATTTTCACGCACCGTACGGTTAAACAATACCACTTGCTGATTGACCATAGCAATTTGTGAACGCAGGCTATTCAGCTCAATGTCACGAATATCCTGCTGATCAAACAAAATTTGCCCTGAAGATACTTCCTGAAAACGTACCAACAGATTGACCAATGAGGTTTTACCCGCACCTGAACGCCCAACTAAAGCCACAGTTTCACCTGCTTTGACATCCAGATTAAAATCATGAATGGCATGATGCCCATCGGAATACACCAAATTCACATTCTTAAATTGCAAATTACCTTTTAAGTCTGGTGTAAGCGTCCCGTGATTATCTTCTTCAGGCATATCGAGCAATTCAAAAACCGAATGCGCTGCTGCCAAACCGCGTTGTAATTTTTCATTAATATCGGTAAGGGCTTTAATTGGTTTGCTCAACATACCTGCGGCAGTAATGTAGGCTACAAACTCGCCTGCTGAAATATCACGTAGAATTTCTGGGCGTAAGGCAATCCAGATAATAATTGCCAAAGCAATGGACATAATGAACTGCACCACAGGGCTGTTCAATTGCTGCACTGCCACCATCTTTAAACCACGACGCAGGTTTTCTAAAGAGTTTTCTTTAAATCGGCTTTGTTCATAGGTCTGACCACCAAAACCTTTGACGACCAAATTACCATTCACCGTTTCTTGCACCACGTGGTTTACATCCCCCATGGTGTCTTGTACTTGAATAGATAAACGACGCATGCGTTTTGCAGCTTTACGAATCAGCAAGCCAATTAATGGGCCAAATACCAAAATACAGAGGGTCAAACGCCAGTTGGTATACAGCAAATAGCCGAGCAAGCCGAGTGTAATCAAACCCTGTTGTACCAATGTACGCAGCGATTCTGTAGATGCAGCGGTCAACTGCTCTACGTTATACATAATTTTGGCAGTAATGTGCCCACTGGTATTATCTAAGTAATACTGTGCAGGTAAACGCAGCAATTTAGCAAAGACTTCCTGACGGATATTGAATACCAAATTACGTGAAATCACTGCGGTATAGTAACCGCCAATAAAAGTTCCCAAACCACGGAAAAACATCAGTGCAATGACTAATAGCGGAAATAGTGTGGTGAAAGATTGGTCACGCTCCTGAATGGCATTAATAATTTTTTCCAAGAGTTTTGCCACAGATACTTCTGTGGCTGCATTAATGGCGAAACCGATAATCACCAAGATTGCCAAGCCCCAAAATGGGAGCAAATATCTCAGAAGACGGCGATAGACCTGTAAATCCTTCTTCACTAATAACCTCGAGTTGGGACTTTCGTACTGATATTGATGTTGACGAAACCAAGTTGTCCTGCGACATCCATCACTCGAATCACATCTTGATGAGTGGCTTTGGCATCTGCAGCAATGATAAACATTAAATCACGTCGATCTTGAGAAATTTGTTTAATTGCTGTGCTTAAATCTGCCACTTCCTTAGTCGAAAGTGCCTGACCATTGACAGAATAATGCCCTGAAGAATCTACCACGACTTCAATTTTATGTTCATAAGATTTTGGTGGTACGCCTTGCGCATCTGGCAAAGTTAAATTCATACGGCTAAATTGGTTAAATGTGGTCGAAAGCAACAAAAACACCAAGATGAACAGTAAACAGTCAATCATTGGAGTCAGGTTAATATGAATATCTTCAACTTGCGAGCGTTTGAATTTCATAAACTCACCTTAGCTTACTTTTTTCACATCTTGCACATCCGCATCAAGCTGATGAGGTTGACTCTGATGAAATAATCCTGCGTGAAACAAAGTCGCTTGCTGCTCTAACTCAGCAGTATATTCTTGCACCAAACGCTGAAAATAACGATAGGCAAATAAGGCTGGAATTGCAATTAACATACCTGCAGCAGTGGTAATTAAGGCTTTAGAAATCCCTGGAATCATTAAGGTTGGATTACTTGCACCCACATCAATCACTAAAAATGATTCAATAATCCCAAGCACTGTACCCAATAAACCCAATAATGGCGCAACTGCACTGAGCGTACCCAAGAAGTTGATATTTTTTTCTAAATAACCAATTTCTTGTGAAGCTGTCGCTTCCATTTGTGCACGCGCATAGTGTTCTGATTGTTGTTTGTTACGCGCACCCGCCTCAAAAATACGGCCTAATGTACTGTTTTTTAAGTTGGCACTTTGATTCAGTTGTTGCAACACAGTCGCTAAACTTTGCCCGCGGTTGAGCAACAACGCATTGGGCAAAATACCTGCTCTCTTTAAACACATAAAACGCTCAATGGTAATTGCAACGGTAAATACCGAGCACAATACCAACGGCAGCATCAGCCAGCCACCTGCTTTTACCAATTCCCACATTCGCTTTTCCCCAATAAAATACGAATTAAAATTAATCGGACAGGCAAATATTTAAAATACCATCCAGCTCTTCCAGAGAGTGATAACTGATGGTCAATTTGCCCTTACCTTGCTTGTTATAATCAATTTTAACAT
Source organism: Acinetobacter sp. YH16051 (assembly GCF_013417135.1). Classification (NCBI taxonomy): domain Bacteria; kingdom Pseudomonadati; phylum Pseudomonadota; class Gammaproteobacteria; order Moraxellales; family Moraxellaceae; genus Acinetobacter; species Acinetobacter sp. YH16051. Next base: position 42,451 of record NZ_VPEN01000007.1, on the reverse strand, counting down.
CTGCACTAAAACGCTCAGAAAGACGTTGCGTGAGTTGTTGAATATCAGGCGCAATAGCCGTTTTCGGCTTTTCTTGTTTTGGCGCATTAAAGTCACGTACCAACTGTTCGGTTTGACGTACCGATAAATTCTTTTCAATTACATGCTGCGCGACTTTGAGCTGATCTTTAGCTTTCAAAGTTAAAATAGCACGTGCATGACCCATATCTAGCAAGCCTTGCTGCATCAACTCTTTAACAGGCTCAGCCAAAGTGAGTAAACGCAATAAATTACTGACCGTGGTACGTGCTTTACCTACTGTTTCGGCAATTTCTTGATGACTCAAGCCAAACTCATCGTGAAAGCGTTGCAGCGCCATTGCCTGATCAATCGGATTAAGATCTTGGCGCTGAATGTTTTCAATTAATGCCAAAGCAATCGCGACCTGATCGGTCAAATCACGCACAATTGCTGGAATTTCAGTTAAACCAGCCAACTGTGCAGCACGCCAGCGACGTTCACCTGCAATAATTTCATAAGGATGTAGTTCGTCATCAATAGGACGAATCACAATTGGCTGCATTACACCATGTTTTTCAATAGATGCCGCCAGTTCCTGCAAATCTTGTTCTTGAATAAAACGACGCGGTTGATATTCACCACGTTTTAATAAATTGACATCAATTTGTTTGAGCTGACCATGATCTAAAGATTGCACTTCAAGTTGTAATTTTTCTTTCTGGATTGACCCCAATAAGGCATCCAAACCACGACCTTTGGCTAATCCGCGTTTTTTTGTGGTCATGCTTTACTTCCTTTTTTCACTTTGCTTTTTTTCAACATTTCAGCTGCTAAATTCAGGTAGGCAACTGCACCCTTCGAGCTTTTTTCAAAATAAATGACGGGTAAACCGTGTGCAGGTGCTTCTGCCAAGCGTACATTACGCGGAATCACGGTATCGTATAATTTTTTACCAAAATAGTGCGATAATTCTTCAGACACGTCACGGGTTAAGGCATTGCGCGCATCATACATGGTGCGTAATACACCAATAATTTCTAAATCAGGATTGAGTGCTTGTTGAATACGGTCAATGGTTTGCGTCAGGTCAGCCAAACCTTCAAGTGCATAATATTCGCACTGCATTGGAATGATTACACTTTGCACTGCTGCTAAAGCGTTTACTGTAATTAAGCTTAAACTTGGTGCACAATCGACAATAATATAATCAAAGTCTTTGGCAACTTCTTGCAAGGCATTGCGCAAAATAAACTCACGCCCCTCTTGCTCAGCAATCACCAATTCAACCCCAGCCAAATCACGATTGGCACCCAAAACTTTATAACCAACTTCTGCCTTGCTAATTGCAGTTTCAATCGGCACTTCGCCCAACAATACATCGGTCACTGAATACAGCAAATCATTTTTTTGAATGCCTGAACCCATGGTGGCATTGCCTTGTGAGTCCATATCGACCAATAAAACGCGCTTTTTCAAAACAGCCAAAGATGCTGCCAAATTTACTGCGGTTGTGGTTTTTCCGACACCACCTTTTTGGTTCGCAATCGCAATAATTTGTGCCATGATCACCCCAGTCCTTGAAAATTAAATACGTTTTAATAAAAGTAAATGACGTTGTTCGTCTAAGCGCGGAACTTTAAGCTCGATAATTTCACAGCTAAATTCATCTTTCAATGCTTCTACTTCATCGGCAGGAATCAAACCTTTCATAGATGCAATAATACTTTGCTCATGCATAAATGGTTTTGACGCGGTTACAAAATCCGTTAAAGACGCAAAAGCACGGCTGGTAATCACATCAAACTGACCTAGCTCACGAATGCTATCTTCATTTTCGACACGAGTTTGTACAGCAACTACATTTTTCAGTTTTAAATCAGCAATAAACTGTTTTAAGAAACGAATTTTTTTACCATTCGAGTCCAATAACACGCAATCGCGCTCAGGCTGACACAAGGCAATAATCATGCCCGGCATACCACCGCCAGTACCAATATCCAGTAAACGACCTGCAGGCAAATCTTTGAGGATGCTCAGACTATCTAGCAAATGCTTCACTAGCATTTCTTTCGGATCACGAATTGCTGTGAGATTGTACGCTTTGTTCCATAGCACCAAAGCATCTTGGTATTTGAGTAATAAATTTAAAGCCTCATCACTGAGCTCTAAACCTAAAGCCTGACTACCTTGCTTGAGTTCCTGAAAAAACGAATGCATCACAATTCACATCTCGAAAAAGTTAATGGAAGTATACCGATTTATAGTTGCAGTCATAGGGGCGAATGCTTAGTGAATATGCACTTAAGCGTACACACCCTGCTGAATTTGTTGATCTAGTGCATTTAATCGCTCAGGAGTGCCAACATCCACCCAAACGCCCTGCAATTTCTGTGCAGAAATTTTTTCTTGCTGCATGGCTTGTTTCAACAATGGCGCTAGTGGACGCTTGCCCGATTCTAAACCAACAAACATTTGTGGATGCATCACCGCGACCCCACTGTAAGTCAGATTTTCACCTGAGCGTGCTTGCTCAAAAGTATAGGCTTTGTTTGCAGCCAAAGTGAAATCACCTTGCGGATGCTGCACAGGGTTTTCCACCAAAACCAAATGTGCCAAGTCGTCTTGAAGCTGCACATTTAATAGTGGCGCAAAATCCATGGTGGTCCAAACATCGCCATTCACCAATATAAAAGGTTCATTGCCCAATAATGGCAACGCATTGATGATGCCACCTGCAGTTTCTAAGCCTTCGCCTTCATGCGACCACAAAATTTTCACACCAAATTGCGAACCATCACCCAAAGCATCTGCAAGTTTTTCACCCAACCATGCCGTATTGATGACAATTTCCTGCACACCCATCTTTTGTAATTTTTCGATGTGCCACACAATTAAAGGCTTACCACCGACTTCCAATAATGGCTTAGGTGTATGCAACGTTAAAGGACGCATACGATTACCCATGCCTGCAGCAAGAATCATGGCTTTCATTTAGGCAACCACCTCATACTGACCATATTTGGCTGTAAATTTTGGCATTACTGTCGTGTGAATAAAGTGCATAAATGGTTGTAATTCTGGATAAGGTTTACTTTCTTCAAGTAAATACCACATTACGCGCGGTAAATCCTTGAGATAACCCGATTTACCATCACGCTCAAATAAACGCACAAAAATACCTAAAATTTTGATATGACGCTGAATCGCCATCATATCGGCATCTTTTTTAAATTGTTCAAAATCACGGTCTTGCTTAGATGCTGTCGGCAACAAGTCATAAAACATTTTAAACCAGCGATACACACGCTCAGCATTCCACTGTACATAAGCATCACGCGTAATTGAAATCAGGTCATAGGTGTCTGCACCAATCACTGCATCCTGAAAATCGATTACACCTAGCTCGGTATCATCATTAATTTTCATTAAGTTACGACTATGAAAATCGCGATGCACAATCACTTGTGGCTGAGCCAAAGCGGCATTGGCCAAAATTGCAAATGTACGTTTAATTAATGCACTTTCTTCAGCCGTTGGCTGAATCTGTAAGGCAGGCAATAACCAATCGGTGAGTAACTCCATTTCACTGATGAGTTTGTCATAGGAATATTCAGGGAAATGTGCCGTACCATCAATATCTTGTAATTGAATTAACTGCTTAAAACACTGCGCATAGTAGTCATCTACAGTCTGATCATTCAGCAAGGTAGATAATAAGACATCACCAAAATCTTCAAGCAACAAAAAGCCTTGTGTCAGGTCTTTGGCTACAATTTTTGGCACGCGCACGCCATGGGCAGCAAAAAATTCATCAATCGTCACAAAAGGACCACAATCTTCTTTTTCTGGTGGTGCATCCATGAGCATAAATGTTTTATTATTCAATTTGATTCGTGCGTAACGACGAAAACTTGCATCGCCTGCTAAAAAATGAGTTTCAAATTGATCTGAACCAAGTACAGATGTTATCCATGTTTGTATCAATTGTTCGCGTTGTGTATTCATTTGCAATAAATTCTAATACAGGCTGAGTTTTTAAAGTGCTAAGTGTAGCTACTTCTGCGCTTTTTCTCTATGATGCGACAATAATTAATTGCGATTAAGCATTCTTGGTTGATGAGATAAATGAAGCATCAGTTTAAATTTAATCCTTTAGCGACTGCGGTCTTAACTCTGTTATGTGGTCACTCTGTTTCCAGCTATGCGCAGACCACAGATCAGACTTCATCTGTCACAAATCTCAATAACCAGCAGCTTAAACACACCATTCAGGAAGCTTATCCTGGGCAGCAGTTCTTTGAGCAATATTATGTTGATAAAGCTGCACCTGAAGCACAACAACAATTTGGGCACACTCAAAGTTCTGCCTATTGTGAAGGTGCATGGCTAACGCCAATCAGCTCAAGCACCGTTGCCGTAGATGCTGCAGAAGCGACCTCTACCGTTACTGCCGATTATGGTCACTATGACCCAAATGGCGATTCCGTCTTGGAAGGCAATGTCCTGATTGACCAGCAAGGCCGTCAAATTCGCGCCGATAAAATTACCATTGATCAAACCCAAACCTTTGCCAAAGCCGAAGGTCGTGTACAAATGGCACAAGCTGGTTTACTTGCGCAAAGTGATGAAATTAACTACAACCTTAAAACTCAGCAAGGCGATTTAAATAACAGTTTTTATATTGCTGAAAAACAGCATGCGCATGGCATGGCAGAAAAAATTGCACGTACCTCAACCAATACCATGGTACTCAATAACGCCACCTACAGCACCTGCCCACCCGAGCAAGCGCCAACCTGGAAAATTCAAGCCAATGAAATTAAGCTGAATCAGGAAACGGGACGCGGTGAAACACGCGGCACCAAATTGTATGTGAAAAATGTACCAGTTTTAGCTGTACCCTACTTCAATTTCCCAATTGATGACCGCCGTACCACAGGTATTTTGACGCCTAGTTTTGGCTTTACCAATGATGGTGGTGTCGAGCTGTCTGTGCCTGTGTATTTAAACCTTGCACCGAATTTTGATGCAACCGTTAGCCCGCGTTATATTGCCGATCGTGGCGCGATGCTAGAAGGTGAATTCCGTTATTTAACTGAAAATTTTGGTTCAGGTAAAATTTGGGGCGGTTATTTAGCATCGGATGCCAAATATGTTGATCAAGACCGTAAAGATCTACATTTTTTACACGGCTGGCAAATTAACGAGCAATTTTCAACCAACCTAGAATATAACTATGCATCGGACAAAGACTACTTTGCCGATTTAAATAACAACCCGAACTCTAAAACCGACCTGAATTTACGTCGTGCTTGGGAGTTGAATTATCGTAACGGTATACCGGGTTTAAAAGCACAGCTCAAAGTTGAGGATTTCCAAACCCTGGATAAGACGATTCCATCTGTAGATCGCCCTTATGCACGCCTACCACAATTTTTATTGAACTATAAAACAGGTAATCCTCAAGGTTTCCAAGTCGAATTTAATAACGACACGGCTTACTTCCAAAAAGATCTAGCTGCGCAAGATGGGGAACCAAGTGGTACGCGTATTTATAATGACTTTGCAGTGCGTTACAACTACCGTAACCCGTGGTCATTTGTGATTCCAGAAGTATCGTTACGCAACATTAACACCTTCTATGACAAAGACACTCGAAATGCGTTGTATCAATATAACTCATCTAGTGAAAGTGAATCTGTCACTGTGCCACAATTTACATTGGACACAGGGATTACCTTTGAAAAAAATGGTCGCTTCCTACAAACGATTACGCCACGTGCATTCTATGCCTATGCACCGTATAAAAATCAAAATGATCACCCTAACTTTGATTCTGCAACAGCATCAATCAATTATGATCAATTATTCAGTCCAAACCGTTTCTATGGACATGACCGTTTAGAAGATAATAATTTCCTATCTTTAGGCTTAAGCTACAGCCTGTTTGATGAAATTGGTTTGGAACGTATTAAGGCAGGCATTGGTCAAAGTTTCTATTTTGAAGACCGCCGTGTCACACTAGAAAATACCAGCGATGATTTTGACACGCAAAGCCGTACAGGGCCAATTGTCAGCCTCACCAGCCAATTAAGCCAAAATCTCAGCATCGGTGCCAATACTGCTTGGATGTCTAATGGCGACAATGCTCAGCGTAATGTAAATCTGCTTTACGCTGGCGATCAGGGTAACTTATATAACTTTGGCTATATTAACCGTCGTTATATTCCAAACCGCCAAGACCATTATGATCAAGTGGTTGCATCATTCATTCAACCCATTCACAACAACTGGCGTATTTTAGGTCATGCGCAATACGACCTAGACCATAGCGTCGCCCGTGAATATTTGCTAGGGGTGAATTATGAATCTTGCTGTTGGGGCATTTCAGTCTATGGACGCTCTTACTATAACGACTTGGATGATGTGACGGATGCGGGCGTTAAACCCAAACGTGCCATTATGGCAGAGTTAAATTTAAAAGGTTTAGGCAGTTTCAATAATAAACTTGCATCTTTACTTGAAAACCGTATTTTAGGTTTTAATAAAATTAATCAATCTTGGACACAACGTTAATGAAAACAGAACAGTTAAAACGATTTTTAAAAGCATCAACCTTAGCACTTTGCATGACAGCAGCGCTGCCTGCATTTGCTGCGAATGATCAAATTGTGGCTGTAGTTGACAATAGTGTCATTTTAAAAAGTGATTTAGCGCAAAGCGTGGTTGAACTCAAACAACAACTTGAGATGCAAAAGCGCCCTGTTCCACCACAACACATTTTAGAACAACAAGCTTTAGAACAACTGATTGTACGCCAAGCGCAATTAGAGCAAGTCAAACGCTACAACATTAAAGCTGATGAAAAATCTTTAAATGAAGCAGTTTTAAAAGTTGCACAGCAAAATGGCGCAAACAGCCTAGAAACTTTTCAGCAAAAATTAGATAAATCTGCACCAGGCAGTTATGCGTTTTTACGTAACCGTATTGCTGAAGATTTGGCAATGAATCGCTTACGTCAGCAAGTCGTAATGTCACGTATTCAAATTAGCGACCAAGATGTTGATAATTTCCTGAAAACACCACAAGGTCAGGCTGCCTTAGGCAATCAAGTACATATTTTGCATGTGCGTGTTTCTGGAGCAGAAAATGCCGCACAAGTTGCGCAACAAGTCAAAGCTGAATTGGCGCAGAACAATGACATTCAAGCCATTAGTAAAAAATATACAGGCAATGGTGTAACCGTTCAGTCTGCAGACATGGGTTTACGTAACTTGACCGATATTCCCGCGGAACTTGCTGCACGTATTACGCCATTAGATGTGGGGCAAACCAGTGAACTGATTGAAGTCCGTGATGGTATTCATGTCGTAAAATTACTGGAGCGCAAAAGTACTGAGCAACGTGCACTAGTTCCACAATATCAAACTCGACATATCTTGATTCAGCCAAGTGAAGTCGTAAGCCCTGAAAATGCGAAACACATGATTGACAGTATTCACAACCGTTTAAAAGCGGGTGAAGACTTTGCAACCTTAGCAGCGACGTTCTCTAATGACGCTGGCTCTGCACGTGATGGCGGCAGTCTAGGCTGGGTGAATCCTGGCGTGATGGTGCCAGAATTTGAAAATCAAATGAAAAATACTGCAAAAGGTGAAATTAGCGCACCATTCCAAACCCAGTTTGGTTGGCATGTACTGCAAGTGACCGATACACGCCAGCAAGATATGACTCGTGAATACCAAGAACGTATGGCACGTCAAATACTAGGTGAACGCCAGTTTGATACTGAATTGGATAGCTGGTTACGTGAAACACGTAACAATGCTTTTGTAGAAATTAAAGACCCAAGCTTAGACCGCAAGAAAAACTAAGCTTAAGTTTTCTGCTATTTCCAAAATTAAAACCAGTGTAGCAACACTGGTTTTTTATGCTTTTTTACCATATGCACTTCATCTTAGCCACTACCAAAATACGACTTTGATAAAAAAACCATAGACATAAAAAAACCTCTCATTTCGAGAGGTTTTTTAAGAAGATCAATTAACGGTTGTTATCGTCTTCTGAAGATTCTTCAAATTTAGAATCGTTGTCAAAACCGCCAGTTGCTTGACCGCCACCGAAGCCACCTTGACCACCGAAGCCACCTTGACCACCGAAGCCGCCGCCTTGACCACCGAAACCACCGCCTTGACCACCAAAGCCACCTTGACTACCGAAACCGCCACCTTGACCACCAAAGCCACCACCTTGACCACCGAAGCCGCCTTGACCACCAAAGCCACCACCTTGACCACCGAAGCCACCGCCTTGACCGCCAAAGCCAGCGCCTTGACCACCAGCAGGTGCACCAGCAGGACGTGGATTACGTGCAGGAACAACTGTAGAAATTGCATGTTTGTAAACCATTTGGCTTACCGTATTTTTTAATAAAACAACATACTGGTCAAAAGATTCAATATGGCCTTGTAGCTTAATACCGTTCACAAGGAAGATAGAAACAGGAATACGTTCTTTACGGAGAGAATTCAAGAACGGATCTTGTAAAGTTTGACCTTTAGACATGTTATAACTCCAAAAATAATTAAAAATCAGCGCAAAAACTATCTCTATTTTTCAATTAAAAATTATAAAAAAGACAGTAGGTAAATTTTGCTTTATCCGTAACAGTTTCGCAAGTCTTCTTGAGCCTGCTTTATCGTAAAATATGTGTGAAATTTATGCGATTCTTGCAACGATCTGAGCCAAGTATATTGACGTTTCGCGAGTTGTCGTGTCGCGAATAGCGCCTTATCCTCCATTTCCTGCATTTTTTCGCGACTTTCATCACCGTTTTGCAAAAACTCTAAAGCTTGACGATAGCCAACTGAACGCATAGAGGGTAAATTAGCATCTAAATCGTAATTTTCAATAAGATGTCGCACCTCATTCAAAAAACCCATTTCCCACATAATCTCTAAGCGTTTTTGAATACGCTGATGTAATTCTACCCGATCAGGCATCAAGGCGTGGTTATGAAAAGTGTAACGATATGGTACATTTTTAGGTTGTTCTGCTTGCAGTTGGGTAATTGGCGTTCCTGTTAATTTATAAACTTCTAGTGCACGAATAATACGTTGTTTATCTGATACCTTAAATTTTTCACCCGCCAGTGCATCTACTGCACACAACTCTGCATAGACCGCTTCCCAACCTTCGCGTGCAGCTTTATCTTCAATTTCTGCACGGACGTCGTAATTGGCACTGGGTAAATTGGAAGATAGTCCTTCAAGCAAAGCTTTAAAATACAGCATGGTTCCACCCACTAAAATTGGGGTTTTGCCACGCGCGTGCATATCATCAATTAAGGCACAAGCATCTTCCACAAACTGTGCAGCAGAATAAACTTCAAGCGGGCTGATAATATCAATCAAATGATGCGGATAACGCGCCTGTTCCGCTTTAGTTGGTTTGGCTGTACCAATATCCATATCTCGATAAACTAGCGCAGAATCGACTGAAATCAGCTCAAAATGCCCCATTTCATACAGCTCACATGCCAAAGCAGTTTTACCGCTTGCAGTTGGTCCCATTAAATTGATGACCGGCAATTGATTTGACATGTAACGCTACTCTCCTCGAGCAAAAAGTTTATCTAGTTGTGCCAATGGAAAGGCACGCCAAGTCGGGCGACCATGATTACATTGGCTAGCAAATTCGGTTTGTTCCATTTGACGCAATAAGGCATTCATTTCAGAAAGACTTAACATCCGATGTGCACGTACTGCACTATGACATGCCATTCCCGCCAAAATATGATCACGCTTTTGCAGTAACGCCTGCGCTTCATCATTTGGGTCTAAATCATCAAGTAATTCAGGAATTAATTCGGCAAAATCTGCCTTATGCAAAATCGCGGGCACACCGCGCACAATGACCTGTTCATCGCCATATTGGTCTATTTCCAAGCCCAGTCGTGCCAATTGTTCTTTTAAATCATCCACCCGCATGGCTTGCATGCGGCTAATGCTGATAACTTTGGGGATCAGCAATTGCTGCGAAGTCCAAAACTCAGGTTTATCCCAAGCGGCTTTCATCTGTTGCAACACAATTCGTTCATGGGCGGCATGCATATCTACAATAATCAAGCCTTCACTGTTTTGCGCCAGAATGTAAATACCATGCAATTGCGCAATTGCAATGCCGAGCGGATGCTCATCCACCGCAGGTGTTGTGTTTGTTTGCGTAAGATTGGCTGAGTCTTGATCTAGATCACGTAAAGGCGCGAGATAGCTTTTTAAAGCATTGTTGAGCTGTTGCGAACCTTGATAATTACTCTGCACAGGTCGGTTATATTGAACTGTCTGCGGCTGACTCTGATTAAAATCGGTAAGTAACTCACTTCCCGCTTGTGAAGCGGGCTGCATCGTGTACGCATCTACTGCATCGTCAGCGGAATTGTAAGGATTTGCCTCGGCATGTTTGTGCAGTAAAAATTGTTCCTGATAACGCGGTTGCACCACATAAGGCGCAGCTTGTTCGATAGGATCGGCTTTCATGGCTGTAGCTAAATCTGCAGTTGCAGTTTGAAATTGCGCTAAGGTTTCTTTGGCGTAATGTCTTACAAACTCATGAACTTCTCGCTGATTTAAAAAGCGAATTTCATGCTTGGTCGGATGCACATTGACATCAATATTTTCAGGTTCTACTTCTAAAAATAGCAAATATGCAGCATGTTGATGTCCATGCAAAATACCTTCGTATGCCATACGCAAAGCATGGGAGATGGTCTTGTCTTTTACAATACGTCCATTCACATACACATACTGTAAATCGGCTTGTGAACGTGCATCGGAAGGATGCCCCAACCAACCCGATAAGCGCATGGTGACACTATCAGCATCAATCCAATAGGCATTTTCGACAAAGTTTCGTCCTAAAAGTTGCTGCACGCGCTGAAAACGCAATTCGCCACTGTCTGCAATGGGTAAATTCAGTTTAATGCTGTCGTTGTGTTCCAAAACAAAACGAATATCAAAATGTGTCAGCGCCAAACGACGGACAATTTCTTCAATATGTCCAAATTCTGTACCTGCTTTTTTCAGGAACTTACGTCGTGCAGGCACATTAAAAAATAAATCCTGCACCCGAATATGTGTGCCTTTTTGTGCAGCAACGGCCTGAATATCTTGATGGTCAAAGGCAGTGCCATTGACTTCAACCTGATAACCAACACCATCTTCAGTTTGGCTGCTGACCAAAGTCAAACGCGATACTGCTGCAATTGATGCCAGTGCTTCACCACGAAAGCCTAAACTGACAATAGCATGTAAATCATCAGCCGTTTGAATTTTACTGGTCGCGTGACGAGTCACCGCCAAAGGCAAATCTTCAGCATGAATGCCACGACCATTATCAATAATTTCAATGAGTGTACTGCCGCCTTGTGCCACCCGAATAATTAGCTCGGTTGCACCTGCATCAATGGAGTTTTCTAGTAGTTCTTTGACCACAGAGGCAGGACGTTCAATCACCTCACCTGCAGCAATTTGGTTGGCTAAGGCAGGTTCAAGCGTGTGGATCCGACGTAGATTTAACACATCATTAGGCATGATTAAATTGTTGCTCCAAAGCTTGTTGTAATGCAACCGAAGACGAACTTAGCGTTGCAGTACGGCTTAATTCATCTTCCGATTTTTTAATTTCAATGATCAGGTCTGCGGGCGGAATTTCATCGCCACCTTTTGATGGCCATTCAAATAAAAACAAGGCATTTGGGGTTTCTAAATAATCACGAATGCCCATCAGCTCTAATTCATAAGGATCATTTAAACGATATAAATCAAAATGAAAAATATCTTGTCCTTGTATTTGATAAGGTTCCACCAAGGTGTAAGTCGGGCTTTTAACCGCGCCCTGATGCCCCAAATGCTGTAGAAAATAACGCGATAAAGTGGTTTTTCCTGCGCCTAAATCACCAATTAAATAAATCACACCCGACCGAAAATGCGTTGCCAAAACCTGCGCCAGATTTTGGGTATCTTGCTCATTATTTAAAGCCAAATTAAATGAATACTGCATAACGCTCACGACATGATTCAAAAGACCAATTATGATAGCATCGCACTGCTTTAAAGCCTATGTACTGATGGATAAAACTGTGTAAATGTGGACAATTTATAACAAGTTTAGACAAGGCAATGAATCAAGATTATTAAGCTTAGCACCCAAACTGCTTAGGCTATTTTCAATATGATGAAAAAGAAACTCTCCCACCTGAATATGAGCAATTTGCAGATGAAGTCGACTCATCCCAACACCTTTGTTCCACCCATGCTAGATGGTGTGAGCGCCAGCAAATTGCATTTACCCAAATTAAGCACACAGCCTGAATCAATTTTTCGTTATTTATGTGCCCAGTTTGCCCATATTTCTGCACAGGAATGGCTGCAACGCTTTGAGGATGGTCTGGTTTATGATGCCGAAGGCAAGCGTTTAGATTTAGATACACCTTATAGCGCACATCAGGATATTTTTTATTATCGTTTTTTAGCGCATGAAGTTGCCGTGCCTTTTCAGCATCAAGTTTTATTTGAAAATGAACACTTATTGGTTGTAGATAAACCACATTTTTTGACCATGAGCCCTACAGGGCAATATGTACAAGAAACCCTATTAGTACGCTTAAAAAAACAAACACAGAATGAGCAGCTCACACCTATTCATCGTTTAGACCGCGAAACTGCGGGTGTGGTGCTGTTTTCCAAACAACCAGAAACTCGGGCGGTGTATCAGCAATTATTTGCAGAACGTCAGGTGCAAAAAACCTACCATGCCATTGCGCCTTATCAAGCTAATTTGTCACTACCATGTACTGTGCAATTACGCATGGAAAAAGGTGAACCTTTTTATTTGATGCACGTCGTGGCAGGCACACCTAACAGCGAAACAGAAATTCGTTTGCTTGAACATAATCAAACATGGGCAAAATATGAATTAAAGCCTACAACAGGCAAGCAGCACCAACTGCGTGTGCATTTAAATAGCTTAGGTATTGCGATTAAGAACGACCCGTTTTATCCCATTTTACAGCACAAACAAGCAGATGATTTTTCTGCACCGCTACAATTGCTTGCCAAGCATTTAAGTTTTTTTGACCCGATTAGCCAGCAACAATTCCACTTTAGCGCACAGCAAGAATTGACATTGTAATATGTTTGTCATTACAAAATAGTAGATTTTCGTTGTAGTCATATTGAAATTACAAATGAATTGTTTACAATATTGCTAAAATTTAAATCTATTTCCTTCTATTAAAAATTATGAGAAAAACTGAAGTCTATCAAGTACGCTTGGACTCTCAAGAGAAAAAACAAGCCTTTGCTGTGTTTAAACAGTTGGGGATTACGCCTGCGCAAGCGGTACGTTTGTTTTTTAAGCAAGTCGTGCTGACTAAATCAATTCCCTTTTCAATTGAAAATCAGAATATTAATCTGGAACAATTGATTAAGTTACGCAAATTAAAACAAGAGCAAAAAGCAACGCTAGTGGATGCAACCCTAAGCAATGAAGCATCTGTAACTGGCAATAATAGTGTTGAAGATTTTGAACTGGATGATGAACATCTAGACTTGTTTGATGAACTCAATGCAATTTTGGGTGAAACTGACAAAAATTAACAGTGTTGCATTTTTAAACAATTCTTTAAAAATTTACTTTAAAAACTTAGCTATGCTTCATGCAAGGACAATAAAAAAGCATGGAGTATCGTAATGATTGTAAGACGTGCCACTTTAGAAGACTTAGACCAGCTTGCTGTATTGTTCGATGAGTATCGTCAGTTTTATGGTGCATCCTCGAATTTAAGCCTTTCAGCAGCATTCTTAAAACAGCGTTTTGAAAATCAGGAAAGTGTGATTTTCATTCATATTAAAGATCAAAAAATCACTGGATTTGTATTACTTTATTTAGGCTTTTCTTCGGTTGCCTGCTCGACCTACTATATTTTAGATGACGTTTATGTCACCCCTGTTTTTAGACGACAAGGTTCGGCCAAACAGCTCATTGATACTGCAATTTTATTTGCACGACATGAAAATGCGCTACGGATTAGCCTTGAAACACAAAAAAGTAATTACCAATCCCACCAATTGTATGAAAAGATGGGCTTTGTCAAAGATGATGAATTCCAGACTTATCACTGCTTTTTAAAATAGTCACCTGATCTGACGATTACGGCTTTAGGCAAAGGGTTTAAATTTAATCTGACGTAAGCCATTGATCATAAGCTATTGATGAAAGTTCAGCAGAACCTCATTTATTCCATACGGTTTTTTGCCAATTCGACTTGTTCAGGGCTTAAATACATCCATTCACCCACATCTAAAGCCAAATCAGTCAAGTTTAATGCACCAACTTGCTGACGATGTAATTGTTCTACTTTATTGCCCACTGCTGCCAGCATACGTTTAACTTGGTGATAAACACCTTGATGAATGGTCATCTGCAATTCATGTTCAGCAAGCTGTTGTACCTCTGTTGCAGCAAATGTCCCTGATTCATTGCGCAATGCGACACCCTGCTCAAGTTGCTGAATTTGTGTTGCATTAATCGGGTCTGCGGTGTGCATAGCATACACTTTTGCCACATGCTTTTTAGGATGGGTCAATGCTTGTAAAAACTGTCCATCATCCGTCAGCAATAACAGCCCTGTGGTGTCCTGATCTAAGCGTCCAACACACTGCAAACCACGATTCAGCAATACATCATCAAACAAGTCAAACACACTAAAATGATGGGTCGCCTGATGCGAACACTCATAGCCTTGTGGTTTATGTAAGGCGATATAGACCTTTTCACGATATTGATAATTTTGCCCATACACCGAAAATTGCAAAACCGTTTCAGGCGCAATTTTTATCGCGAATTTAGGATTGGTCTGGGTTTCGCCCATAATGGTGACTGCACCATTTTTAATGAGTTGTTGGCAATGTTTACGTGATCCAAAGCCTTGTGATTGCAACATTTTTTCCAACAACATGATGAGCGACCTAATGATAAAAAGTATAAATATATTTGCTGCTATTCTAAACCAAATACACCGTAAATTCTGAACACATTGCGTACCTTGCCCGCTTGTAGTTCAAAACAGTTACAATAACTGCACTTTTCCAATTTATTTCCCCTTTTATGGATCACCATGCTCTCTCAATTAGACCTTAACCTGATGGTGCTGATCGTTCTACTCGCATGCGGTATTTTTAGCCAAAATACGGCTGTGACCATTGCCGCAGCAGTACTGATTGTTTTTAGAATTACGCCGCTAAGTGAATTTTTCCCACTATTGCAGCAGCATGGCTTAAATCTGGGCATTATCATTCTCACCATTGGCGTACTGACACCGATTGCCAGTGGCAAACTTCCAGGCGAAGCAATTCTAAAATCTTTCCTGAGTTGGAAATCTTTACTTGCGATTGCAATTGGTGTTTTTGTGGCATGGTTAGGCGGGCGTGGTGTCAAGCTCATGACCAATCAGCCTGATGTGGTCGCAGGCTTATTGATTGGTACAGTCGCAGGTGTTGCTGTGCTACGTGGCGTGCCTGTGGGACCACTGATTGCAGCAGGAATTCTCACCTTGTTTATTGGCTATTCTTAACATAGATTTAGGGACGCTTGGTTTAGATGGTTTTGCTTGAATTCATCGTCTTGTATCAACCAATTTCAATAAAAACCATCCAAATCTAAGCCACTTTGCGAAACAAGATAGATGTTAATATCATTCCCATTGCAGATAAAACGGCCATTAAAGTACCAACCCAAAGCCATGTTCCTGTGGCAGATACGATCGCTGCGACCACAGGCGGCAATAAAAATTGTGAAATTGCCGAGCACTGCAACACCAAACCTACGGTGGTACTAATCGCAATCGGTTGTGGTGCAAAATTAAGTACTTGCGCAAATACCACAGCTGCGACTAAACCACCAAATAAAGAGAAATGGATGACCAATAAAAACTGCACAATGAATGGTAAAACATCACGCAAAATATAAAAACTCAGTGCGCATAGCATCAATATCGCAAAACCCATTTGCATCAACACTTGCGTTCTCAGCCCACGCTGTAATAACAACCCACATACAAATGTACCCACCGCATTTGCCATTGCAACCATAGCTGTGAGCACACCTGCGGTTTGTAAAGATATTTGATATTGCTGATAAATGGTCGGCAAAAAACCCACCAAACTGAACCACTGCCCTGCATAAACACCAAAAACCAAAGCCAATATCCATGCGGGTGGATGGCTCAAAGTGCTTTTAATCAGTTCAAAGATGGCTATGGCTTGCGTGCTGATCTGCACACTTGGTACGGCTTTATAAATGATGATTGCGAGCGCAAAGGATAACAATCCCAAACACATCCACACGCCTTGCCAATCCAAGATGGGCAGTAAAAACGGCGTACTTAGTAAACCAATACCCATCCCACCGCCCATATAGGCACTCCACAGCCCCATTTTGGCAGGCAACTGCTCCACTGCAACCAGTTGACGAATAAATGCAGGGCCGCTGAGTGTAATCAGTAAAAAGCCAAAACCTTCAATTACACGCAGACTTAATAGTGCGGAAAAGCTATGTACAAAACCACCAACAAAACTTGCACCTGCCAATAAAGACAAACCCAAAAGTACACAGCGTTTTAAGCCAATTTTTGCGGTATAACTGCCTAGCAACAACGCCAAAGACATGCCCGCAGCTTGTACCAAAGACAGCAAAAAACCTGCCTGAACCAAACTAATTCCGAGTTCAGCTTGTAGGATGGGTACAGTCGGTGGCAACTTGCCAATATGCATTGCTGCCATAAAACCCGCAGCAACAATCCACAAATCCTTTGTCAGCCAACGTACCGAACTCACTGCGCTCTCCCTTAATTTTCGCAAGGCAAGCTTAGCAAGAACATCTCACTGTTTTTAGTGGAGATTTAGATGAGCTTAGTGTTTTTAGCGATAAATTAGCATTCTCTTTACGATGCTGATCGTACGATTTTTAACTTGAATAATACTGCGTGCGTTTTTGGGAAAATTTCTCTAATTGCTTCAAAAAGCCTTCAAAATAGCACTTTTCTTTTTCTTCGCTACGATAACCCGCATACAAGGTACGGCGTAATCCTCCCGCAGCAACGCAGTCTAAACGACGTGAAGTTACCCAGCCTTTTTGCTCATATTCATTCACCACCCAATCTGGCAATGCGCCAATCCCTCGCCCACTCGCCACCAGTTGAATCAACATTTGGGTTAAATCTGTAGTACGAATAGCTTTTGGCTGAATATTGGCTGGAATGAATAGCTTAGACATAATATCTAAACGGTGTTTATCGACAGGATAGGTAATCAGGGTTTCTTCTGCCAACTCCTGTACGGTAATGCGCTCGGCACGTACTAAAGGATGAGTATTTGACAACACCAAACGCGATTCATATTCAAAAATTGGAAAATATTCGATACCTTTTAAGGCAATCGGGTCTGCGGTAATCAATAAATCAAATTCTGCGTTTTGCAATAATTCATGCGGATTGGCTTCAAAACCTGAAGCAAAATCTAAATCTACATCAGGGTATTGCTGACGATATTGATTCAGCAGCGGCATCAACCAGTCAAAGCAACTATGACATTCCGAAGAAAAAATAATTCGCCCCGTTTGACCATGCACAATGCGGGTAATATCAGTTTGGGTGATTTGAATTTGTGGCAGGACATCATCCGCCAGTTTCAATAAACGCTGTCCGACATTGGAAAATGTCACAGGGCGACTACGACGGTTCACCACTTCTACGCCATACCAATGATCTAGTTCTTTGAGTTGATGAGAAATGGCAGATGGCGTCAGACATAAATCATTGGCGGCAGCAACCAAAGAACCATGTTCACGCAGGGCTGATAGCGTTTTTAAGTGGCGAATTTCAAGCATTGCTTGTTCCTAGTTTTTCAAGTTATTGACTGCATGTTTAGACCTAGGTCGCATTTTTATTTTGCAAAATAAGAAACAAAGCCAAACATGATTCAATTTAATAATGAATTAATTTAATCTTAGCATGTAAATAATGAGTTTTCTTCATCTTAGTTTTTATTCGATGATATTTACTACGAAATCAATACAATTCCATAAAAATAATATGGCTTTCAGCAAGCATGTTTTAGGCTTCCAACGTGCAGAGCCAAACTAGAATTGAAATTCTCAACCCAAGCCTCGCTTACTCCGACAACTTCTCTCCACAATGTGGGCAGTATTTATAAGGCTCCTGTTCTAAACGCAGCTCTTCTTCACGACGCTCACGAATTAACTGCAATAAAATATCTTGGGTTTGCTCAGTGGTTAAACCGACTTGTTTGCGTAAATCTTCAATTTTTTCTTGATCATTTAACAGATCAATCTCACTATTTTGCAATAGCTCTCTAAATTTCAACCCTAAATGCTGCTTACGTTGTTCAAGTTCGTTGGCTAAACCTGTGGCTAAAATACCTGCAGGCAATGCTGCCAAGCCGACACCCAATACCGTAATTAACGCACCTAAAATTCTGCCCCAAGGGGTAATTGGTGTGACATCGCCATAACCGACTGTGGTTAAAGTCACCACTGCCCACCACATCGAAGCGGGAATTGAGCTAAAGGCTTCAGGCTGTGCCTTGCTTTCCACCACATACACACCTGCGGCAGACATCACAATCATAATAGAGAGAATAAAAATGACTGCCTGAAATGATCCTTTTTCCCGTTCGATCACTCTTAATAAAATTTGCAATGATACAAAGTAACGTGTCAGTTTTAACAAACGCAGCAAACGTAAAATTCTTAGGAACCGTAAATCTAGATGCACAAAGAAGTTAATATAAGCAGGTAGAATCGCCAACAAATCTATAATTGCCCCACCGCTGGTAAGCCATTTTACACGCTGTTTCCACGGCGAAATAAACGGGTCTTTTTCGGCAATACTCCAAATCCGCAGCAAATATTCAAGCGTAAACACTGCGATGGAAAAGTTTTCAAAATGGTCAAAAAATACCTGATAGGCAAGATAGACATCATTCACCGACTCTAAAATAACCGCACTGGCATTGCCTAAAATCAGTAAAATTAAAAAATAGTTAATGCAACGACTAAACCATGTTTCATAGTCATCGTCGTGTAAGTTGTTATAGACAAATTTTCGAAATGTGTACCACGGTGTAAATGCCATACCGAATATTATATTTTAAGGCTTACAGTGATGGCAGTTTAACCGAAGTTTTTCTCAAAACGATAGTATTTTATGTGACGTTAAGCGGGCATTTTTAATGCAGAATTGCAGTATAAGTCATCATTATCCAAATGACTAAACTACTGAATAAACAGCAATGCTAAACGCACCTGATCATAGCCCATGCGTGGACTAGTCGCTTCAACAATCGGGCGCAGTTTAATTGCGCCATCATCGCTGAAGTGCTCTGCATTTTGACGCTTCATTAATCGCTTATAAATTTTACGGACCTCTTCCACCACTTCTTCACCTGGATGTGCCACTGAAATATCCAGATTTTGTTCTTTTTGCAAACGTGCCAAATGGTTGATAATAGTTGCAGGAGTTAAACCTCGCTCTACTGCAATATCCTGAATATCATAACCTTCTTCAAATAAAGCGCGGGTTTCATCTAACGTGGCAGTCGCATAATTGGTTTTTCCACCTTTGGCAATTTTCTTTTCATTGCGCAAAATTTCGGTTTCGTTCAACGTGCCACCACAGTGACGAATAAATGCATTATGTTGTGGTGTTAAATCCAACAGCTCATAGTGCGTTTCAGCTTCTTCAGACAATTCCTGAAAACGGCGGTCAGCCTTAATCGCTAAACTGTCGAGTTCCAAAGCTTGGCTATTAAATCCCAATAAACGCAAACCGCTTAACGATTTTAATCGTGACAACGCCACATAACCCTGCCCTTTTTCAAAAGTATGGCTAAGATTGATTTCTGCCGCTTCTAAGGTCATACCTTGTGATTTGTGGATGGTAATTGCCCATGCCAAACGCAGCGGAATTTGCTGGAAACTGGCAATGGTTTTGCCTGCATCATTATCCACCGACCAAGTTTCAGGCTCGACCAGTAATACTGTGCCATCGGTCAATTTTACTTTAGGCAAAATACCGTGATCGTCATCTTCTTCAAAGCCAATCACTTCGCCCAAACTGCCGTTGATATAGCCCATATCGAAGTTGTTTTTAACAAACATCACTTTGGCATGTTTTTTTAGATTTAAAATTTCAGGCGCACGTACGGATGATTTCAGCGTTTCAATCAACTTTTCATTGCCATCACACACGGCATCAAACTGCTTGCTCTCAGTTTCAATTTCATTCAGATGCTTAAAGTTGATATTGTCCACGTCCATATTGTGCGTATATAAACGTGTGAAAGTGTCGCCAATATCTTGATGGCGGGTGTGCTCCAAAGCCTGAATATGTTGATGATCAATACTTTGTGCACGAATTGCATTGAGAATGTCATTTAAATAATCGTCGCCCTGACGGTGCTGCTCAGTTAAATAACAGACTCGAAATTTAGCTTCGACCCACGCCTCTGACATAAAACAGAACTTGTCACGATTGCGCTCATCGTTTTTTCCTACAGGCGGTAACTGGAAAAAATCTCCTGCAACAATCACCTGAATGCCGCCAAAGGCTTCATCACTGTCTTTAAAATATTTTAAAACCTGATTGACTAAATTCAGTTGCTTGGCATGCAACATCGAAATTTCATCAATAATCAACACTTGCGCATTTTCTAAATGTTCTTTGAGATATTTGCGCTCTTTCATATTTTTTAGGTCGGCATCGGACAAAAAGTCTTTAATACCAATACCTGCCCACGTGTGAATGGTCATGCCATTCATATGCGTTGCAGCAATACCTGTAGATGCTGTAATGGCTACAGGTACTTTTCGTGCTTTTAAATAATTGATGTATTGATTCAGGGTATAGGTTTTACCCGCACCAGCAGAGCCTGTTAAAAAGACATTTTCGCCTGCTTTTAAAAGTTTAAGTGCAGTTTCCTGTTTCATAAGACCTATACCATTGCTGAACGGCTATAGCCTAACGAGTTTTTGCCTAAAAGTTAAGGCTCAAGTCTGCGAATACGACAACTGTTGTCTTATGCTTTAGCTGGCAATTGTGGATTCAGCCATGCAATAAACTGCTCTGCAATGGTCACCAGTAACTGTTCCGCTTTTTGATTATTCGGATATTCCAACTGATCAAATTCAAGTTGCCCCTGCCGAAAATGACAGCCCAGAGTCAATTGCTGCGCATAATGTGGCGATGCCATGTGAAAAGCCACATATTGCCCTTCACTCATTAGCTTGGCATAGCTAAGTGCCAAACAGTGTTTAAAGTTTTTCGATTCTTCAATAATACGGTCTAAATCGGTCAGTTCTTCAAAACACCAACCTGAAAAGTACAATATTTGCTGCGGGCTTTTCGCCTGCCATGTGCTACACGGAATTTCTTTTTTCAGTTTGGCAAATAGCTCTGCTTTATACACTTGTTGATGCCAACGCACCGCCTGATGAAACAGCCCCAACCAACTCAGACTTTTAGGAATATGCGTATGCGCTGCAAAATATTCCAGTAAATAGTCACGCACATAACTGTCAAACACTGAAACTCGCGTATGCTGCGCCCGTAAATAAAAACGCTGCCTAAAATCATCGGGTTGAAGCTGATAACGCTGCAATACCGTATAAAAGTCACGCTGCTGCTGACTCTCGGGCTGAATATAATCCAACAAAGCGGGTGGTAAATCCTGTGTGATTTGCTGTAAATACAACATATAACTTTGCATGACACGACTCAAACGTCTAAATACATGTTTCACCAAATACTCATCTTGCTGCGCCACTGTTTTTAGCAAACTCATCCATTCATCCAAATACAAAATGGAAGGACTAATCGCAACGCGTGGATCATCTACAGATTGTTTTTCACCATGTGGCATTAGGCTGACATTATGTGCATGCGCAAACCACGCCTGCTGTGTCGCATACACATTACAGCTTTGAATAAACATACGCGCCGCAGAATATTGAAAATATTGCAAAGTTGCCAAAATAATCCGTGGATGTGCCTGACTACAATCGACAAAACTGAGCGCTGTCACTGCGACCCGCACACTGGTGTGCTGCATATTTAAACTGAGCCAATCCAACATTTGTGCAGACTGTTTAAACAGCCAGTTCACCGCTCGTGGATAATCAAATAACGGCAGTTTGGCAACCTTCTTTTGCCAAATTAAAGGACAGGATTTTAAGAAATGCGGTTTTGCCAATGCATCGGAACGCTGCCACACTTCTCGGTGCATTAAACGGGCAAAACCCAGTAAATGACCATGTTCTTCGGCATGCCGATACAACAACTGAATATCATCCTGATGGTCAATTAAATCTTGTAAATTAAAACGCTCAGGAAAGGACACCGCCAAAATACGATACATGGCTTTAGGCAAAAACTGTGTTGCACTAAAACAAAAATCATCATAACTGTGCATTAAGGCTTGCACAGGCAAAAAGGTATCACCCTCAATAAATTCTAAAGCACACAATGCAGATAAAGCAGTCAAAGTTTCCTCTGGAATGACCGCACCATGCTGTACAGCACCTGTAAAAACAGCGTGTTGGGCATAATCAGACTGAATCAAGGCTTGATCTAAAATCTGAGCCTGTACACCATCTAAATGCAGCAGCAACTGTTGAACACGTGCAGCACCATCCACCCACATATAGGCTTGCTGCATAATCAGATGTCGTAATTGCTGCGCCTGATTACGCAAAAATAAGGAGTGTTGTGGCTTTAAATCGCCCGTGTGAAACTGTAAATCATGCAGAAAAAAATCTTCAAACGCTTCTTGATGCAGCCCCGCAAACTCAAACTGCGTCTGAATTAAACTAGGGTTAGATTTAGGCGGATAAAATTCAAGGCTAAATAGACCGTTTAGCAATTCAACCCGATGCTGCAAAGGATCGATCCGAAACAAATTTTGTGCTGTAAAATGTCCAACCAAATCCATTTGATCTTGATAGATTTCTGCGGCCACACTGGAAATACGAACCAATTGCTGTGCAACGGCATGCAACTGGCTATGCTGGCAAATTGGCTGCATATACGCTCCTCATGCTTAAGTGCGGTCTATCTAAGTGTCATCTTATTTTTATTTGATTGCACCGACTAGACCCATCACGTGATACATCCCTATTTTTTGTTTTTTATTTCCATCTGCAAAAAGTGGACAATTCTTCAATCGAGCTTAAGCCACTTATTAATTGAATTACACCTGAAATTTATGTGAACGGTATCTACACCTTAAAATTAGAGATACAAAAACACTATAAACAAGATTTAAGCCCTTGCCTATAGCCTGCGCACAACTTCAGAAAAAATAAAAACCCATTAAAAAACAAATAAATTTCAATTGATTAGTTTGCATTATTTACTCAGAAAATAGGGTTGGTGTTTGGTAGGTAGGATTTCACCACAAAGCATTGAATACTCAAATCACGGTTCAACACCGCGATAACAACACATTATTCCAATACCCAATGCAAGAAGGAATCTGAGCATGGCTTTTAAAAATATTGCAGATCAAACCAACGGTTTTTATATTCCTTGTGTGTCTCTCTTCGGCCCTGGTTGTGCCAAAGAAATTGGCGTAAGAGCGCAAAATTTAGGTGCTAAAAAAGCCCTGATTGTGACAGATGAAGGACTGTTTAAATTTGGCGTAGCCGATACCATTGCAGGCTATCTCACCGAAGCAGGCGTTGCTAGCCATATCTTTGCAGGTGCTGAGCCAAACCCAACCGACATTAACGTACATAAAGGTGTCGATGCCTACAATGCCAATCAATGCGACTTTATTGTGTCTTTAGGTGGCGGTTCTTCACACGACTGTGCCAAAGGCATTGGCTTAGTTACCGCAGGTGGTGGGCATATTCGTGATTATGAAGGCATTGATAAAAGTACCGTGCCAATGACTCCACTAATTGCCATTAACACCACAGCAGGTACAGCATCGGAAATGACCCGTTTCTGTATCATTACCAATACCGACACGCACGTTAAAATGGCAATTGTCGATTGGCGCTGCACACCACTCATCGCCATTGATGATCCAAAACTCATGATTGCCAAACCTGCAGGTTTAACCGCAGCAACAGGCATGGATGCCTTAACCCATGCTGTAGAAGCCTACGTTTCAACTGCAGCCAATCCTATTACCGATGCCTGCGCTGAAAAAGCTATTCGTATGATTAGCCAGTGGCTTAGCCCTGCCGTGGCAAATGGTGAAAATATTGAAGCACGTGATGCCATGAGCTATGCGCAATATTTGGCTGGTATGGCATTTAATAATGCCTCATTGGGTTATGTGCATGCCATGGCGCATCAACTCGGTGGTTTCTACAACTTGCCGCACGGCGTCTGTAATGCAATTTTACTGCCGCATGTTTGCGAATTTAACCTGATTGCCTGCCCTGAGCGTTATGCAGATATTGCAGAATTGATGGGAGTCAATACTGACGGATTAACCACCACAGAAGCCGCCTATGCCGCAATTGATGCAATTCGTGAATTATCTAGCTCAATTGGTATTCCAACAGGTTTAGCAGAGTTAGGCGTGAAAGAAGATGACTTGGCGATTATGGCTGAAAATGCACAAAAAGATGCCTGCATGCTCACCAACCCACGTAAAGCCAATCATGCACAAGTGGTCGAAATTTTTAAAGCCGCGATGTAATTTGAATCTCCTGCTGAGTGAATCAAGATTTGCTCAGCATCTCCCATCCTTTTTTTCAATTTTCCTCTTTTGCTGTTTTATTTTTATCCTTCCCTTTGGCAGAACCATCTCAGATGCGTTCTGCTTTTTTTGCTGTTCAGAACAAAATGAACTCGCAGCATAAAACTAAAGCGATTTAGATGCAGAGGGTTTGCATAATTCAATTTGACAAATGCGCACAGCTCATCAAGGATATAGTCAAAATAAAATGGATGACGAACACCTTATGCTGTTAAGTAAAAAACAAAAAACAACACCAAGCTATCAACCCGATATTTTGGGTGCCGATTACCAACAAATGACGCTGGATTTTCCTTCGGATTATGAAGGCAAAGTGATTGCTACCTTGGTACGCAAAAAAGCCGAACAAGAAACCCGTAAAGCAGTACTTTATATTCATGGTTTTATTGACTATTTTTTTCAAACAGAAATGGCAGACCAGTTTAATCATCACGGTTATGACTTTTATGCCCTAGATTTACGTAAATATGGGCGTTCGCATTTGTCACATCAACATTGGTACAATGTGCGCAGCTTGTCTGAATATGATGCAGAAATTTCCGCTGCACTTGAGCAAATTGCCACAGAAGAACATGATTCGGTAATTTTGGCAGGACATTCAACAGGTGGATTAATCACCACGTTATATGTAGCACATCATCCCAATCATCCACTGATTCGTGGTTTATGGTGTAACAGCCCTTTTTATGATTTCAATATGAGCGAGATTGAGAAAAAATTCGGCATTCCTCGTTTGAGCCAATTGGGCAAATTGCTGCCAGAAATGAAATTTCCAAGCCGCCTTAATCCATTTTATGTACCAAGTCTACACAAACAATATCATGGTGAATGGTTATTTAATTTGGAATGGAAGAAACCGCGTTATCCAAAAGTGCGATTAAGTTTTGTACGTGCAATTCATGAAGCGCAAAAAGAAATTCATGCCAGTGTGCATTTGGGAGTACCCACCTTAATTATGCATGCGAGTCAAAGTAGTTATCCACGCCAATGGAATGAGATTGCGCAACGCACTGACGTAATTTTGGATGTTGCGGATATGCAAAAATATGGGCATCACATGCATGGTGATATTCAGCTTTGCCAAATTGAAGATGGCGTGCATGATTTGGTGCTTTCTGCGCCAGAAGTCCGCGCGGAAGTGTATCAGTCCTTGTTTGACTGGTTAAACCGCAAAGGGCTGTAAAAACTAAAAAAAACAGTAAGACTAAAGGACAGTGAAATGAAAGCCTAAAGACTTGATTCGTCATTTAGGCTTTGTATTTTAATAAAATTTGATGTGCAGGATGATGCTTTGGCATCAGTTCAATTAAACGCTCTACCGCATCAATCGCTTCAGGGCTATGCGCCAAATGTTTCAGCAATACATCGGTATCTTGTGCATTAAAAATGGCATCACTCAGGCGAGATTCTAAGCAATCTCGCCATGCACATAAAAATGGACTTTCAGTTTTCGCCAAAAATACTCCTGCACACGTTTGTAAGGCAGACTGCACATAACCAGCATCTAAAGCCTGCTCGGCTTGTAAAAAATCGGCTTCTATATGCGCCAAAATTCGGTAAGGACGCGAACCAAGCATCCCGCCTAGAATATCACGTAATTGAGACATCTCAGCTTTAAGCGTGCCCATACTGACTTTACGCTCACCATATAGAGCTTGGTGTAAAGTATCTAAACTCATGCCTTGTGGACAAAGTGCTAAAATCACCAATATTTCAATTTGACGCGGTGTCATCACCACCACTTTGCCATTAAATAACACCTGTGGCACGCGAAACGCGCGAATATAAAGCTGCTGTTTTTGCTGATCAAGCAGTGCATTTTGAATCAAAGAAGCACAGCGTTCTGCTGCCAACATCCCCAAACTGTTATGGTTTTTCCAAGTAGTCGATAAATCAATTACACCCAATACTTGTTTGGAATAAGGGTCTAAAATAGGCGCTGCATAACAAACCCAGTCATGTAACGATGACATAAAGTGTTCACTGGAAAATACACAACTTGCTTGCTGCGTTTTAAGTGACAAAGCCAAAGCATTGGTACCTACCAACTCCTCACGCCACTGCCCGCCCTCTACAAAATGCACCTGTTCCGCCACATTACGCATTTGCGCGCTCGCTGCCGTCCAAATAATTGTACTGCCCACATCGCCCACGGCTGCCACCATGTTGGACTGCTGTGCTATATGTCTTAAATCTTCTGCACAGTTTTGCACAGCACGTTGTAAAGCCGAACCGCCTTGCGGATGCAATAAACGAGAATTTAACGGGGCTGCCAGCCGATCAACAGGAATTTCCGCAATTTGAGAGCGTTGCCAAGAATTTAAAATACTCTGCTGAATTTGCTGCGCATGCAGCGGCGATAAACTACTTCTTTGTCTAAACTGTTCAATATGCTGTCTTTTTTCCAATAGGTCTTGTTTTTTCATCATTATTGATTCTCACAATCCTGTGGGCATTACATCCATTGTACCGCTTACTTTTGTAAGGATTTGTTCATTGCTTGTAAACCTGCAACTTTCCAACCTTTTTCCAACCTTATATTGGTATGCTAAACAAATAGCGTACCAAAGTACCTTATACCTTAGCCGTAAATTTAACCTGATTTTAGACACAGGATTGTGCTAAAAGGTAAAGATGACGGCAGATTATAAAAAACCATCAAAGGAAGTGAATTATGCGTTACGTAGATCCCAATCAACCCGGTTCGAAAGTTCAATTCAAAGCACAATACGAAAACTTTATTGGTGGCAAGTGGGTCGCCCCTGTAAAAGGTGAATATTTTGAAAATATCTCTCCTGTGGATGGCAAAGTATTTACCAAAGTCCCACGTTCATCGGCAGAAGACATTGAACTGGCTTTAGATGCAGCCCATAAAGCCAAAGCGCAATGGAACAGCTCATCTCCAACAACGCGTTCTAACATTTTGTTAAAAATTGCAGATCGTTTAGAACAAAATCTAGAGTTATTGGCAGTTGCCGAAACTTGGGATAATGGTAAGCCTGTTCGTGAAACATTGGCTGCCGACATTCCATTGGCGATTGACCATTTCCGTTATTTTGCGGGCTGTATTCGTGCCCAAGAAGGCGGAATTTCTGAAATTGATGAAGATACCATTGCCTATCATTTCCATGAGCCATTGGGCGTTGTAGGGCAAATTATTCCATGGAACTTCCCTATTTTAATGGCAACATGGAAACTTGCACCTGCTTTGGCTGCCGGTAACTGTATTGTACTTAAACCTGCAGAGCAAACCCCTGCCAGCATTTTAGTTTTAGTCGAACTGATTCAAGATTTATTGCCTGCTGGCGTACTAAACGTAGTCAATGGTTACGGCGTAGAAGTTGGTCGCCCATTGGCAACCAATCCACGTATTGCCAAAATTGCATTCACAGGTTCGACTCAGGTCGGTCAATTGATCATGCAATACGCCACTGAAAACATCATTCCAGTGACTTTGGAGCTTGGTGGTAAATCTCCAAATCTTTTCTTTGAAGATGTTATGGCGCAAGAAGACGACTACCTAGACAAAGCACTCGAAGGCTTTGCTATGTTCGCGCTGAATCAGGGTGAAATTTGTACTTGTCCATCGCGTGCGCTTGTGCAGGAAAGTATTGCTGACCGTTTCCTTGAAAAAGCCATTGAACGTGTTAAACGTATTAAAACAGGTCACCCGCTTGATACTGAAACGATGATTGGTGCACAAGCATCGCAAGAACAACAGGACAAAATCTTGGGTTGTATTGCGACAGGTCGTGCCGAAGGTGCACAAGTGTTAACAGGTGGTGGTGAGCGTCATGAAGTTGGCAGCGGTTTCTATATTGAGCCGACAATTTTCAAAGGCACCAACGACATGAAAATTTTCCAAGAAGAGATTTTTGGCCCAGTGCTTTCTGTGACCACATTTAAAGACTTCGATGAAGCCATTAAAATTGCCAATGACACCATTTACGGTTTAGGTGCAGGTGTTTGGTCACGTTCTGCGCACACTTCTTACCGTGCAGGTCGTGCTATTCAGTCGGGTCGCGTTTGGACGAACTGTTATCACATTTACCCTGCGCATGCAGCTTTCGGTGGTTATAAAAAATCAGGTATTGGCCGTGAAAACCACAAGATGATGTTAGAACATTATCAACAAACCAAGAACTTGTTGGTAAGTTATTCAACTAAACCTGCAGGCTTCTTCTAAGTTAAGCTTTTAACCTCAACATGATGAATGAAAATGCGAACTTCGGTTCGCATTTTTTTATATTTGGGATGTACAGATGGACAAAAAGAAAAACAGAAAAAGCCATTTATCTACATAGATTTACAAGTCATAGACCTAAAATTACTAACATCAAAGTCATGTAGATGAAATCACGGACATAAAAAAAGCACCATTTAAAAAATGATGCTTTTTGATCAAATCACAACTGCTTATTTTTTTGCAGCTACAGATGCTTCAGTAGTGATGTTAACAGTAATTTTATCACCCACGTTTGGTACATAGCTTGCGATACCAAATGCAGAACGGTTGAATGATGTTGTTGCATTAAAACCAACAGTCGCTGCCTGCGTCATTGGGTGTGGACCTTGTTTGTTCAATACTGCGTCAAGTACCACTGGCTTAGTTACACCTTTAACTGTTAAATCACCTGTGATTTTAAAGTTTTTCTTGTCTTGAGTTTCAACTTTGGTACTTTTAAAAGTAATGGTTGGATATTTTGCTGCATCAAACCAATCTGCTGCCATTAAGTGCTCATCTAAAGCTTTTACGTTGGTGTTGATGCTACTTAATGGAATCGTGACATTCACAGATGAGTTAGCAGGTTTTTTCTCATCAATGTTGATAGTACCTTGAATGTCTGAGAAGTTACCTGATGGCGTAGAAAAACCGAAGTGATCCCAAGTAAATACAGTAGCCGTATGCGTTGGGTCAATTTGATAAGCCACTGGTTTAGCCATTGTCATTGTTGCTGCAGACGCGATAGCCAAACCTAAAGCAATTGATTTCATGTTCATATTGTTCATCTCTAAAAGTGTTGATACGTTTCAATGAGGTTTAGTTTATAGATTTTTGCTGCAAATACAGGATTAAAGATAAAACAGTATGTTGCATGACTGAAACGATAAATTTGTAAAAATATGCATGCGCGTTTTACATCGCTGTTGCAGGGCTGCGATATTGAATAAAACCTGTTCTTTTTGCGACACGATCATACAACTGCCGTGCCTGTAAATTATCTTCATGAGTCAGCCAATATACCCGATCACATTCACGCTGTTGCGCTGTTTGATTCACCTGCTGAATAAGCTGCTGAGCAATTCCCATCCCTCTGTACTCAGGCAAGGTATATAAATCTTGCAAATAGGCATAAGGTTTAAGCGTCCAACAACTGTCATGTTCAATTACATGCACAATTGCCACAACTTGAGTTTGATATACGGCAGCAAAACCATAAATATGCGTCCTGTGTGGATTAATTAGTTTTGACCACGTATTTTGCGTAACCTCATCACTTAATTGCACCTGATAAAATTGCTGATAACCCTGCCAAAGTGGTTGCCATTGCTCAAATTGGATTTCACTTAACGCGACAATGTCGATGTGCTTAAATTGATGATCTAATATAGTTGTCTGCATGCTTTGATATTGCCTGATTATTTTTGCATCGAATCATTTTATTGATTATGCATCATTCATATTATGCTTAGGCTATTTTATAAACTATTTTTCAGCAATAAAAAAAGCTTTACCCTACGCATAGAATAAAGCTATTTTTGACGATACACCATTTAATGCACCGCATTCATCGCAATAGATTAAAGCTTCTCAATCAAAATACGATCAACCTGCTTTAAGCCTGATTGCTTTTCATGGTTCTTACGGCGAATTTTGATTTGCTGATCTTCAGCCAAATCCTGTAACAACAACTCTACCGCCACCATAGCTTCAAGTGGTAAATCTTGTCCAATCCACTTTTGCTCACCCGCATCCATTAAAGTGACTTCATCATTAATTTGCTCGTACAAACTCATTTCTCATCTCACTCAATTACACAGAGGTTTATTCACAAACCTGACTTACACTGACAAAATTTGTTGGATCATCACATCGAATACCAAACAAATATGCAAAAATAAAAGACGTCCCTTTACAGGAACGCCTTTAAAAACACTGGATTAAAAAATTAAGCTGTTAATTCTTTTACTGCAGCAACAACCGCTTCAGTGGTAATGCCAAAGTACTGATACAAGTCTTTTGCAGGTGCAGATTCACCATAAGTTGTCATACCAATAACTTTACCGTCTAAGCCGACAAACTTCCACCAGTAGTCTACATGCGCTGCTTCAACCGCAACACGTGCACGAATATGTGATGGCAATACCGCTTCACGATATGCTGCATCTTGCTTCACAAATTCTTCTGCACACGGCATAGACACAACACGTACACCTTCAAGCTGCGCGTATGCTTCCATTGCCAAGCCCACTTCTGAACCTGTTGCAATAATAATGGCTTTCAATTCGCCTTTTTCTTCAGCCAAGACATAACCACCTTTTGCCACGTTCTCAATTTGCGCTTGAGTACGAGTTTGGAATGGCAAGTTTTGACGTGAGAAAATTAAAGCAGTTGGACCTTCGCTGCGTACTAATGCAGATTTCCAAGAAATAGCCGCTTCAACGGTATCTGCAGGACGCCATGTATTTAAGTTTGGCGTACCACGTAAAGATGCAATTTGTTCAATCGGTTGGTGTGTTGGACCATCTTCACCCAAACCAATCGAGTCGTGGGTATACACATGAATCACACGTTGCTTCATTAATGCAGACATACGCACGGCATTACGCGCATATTCCATAAACATTAAGAATGTTGCAACGTAAGGAATGAAACCACCGTGAAGTGCTACACCATTTGCAATAGCAGTCATACCAAACTCACGTACGCCATAATGCACGTAGTTCCCTGCTGCATTGTCCTGAACGCCTTGGCAACCCTTCCAAAGGGTTAAGTTTGAACCTGCCAAGTCTGCAGAACCACCCAATAATTCAGGCAATAATGGGCCAAATGCTTGCAAAGTATTTTGGCTGGCTTTACGCGTTGCAATAGTTTCAGCTTTAGCATTAGTTTCAGCAATAAACGCATCTGCCTGCGCGATGAATTCTGCAGGTAGTTCACCGCTTAAACGGCGTTTAAGTTCTGCAGCTTCCGTTGGAAATTTTGCTGCATAGGCATCAAAAGTTGTATTCCATGCTGCTTCTGCTTCTGCACCTTTCGCTTTAGCATCCCAAGCGGCATATACATCTTCAGGAATAACAAATGCTTCATCTGTCCAGCCTAATGCTTGACGCGTCAAAGCGATTTCATCATGGCCTAATGGCGCACCGTGACAGTCTTCTTTACCTTGTTTGTTTGGCGAACCTAAACCAATAACAGTTTTACAAATAATAATAGTCGGTTTTTGCGTTTCAGCTTTTGCTTCAACCGTTGCAGCACGAATTGCATCGGCATCGTGACCATCAACTTTTAAGACTTGCCAGCCGTAAGATAAGAAACGTTGTTCGGTATCGTCAGAGAACCAGCCTTCTACTTCACCATCAATAGAAATGCCGTTGTCATCATAATAAACAACCAGCTTGCCTAAACCTAAAGTACCTGCCAATGAACATGCTTCGTGTGAAACACCTTCCATTAAGCAACCATCACCCAAGAAACAGTAAGTGAAATGGTCTACAACCTGAATATCTTCTTTATTAAATTGTGCAGCCAGTGTTTTTTCTGCTAAAGCAAAACCAACAGCATTTGCAATCCCCTGACCGAGTGGACCAGTGGTGGTTTCAATCCCTGGTGCATAACCCAATTCTGGGTGGCCAGGTGTTTTAGAGTGTAACTGACGGAACGCTTTTAAATCTTCGATTGAAAGATCATAACCTGTTAAATGCAACAACGCATATTGCAACATTGAACCATGACCATTAGACAATACAAAACGGTCGCGGTTTGCCCATTGTGGATTGGTTGGGTTGTGATTCAAAAATTCACGCCACACCACATCGGCAATATCTGCCATCCCCATCGGTGCACCTGGATGTCCTGAATTTGCTTTTTGCACAGCATCCATTGCCAATACACGAATTGCGTTTGCAATACGACGTTCGTTAAGCGGGGTCGTCATAGGTCAGAGTCCACAAAAAATCGTTAAATAGAAGAAGATGAATAGAATTCAAAACAGCCGCTATTCTCTCAAAAAAACGCCTGAGGGGTAAAGCCTATGCAACAATATTTCCGCATTAATTCCCATTCAGGGTATTTTTCGTGCAAATTCAAAGACGTTTTCACGTTTATAACAACAAGAAAATAGCTAATTGCCGTGTTAAGCTCTATTCTTGGCAAAATTCTAAAGTATAGATATTTCAATTTATAGACGCAGGATGGAATTGTGATGTCGCTCTTGCAGCAACTCCAATCAAATGCCTAGCAACAAGTTAAAACACAACAGTATTCTGTAGAAATAATAGACAGATTTTAACACATCTTGAATTTTATTCACTTTTCACACAATAAATTGAATCACAGCCATCGTCCAAAATTTTAAAACAGCTTTTGAAAATGCAGCTTGATGCAGATAAAGTCAATTCAAAGTCTTTAAATTACCCATCTACAATATTGTTTTTAAAAATGATTCACCACTTAAAAACAAGGTGCTCCTTAGTTTAAAATTATGACAGCATACTTTAGCCAACATGAATATTTTTGAGTCACAATATAGTCATACCGATACTTTATCTATTTTTTAGCTAAAGATATGCGATAAAAAGTCATTGAATTGAAATAAATTCAGCCAATTTAGTCGTAATGTGCTAGTCCTAAAGTCTAACTCGATGTAACATATTGCGTCTTTTGAATTTAACTGTGATAGGACTTATGCGCGAGTACGCTGTATTTACCTCGGAATCTGTAAGCGAAGGCCATCCAGATAAAATGGCTGACCAAATCAGTGATGCCATTTTGGATGCAATCTTAAAAGAAGACCCTTATGCGCGGGTTGCTTGTGAAACGCTTGTAAAAACGGGTGCGGTTGTACTGGCAGGTGAAATCACAACAACTGCAAATGTCGATTTTGAAGCCGTTGTTCGTCAAACCGTAAATGGCATTGGTTACCATCATTCTGACTTAGGTTTTGATGGTTCAACCTGTGCGGTCATTAACATGATTGGTAAACAATCACCTGAAATTGCACAAGGTGTAGACCGTCAAAAGCCTGAAGATCAAGGCGCAGGTGACCAAGGTTTGATGTTTGGTTACGCCAGCCGTGAAACTGATGTATTAATGCCTGCCCCAATTTCTTACGCACACCGCTTAATGGAAAAGCAAGCTGAATTACGTCGCAGTGGTGCTTTGCCGTGGTTACGCCCAGATGCAAAAAGTCAGGTGACTTTTGCTTATGAAAATGGTGTGCCTGTACGTTTGGACGCGGTGGTGTTATCTACTCAGCACGATCCTGAAATTTCGCAAATTCAGCTTAAAGAAGCGGTAATTGAAGAAATTGTGAAAAAAGTGATTCCTGCAGAAATGTTCCATGCAGACACCAAATTCCACATCAACCCAACAGGTATGTTTGTGATTGGCGGCCCTGTCGGTGACTGCGGTTTAACTGGTCGTAAAATCATTGTCGATACTTACGGCGGCATGGCACGTCATGGTGGCGGTGCATTCTCTGGTAAAGACCCATCTAAAGTTGACCGTTCTGCTGCTTACGCAGGTCGTTATGTTGCAAAGAATATTGTGGCAGCTGGCTTGGCAGACAAATGTGAAATTCAGGTGTCTTATGCTATTGGTGTTGCAGAGCCAACGTCAATTTCAATCAACACCTTCAACACTGCAAAAGTGGCAGATGAGTTGATTATTGCTTTAGTACGTGAACACTTCGATTTACGTCCATACGGCATTACCAACATGTTGAACCTGTTACAACCAATGTATAAACAGACTGCAGCTTATGGCCACTTTGGTCGTCAAGGTTCTGACACTGCATTTACATGGGAAAAAACCGACAAAGTTGAAGCATTAAAAGCCTCTGCAGGTCTGTAATGTAAAACTTTTCAGTTTTATCAAGCTCACTTCGGTGGGCTTTTTTATGCCTAAAATTTAGCTGTCAAACCACAATATACAAAATACGAATATGTTATAGTGAATCATTCCTGAGATTTTTTAAATACTCATCTAAGATAATGATGTAGGAGTTTATTATGGCGGTTATTCTTCAAGTCGATTTCCCTTCTGAAGGCCCATTTGGCGAAAGCATGAGCCAAGCGTACCGTGAACTTGCAGAAAGCATTAACCTAGAAACTGGCATGCTTTGGAAAATTTGGACTGAGAACGGTCAAACACAGGAAGCAGGTGGAATCTATCTGTTTGATCATGCGGCCAATGCTGAACGCTATTTAAAAATGCACACTGCACGTTTAGAAAGTTTTGGCGTGAAGGATATTCGTGGCAAGATTTTTGAGGTGAATGCTGCACTGTCTGCAATCAACCAAGCTGACTTCTTAAGTCGCTAATCTTTTTAAATTGCTCATCCATATTGAAGAATAAAATGGTGAGTCTCTTCAATATTGAAAAAACAGTTGAATAAAATCCTGAGCCATTTAATGATTCAGGATTTTTTGAAATCTTGTATAGACGAAATAAGCGTTAAGCTTGGATGCAGCACTTATTGCGTACGAATCACCTCAAGCACCGATTGTTGCACGGGCACTTCTTGATGATCTTGCAAATAAACATGCACGACTTTAAACACAACGGCTGCTGCCAAGCATGCCAAAATACAGAATAACCAGAAACCATAAGGACTACGAATATTGTGTGAACCACAAGTACCACATTCTTTTTCTGATGATTCCACCACCCGATTGCAACATGCGCAACGATACTGATGATACAGCATAGGTATTCTCCTACTTCACTGTAATTCTTGTTTTTATTGTTACACCATCTACCCTGATGCAGTGTAATTTTGTTTAAGCAACTGTGACACTTTGTAGCTTACACCCTTTGGATGATTGAGCAGACACAATCGCTTGTAAATTAGAATGTCAAAGTTCGGCTATTCGCGCAAATCGTATTTTTGAATAAACAGTCACTTTATCCATCTAAAATAGGTATGTCGTGCTAAAATTCTACATGTTCGATCATCTAAAACTTAGGTTCAAACTTAGCTTTCAGTACATATTTTTTTATTACACGGAGTAAGTTAAAGTGGTACAACTCATTAAAAAAGGCGGCTTGCGTGAACGTGCCAACCGTAGCCGTAAATATCAAGGTTCGGAAAATACCGAAGCAACTTTGCGATCAAACCGTACTTATCAACCCAATCATTTAGATAAAACTGAAAACACGACTAAAACCGAAATTCCGAATAAAAAATCGTCAAACTTGGCTTTTGACGACATCAAAGCGTCTGATTAATTGACATTAAAACTTATGTTTTAAAACATACGTAGTGCATCTAACCACAACCACACAGCAAATAATAAAAATAATCCGCCCGAGACCATATCAATATAACTGCCTGAACGCTGATATAACTTTTTCATTTTTGGTGTCGAAAGTAGCAACATAAATAATGTAAATGTCACAAAAGTTTGGATTGGAATAATCACTGCCAATTGGGCTTTTAAAGATGCACTTGCCGATGAACTCAACGCCAAAGCAAATACACTACTAAAATAAATTAAGGTTTTCGGATTAGATAAATTGGTGAATAGCCCCAATAAAAAGTAGTTTTTTGCGGCTGGAATTTGCACTTGAGTATCATCAAACTGTTTGCGCTGCTGCCAACTATGCCAACCGCCCGACAACATGCCCCATCCCATTTTGGCAAGAAATAAACCGCCAATCAGCATTAAGACTTGCTGAATCCAAGGAAATTGCTGCACCAAAACCGTAAAACCTAATAAGGTCAGCACCACCCACACCACAATCCCTGATGAAATACCCGCAATAATCTGCAAGGTATTACGGCGGGTATTGCTGGCTGCACTTTTGGCAATTAATAAAACATCTGGTCCTGGACTAAGCTGTGCCACAAAATGCAGCGCACAAATGGTGAATAACAAAGACATAAATACATCAGGAGAATTGAAAATCCGATTATACCTTGTGCGGTAGGAGAATAAATAAGGCTTTAAATGCACACCTCAATGTTTAAACACTCACGTGCATATTCACCAAAAAATACCCATAAAAAAAACCGAATCAGCACGATTCGGTTTGATATCAAGCATCACCTATATTATTTAGGTGGATTGACATCTTTCATTTCAATTTTTTTCGCATCGGGGGTAATTTCACGTGCTTCACCATCAATAATACTGGAATCACGACCACCACCCTGCTGATTTTGCATGTCTTGCATTTGGCGCATTAAATCTGCAAACGGGTTTTGACCTGCTCCGCCCATGCCATTCATATCGCCCATCATGCCACCCATCATTTGATCCATCATGGCTTGCTGACGTTTCATCATGGCTTTCATCATTGCCGCTTTAAAGGCATTTTGTACGGCAGGAATCATCACCAGCAATGCCAAAATATCGCTAATTAATCCTGGAATCATCAATAAAAAACCCGCAAAAATTTTAGGTAAATTATTACTCAGCGCAGGATCGGCACTCATCTGCCCCATTTGCATTTGCTGCATTTGTGGCATCACGCCTGCAGAATATTTACGAATCAGGTTCAAACCAATGAAGAAAGCAGCGACAAACCAAAAGAACACGTACCACATGCTCCCCACTAGGTCGCCCACACCAATCCAGACGAAGACTTCAAGAACTAAGCCAATTAGAACAATAAGAAATAATTTCATGAAAATTAATCTAATCTCAACAAAATAAATAAAATGCAGTAACCAAGTGCTTCATCGGGATCAAGCTTTTTTGATTCGCTGTTGTTTCAATATGGGCATTATTGTATTTTTAAAGGTTAAGTCTGTCATTAATATTTTCATCATCACCCAATAACAGACTTAATACGTCTATATATTTAAACGATAAAGATAAAAATATGCGGCATAAGCCAATAATAACCACAACGCAATAAAAACTGATGCTGCAATATAACTGCTCGGTTTTTGACTGATCGCATCGGCTTGTAAACGACAGCGCTGCATTACCTCTGCAGGTACTAAACGCAATACCAACATGATGCCCAATGGCACTAAAATCAAATCATCCAAATAACCCAAAACAGGTATAAAGTCTGGAATTAAATCAATGGGAGAAATAGCATAAGCAGCGACCAACAATGCCAAAAGCTTTGCCATAAACGGTGTTTCAGGATCACGTGCTGCAAACCACACCGCATAAACATCTCGTTTAATTTGCTTCGCCCACTGTTTTAGCCTATTAATCCACTTCATTGCCGCTCTCATTTGCTACCGTATATAAAATATACGCCTCAAAACTTAAAATAAAATGAAGTCCAAAATTGAAAATATGGCAAAGGATACATGCTAATTGTTTAAACGGCAGCTTACTGACCGAATGTTTTGAAATTACTCCACACAAAAGAGATTTAAACTCCTATAATTCAACTTGATGTAATTTTTTAAGGCTTGGCATGTCACTTATTATTGGAATCGACCCTGGTTCTCGTCTAACGGGCTACGGCATTATTGAACGTGATGGCGCTAAATTACGTTTTGTAGATGCAGGAACCATTCGCACCGAAACCAGTGAAATGCCCGAACGCTTAAAACGGATTTTTGCAGGGATTGAACGGATTGTGAAATTTCACGGCCCGACTGAAGCAGCAGTTGAACAAGTGTTTATGGCGCAAAACCCAGACTCTGCCTTAAAATTGGGACAGGCTCGCGGGGCAGCGATTGCCGCTTTGGTAAATTTAGATTTACAAGTGGCGGAATATACCGCTCGTCAAATTAAACAATCTGTCGTGGGTTATGGCGCTGCCGATAAAGAACAAGTACAAATGATGGTCATGAAATTATTAAATCTATCCATCAAACCACAACAAGATGCTGCCGATGCTTTGGCTGCTGCAATTTGCCATGCTCATGCATCAGGCAGCATGACCAAATTGGCTGTGCTCAATGCCTTGGGCGGTATGGCTCGCGGGCGCAGTCGCTCAAGCTCCAGACGTCGCTAAATCAGCATCGCCATCGCTTATATTTTACCGATTCACAACCTGATAAATCGCTTGGCTCATGTGCTGTGCCTGTAAACCGCGCATGCCCTGCTGTGCCAATACATCCCCCGCCAAGGCATGTAACATGACAATTTCATGCAATTGAATTTGATGGTGAAACTGGGCTTTTAAACTGGCAATCATGCCTGCCAACACATCGCCCATACCGCCTGTACCCATACCAGGATTGCCTGCGGTACAAATCCACAATGAACTTGCTTGCGGTTCTGTAGATGCAGCTTGCAAAGTCAAACTACCTGAACCTTTTAACACCCAATCGCCTGCATAGCGTTGCTGCAATTGCTGAATCGCGGCAATACGGTCTGCTTCAATGGCTGCAACCGTAGTATTGAGCAAGGTCGCAGCCTCACCTGAATGTGGTGTGGCATAACTGTTCGGTTTTAGTTGGGCTGGATGATGCCATGAATGCGCTTGTTTCGCCAAAAACCACAAGGCATCGGCATCGTAAACTACTTCTACCTCGGACTGATTTAGTGCGGCAAACCAGTCTGCATAATGCTGTTCTGCCCAAGCATCTCGTCCTAGTCCCATCCCTAAACTCACGGCATCGACCTGTGAAATTAAGTGCTGAATTTCTGCGCCTGTCAGTGCGTCTATATCCCGCAACATTAAATTCGGCGCACGGCTTAATATCGCCACATGATGTTTGGCATGACAGACCACAGTCACTTTCCCTGCACCTGCGCTTGATGCGGCTTCTGCAGCCATCATCACCGCACCACCCATTTGCGCATGTCCGCCCACAATCAACACATGCCCATAACTGCCTTTGTGTCCAAAAGCCTGCCGTGCGGGTAATTGAATCAAATGTGGTGTGAGTTGGGCCAACGCTTTGAGTTCTGCATCGGCTGGAATCAAATCCAGCACATCGACCAGTCCAGTATATTCCTGTGCCTGCCCTGTAAATAACCCTGCTTTCAAACCCAAAGCTGTAAAGGTGTAATCGGCTTTAATTGCACATGGCAATGGCTGCCCCGTGTTGGCATTTAAACCGCTTGGAATATCAACCGCAATTTTTAAACCCGCTTGTTGATTCATTGCGTGAATAAGCGACTGCCACTCATCATTTAAAGGACGATCTAAACCAATACCAAATAATGCATCAATATAGCAGTCATAACTTTGTTGAAATGCAAAACCTTGAATTATATTGACTTGTTCTGTCTGAGCTTCTAAAAAAGCCTGATGTAAATCTGCCGATGAACCGCGTGTTGCGGCATAAATATCGACTTGAAAACCTGCTTGTTTTAAATATTTTGCAGTTAAATAGCCATCGCCTGCGTTATTGCCTTGTCCACAACACACAGCAATTTTTTGTATTGTAGATGGCTGTTTTGCAAAAATTTTGCGAATTTGTAAATGCAGTGTCCACGCCACTTGCTGCATTAAACCGTAAGAACTATTTTGACGGGCAAACCAGCGCTGCTCCCACGCTTGAATACTTTGACTATGATAAACAGGGCTATGGTACACTTGCTGCGGCATTTTCTTCCCTTCTATTTTGTTATGGCAACATCCACCACTTCAGCACATATTTCTCTGCATCAAGACGATCCAGCCGCCTTGAAAGCGTGGATTAAAGCTCAAGCTTTGGCGCTTGGTTTTGCTGATTGTGTCATTGCCAAACCAGATGCTCAAGCAGAATTAGCACGTTTTCAGGAATATTTAAAACGTGGCTATCATGGGGATATGAAGTTTCTGGAAGAAAATTTAGACAAGCGCGCCAATCCCACACTATTAGTCCCGAATACCAAAAGCATTATTTGTGTGCGCATGAATTATTTGGTGGAAACACCACGTCCACGACATATTCCCGATGCACCTAACTCTGCAATTATAGCCCGTTATGCACGTGGACGCGATTATCACAAAGTCATGCGCGGACGCCTAAAAACCCTTGCGACACGTATTCGTGAAAAAGTGGGCGAGTTTGAATCACGCCCCTTTGCCGACTCAGCCCCAATTTTTGAAAAGTCGCTTGCAGAAAGTGCAGGCATGGGTTGGACAGGCAAACACACATTACTAATTCATAAAAAATCTGGGTCTTTTTTTGTATTGGGTGAGCTGTTTACTTCACTAGATTTGCCTTTTGATCCACCTGCAACCTCGCATTGCGGCTCTTGCACAGCCTGCATCGACATTTGCCCAACGCAAGCCATTGTTGAACCTTATATGTTAGATGCGCGTAAATGTATTGCTTATTTGACCATTGAATATCAGGGTATCATTCCTGAAGAATTACGTCGTGGCATTGGTAATCGGGTGTTTGGTTGTGATGATTGCCAACTGATTTGCCCGTGGAATAGCTTTGCTCAAGTCACCACGGTGGAGGATTTTCATCCCCGACATGCCTTAGATCAGGTCAGCTTGCTAGATTTATGGCAATGGGATGAAAGCACATTTTTAGCCAAAACCGAAGGTAGTCCATTACGTCGTACAGGCTATAAAAGTTTTATGCGTAATATTGCAATCGGGCTTGGAAATGCCCCATTTTCAGCACAGATTTTACAAATTTTGCAGCAAACGCGAACACAGCATAATGAGATTGTGCAAATCCATATGGATTGGGCGATTCAGGAACAACTCCTTAAACAGTCTAAATTTTAAACAAAAATCATATCCAAAACCGTGCGATATTTTGACTGCAGGTTACTTGCCAATTTATGCAGTTAACTGAATTTTAGTGACCAATTCATTGCAAAATAAAAATCCATAAAAATAAATTTTGCAGCTAAATAACAGTAAAATTGCTTAAGTTTGCGACTAAATCGACTGCATATTTTTGTTTCCACACTGTCGAATATTAGCCATGAAATTGGGAGATTATGCCTTTCTGATTCAAACTATTTGTGTATGATACAGACTATGAATAATAGGGATGATGGACTTTTACTTATGTCAGTACGCAATGATTGGACTCGGGAAGAAATTCAGCAGTTATATGAACAACCTTTTCTGGATTTAGTCTTTGAAGCACAACGTGTGCATCGCCAACATTTTGCTGCCAATACCGTACAAGTCAGTACCTTATTGTCTATTAAAACAGGCAAATGCCCTGAAGATTGCAAATATTGCTCGCAGTCTGCGCATTATGATTCACAGCTTGAAGCTGAAAAACGTATTGCAGTTGATAAAGTCATTCAAGAAGCTAAAGAAGCCTTAGCCTCAGGTTCTTCACGCTTTTGTATGGGTGCTGCATGGCGTAATCCGCATGAACGCGATATGCCCTATGTTCTAGAAATGGTACGTGAAGTCAAAGCTCTAGGCTTAGAAACTTGCATGACTTTAGGGATGTTAAACCAATCGCAGGCAGAACGCTTAAAAGATGCAGGCTTAGATTATTACAACCATAACCTAGACACATCGCGTGAGTATTATCCTAATGTGATTA
>NZ_VPEN01000079.1:0-2515 GCF_013417135.1 Acinetobacter sp. YH16051 | reverse complement strand
CTTCTTTAAAACTGCATCGTTCTTTTCTTGAATATCTGACATAGTATTAAACCGTGATGATCAATAATCAAACATCATCATAGAGTCAAAAAACAAAGCGAGCAATATCAAACGTAGCGAAGCGGAGTTTTCCCGGAATGAAATGAAGGGCGCACTTACCCACTTTTATCATTTCATTCAAAAGTGGACGTTGCGACAGGGGAAACCCCTGTACCCCATGACCTCGCTTTAGCATGGTCAGCAACTTTTTCAAAGTTGCAAAAATCAAAACCACGGTATGCAGAAATTTAGGTTTTTAAAGTGGCAATTTTTCATTTGAATGAAAGCAACATCTCACGAAGTGACGGACGTTCAGCCGTTGCTTGTGCTGCTTATCGTGCCTGTGAAAAATTAGAGGATCTGACTTTTGGAAAGACTCAGGACTACACTAAAAAAAAGGGACTTGCATACAAAAATATTTATGCACCAGAACATACCAATACAAAACTTTTAGACCGTCAAACACTTTGGAATACAGTAGAAAAAAAAGAATTCAATGCCAATGGCTCAATGAAAGCCAATGCACGACTCGCCAAAGAATATATCTGTGCTTTACCACATGAATTAACAGATGCAGAACGCATAAAAATCGTTGATGACTTTTGCCGAGACTTTGTGAACAAGCACAATGTTATTGTCGATGCCTGCATCCATGCACCACATGAACATAACGATGAAACCAATAATAAAAACTATCACGTACACATGATGTTCACGACCAGACTCATCAATGAAAAAGGCGAATTAGGAAAGAAACAAAGAATCTTCAACGACCATGGTCCCGAGATCCTGAAGGACAGCCGAGCAACTTTTGCCAATGTTGTAAACACAGTATTGGAAAATGCCGGACTAGACGAACGCATCGACCACCGGAGTTACAAGGATCAGGGCTTAGACTTTCTTGAACCCACTCATCATGAAGGGCATGAAGCTACAGCACTTCGCAGACAATATGATGAGGAACAAAAAAGACCGCTTGAAGAACGTAACACTGAAATTGTGCTACCAAGAATTGCACTTGAAAATGATGCAATCAAAGCCAAAAATTTAGATGCTGCACGAGAATACCAACAGATCATCAAGGGCCTTGATCAAGAAATTATTGTTCCAAGTCGATTAGAAGATCAGATTACCCAGCTGGAAAACGAACTTCAGTTAACCGAAGCAGAAGAAAAAGAGCTTTTAGCAGAATTAGTAAATCTCAACCTAGAAGAAGAACGCCTGCAAGAACAACAGGTTCAACAGATCGACAACGCATATGATGACTTCATCCGGTGCCAAGATATTTATGCAGAATTTGCCAATCAGTTTTACACCATTCAAAGCAATGCTGCTGATAATCAAAAGCAGATTGAATCAAATCTCACCAAGACAAAACGATGGTTAGCAGAAAACAAAAGCGATTTTTACCTACATACCAATAATTTGTTTTATGACTCTTATCATCATACTTACAGAGATATAAAAAAACCTGATTTTTATGCGACTGAAAAATCAGTAGAACAGGCAAAAAATGAGAACTGGAGAGAATACGCAACCGAGGTCGAACAACTTGCTAAAGAATACGATATTGAGAATGTTGTCCAACGCTTAGGCCAATGCTCAGAGATACTGGAAAATAATGGGATTGAACGACCAACGATAAAACCC
The DNA here is from genome assembly GCF_013417135.1 of Acinetobacter sp. YH16051. NCBI lineage: Bacteria > Pseudomonadati > Pseudomonadota > Gammaproteobacteria > Moraxellales > Moraxellaceae > Acinetobacter > Acinetobacter sp. YH16051. The sequence goes on along the minus strand of NZ_VPEN01000079.1, from coordinate 826 downwards.
TCGTTTTGGCAGAAGCTAAAACGAGAGTACGTTCATTCATTCGATACCCTACATGATTTTAATGATGATATGAGTCCCCTCCTTAAAGCAAAACGGGCAGATGATCTCAAAATTGAACAAGAAAGAATGCAGCAAGTACGCCAAGCGGAAGTAGATCGCCAACGAAGAATTGAAAATGATCGCAGAGAAAGTGAATTTAGAGAGCAATTACGTAAAGAACGAGAGCAAAAAGAACAACGCTATGAACAAGAAAGACGCGAACGAGAACATTTGGCATTTTTAAAACGCCAAGAATTGGAAAAACAGCAGAAAAATGAGCCTAAAAAACCAGAAAATGAAAATAACAACGATTACCGACCTTGGTGAATGCTGTTTAAACGCAAAAAAATAGGGTTTTTAGCGATGTTTTGCTAAACCACAGTAGATTTATAGTTGAGTTAAGAAAAAACTCTTAAATCGCAAATGAGAGCATTTAGCGAGTGTCTACGAGCGAACTACAGGGATCTAAATTTTTTCACCTGTTTTTCCCTGATTACAGGCTCCCCTGTGTATCAAGAACTCAGAATCAGAGCATCCCGAATGGGTGCGAACTGATTACGGTGACTTTATGTCGAGCGAAGCGAGTGAAAAAGCTCTATGAGCGAAGCGAATTCCGAGTTGCTTTTGCTTTTTTTAAAAGTCACGAAATTCTGAGCCAAAAATTGCCCCTACGAACTGAGCGAAAGCGAAGTTCAATAGAGTTTGAGCGTAGCGAAAACCAAGGGCAATTTTTCATTCCCTGGGCTTTTAATTATTTTAAAGCTTTTAAATGCTTTTAGGTAAGCTG
>NZ_VPEN01000078.1:0-2519 GCF_013417135.1 Acinetobacter sp. YH16051 | reverse complement strand
ACCAAACAACGGCACTATGTGAGATAGAAGCTCCAGACTATATTGAAGTACAGGGAGGTTTACCAACTCCTGAAGCTTTGGAAAAATGGTTTGAAGAAATTGATCAAGAGTTCACTAGAAGTTTATATAAGCCTTAAGGATATAGACTATGAGTAATCGCATTAATATCTGTGACATAGTGGTAGGTCACTTTCGAACATTGCGTCAAACTCGTAACAATAAAATAGGAATTTTAGAATTTCTTGTATTCATTGTGCTTCCAATAATTTTATCAGTTAGTATTATTTTCATACCATTGAATGGGAAGGAAATAATTTCTTTACTGGTTAATTTAGGTTCAATATTCTCAGCTTTACTTTTATCAGTTCTAGTTCTAGTTTTTGACCAAGAACAAAAACTGGAAGAAAGAAGAGAGTTAGCTGAAGAGAAAGAAAAAGCGATTGATCCACTCTTTGATATTAAGAAGTCGGTATTAGAAGAGCTTTATTACAATATTAGCTATTCCATTTTATGTTCTATTGTCCTTGTTTCTTTATGCCTAATTTATACATCAATCAAATATATAACTATATTTCATGGTTATATGTTGAAACCATTGATAGTTTTCATTCTTATAAACTTACTTCTTAACATATTGATGATTTTGAAAAGAATGCATACATTGCTTGTAAGTAGATGATATATAAATATTAAATTATGTTTAAGAAGAATTTGAACCTAGCCTTTAGTACGTTTTTTATTGACTAATATGTGTATTCATATATATTAGTAGATAGATAGCTTGTGGGGTAGGAAGATCCTCACGTTAAACTCTCAAATTCCTTGTATATCATGTGGGGTAGGAAGATCCTCACGTTAAACTCTCAAATTCCTTGTTGCTATCTAGAAAAGCCTCGACAAATGTCGAGGTTTTTTGCATTTAAATGGAAATATATATGCAATTAAAGAAGTTAAATACCTCTTTCTACACTGGAAATCCGATAGTCCAACATGCATTGGATTACTATGCTCTGGATAGTAAATGGGATACAACCAAAGGACGAGGACATGGAGTAGTAAAAATAACTATAAATGATCTTACTTTTGCAATTCCTGTTAGATCTCATGTTACTCACAATGCTTCATTAATTCTTGAGGTAAATAGAAAAGTTAAACATATTAAAGGAATGGGGCTAGATTATTCGAAAGCACTACTAATCAAAGATGAATCATATATTTCAGATGAAGTATTTGTGCTTAGGACAAAGGAAGCTGGTAAAAAGTTAGCTGGTAAGGAAGCACATATAACAAAAATGTTTATTGGTTATGTAGAAAAATATATTAATGCGGTTAAAAAAAAGGATCAAAACATCCTAAGATCAGCTGAATATATAGAAACTACTCTGATTAATTATCACGAAGAATTAGGAATTTCTCAGCAATAAGAAATATTAAATTTTTCTAAAATTAACATAATACACCTTATACGATATCAAAAATGGGAGCCTAAGCTCCCATTTTTATTGATGTTTTTTTAAATCTTCTAACATTGCTTCTCGCAGAATTTCATTCATTCGTGTTTGATAGCCTTTACCTTGAGCTTTAAACCATGCAAGTACATCAGCATCTAAACGGATGGAAGTCTGTTGCTTCACTGGGCGATAGAATTGATTATGGCGTACAGCATTGCTCCAGTCGGTAATTTCAGGAATATCTGAGAGATCTAGCTGATCATCAGGAACCGTCCCTTTAGCAAGCAAGCGTTCAATTTCAGCATCTTGCTTGTCGCTGAATTTTTCATTCAGTTCTTTACGTGAGTATCTAACCATGCTCATATCTATCTCGCTCCGCCTTAGTGACTTGTCTTGCACTAATGATTCGTATGATTTCACAGTCATCTTCATCAAAAATGGTGTGAGCTACTAAGAGCATTAGTACGCCTTTTACTTTCCCAATGGTCTGCCAACGTTCTTCACCATCGGTATGTCTGTCCTGAATTGAGATCCTCAGTGGATCTTCAAAAACAAGGCTTGCCGTTTCGAAAGAGACATCGTGCTTTTTCTGATTCTTTCGATTCTTAGCCTCATCCCATTCAAAATACTGTTCCATAAAAAACATTCAAATTTGTATATACAATAATGTATCACAAAATTGTATCACTCAAGTTGAAAAGCGTAATTTTTAGTCAAATTTATTGGCAAGAACTATCAAAACTGCTCATAAAAAAGCCGACTTGTTTCAAAATCGGCTTTTTGGGCATTTTTAGATTTTTCTGTTTTTATTAAGTGTCTGATATTTATATTAATATACAAGTGTATTGCGTATAACCCCCATTATGTTAAATGGATTTAATTTTGCTTAGCCTTATATTCATTAAATGCTTGAAGCATTTCCTTTTTCTGTTCTTTGGAGACATCTGTATATGAGTAAAATCTTTCATAATCTTTTCTAAATTGGCTACTTTCAATCCTTTTAGCTAAGCCATCAATAAAACCTTTTCCTTGAGTCTGATACTGCTGAATCGTTTGTTCATCTATGCA
>NZ_VPEN01000077.1:0-2550 GCF_013417135.1 Acinetobacter sp. YH16051 | reverse complement strand
CTTCACTTGATGAAGCTGCTTCATCTTTTAAAATAGTGTTGCAGGAGCATTTAGATAAAAAACGTGACATCACGTTATTTGCTATTGCTGTTGTTGAGGGTCGATTAAAAGTGATTGAGGGTTTTCCAAGATGATTAAGTTAGAGGGAACAGTATTAAACGTCTTTACTCAACAAGGCGGAACAAACAAGAAAGGCGAAGCCTTTGAAGATCGTGACAAGGTGCAAATTTTGGGAGCTATGGAGCTTCCAAACGGTGATGTAAAAAATGAGCTTTTTACATTATCAGTCGAAAATCATCGTGATTTTATCGACTTCTTAAATCAAAAAATTTCTATTGCTGTTGGAGCAATGGCAAGCGGACGTAATGTGATTTTTTATGTCGCAAAAGGCGCACAGCCTGAATTAGCAAAAACCGTGTGAAACACGAAAAAAAACAGTGAGTTAGGCTTGCCTACTCGCTGTTTTTTCTTTCTCTTGATACTATTGATTAAAGTGGGGACAAAAATTGACTAAAAAAGGCAATAAAAAAGCCCATAATTCGGCTGCTTTGGCGGGCGTTGAATTACAGGCTTTGGAATCTTCTTGCGAAGATCAACATTCGGATAGAATAACACGTTTTGCGACTTTAAAACATAGGGCTAAAAACCAAGAAAACTATCTTTTTACACTAGCCAAGTTTAAAGAGAACTATGTTAAAGACGTTAAAAACGATGAATCTATTGCGGCTCTTAAATCTGCCCAAAAATTGAATGAGTGCGGAAACTATCTGCTATTCAAAAATTTCTATACTTTGGGTGAAATCAAACTAACAAAAATCCAAACATGCGGGCAGCATTTGCTTTGCCCTTTCTGCGCTGCTATTCGTGCCTCCCGTGCTGTTACTCGATACGTTCAACGTATTGATGAAGTATTAACGCAAAATCGCAAGCTCAAGCCCGTTCTAATCACGCTCACAGTAAAAAACGGTTCTGACCTACGGGAACGTGCCGACCATCTTCTAAACGCCTTTAGGAAGCTCCTAGAGCGTCGTAGAGACTTCATCAAGAAGGGTCGAGGGTACAACGAGTTTTGTAAGGTTCAGGGCGCTATGTACTCATACGAAAACACGTATAACGAAAAAACAGGTGAATGGCATCCCCATATTCACATGTTTGCACTGGTGGATAGCTGGATTGATCAGCAAGAGTTTGCGGAATATTGGCAAAGCCTCACTGGTGATTCTTATATTGTAGACGTTCGCAGGGCGAAAAAAGAAAAGGGTTCAGGCTATGCGGGAGCAGCAGCAGAGGTCTGTAAGTACGCTTTAAAGTTTGGTGATCTATCGGTTGAAAAGACTTGGGAGGCTTTTAAGATTCTCAAGGGGCGTCGCTTAACTGGCTCATTTGGTCTTTTATGGGGTGTCAAAATCCCTGAAGAAGCTACGGACGAACTTCCAGACGATCAGTCTTTGCCATATCTCGAAATGCTTTACAAATTCAACTATGCCAAGCATTCATACTATGACTTGATTGTTACACGCAACGTAGAGCCAAAGGCGAAAGCGGAACTAGGAGGAGGAGGAGGAGTTGCGACGACGACCGACCGACGTTGTGAAGCTGTAGCATTGGCGACTAAGGACGAAGCTATCATTTTCGGTCGTGGCGAGGGCACGCAGCACGTGAAAATGAAGCGAGGACGCAAAAAAGCCCACTGGAGAATCCCACCTGCTACCCGTGTTCGGGTTCGGCAACGAATCCGAAGATGGGACGGATATTTATATAATATTGACCTATTCCCGTATGTTGAGCATAGGCTATTAGCTTTTATTGGTTAGCCTGTTTCTTGAGAAACGCGTAAGCGTGCATTCTGAAAATTCTACTGCAACACGTAAGAGTTAGAGCAGGCGGAGTGCCTGCGAACTGACGCAATAAAAACTCTTAACTTTCCTTTCCCTGATTACAAAGCTCCCCTTAGCACCTAAGTGGGAGCTTTTAGCAATCCCGCAGGGTTGCGCCACAAAGAATAATGATATATAAATAACTCACCAGTTAAGCTACTTTAATTTTTTTACATATACAGGGTATATCATTATGACTGAGCCAACTAATTTAGATTTGTTTGTTGCTGAACTTAAAAAAACAGGTCGTTCTAGCTATCACGGTGCATATTTTCAAGTTCCTTTCCGTATCCAATTGCATCTTCATGCGAAAGTTGAATCTCTTGCAAAACACTTAAACAGCTCTCGAAATAAAGTCTTGAATGATCTTTTGGCTATTGCTCTTGATCAGGTTTATTTATCTTTAAATCTCGATGAAGACACTTTGCATGACATTCAGGTTGAGGAGGGGCGGATTCTTCAGGATTTATTGAAGGATCGCCAGTCAATCAATTCTGGAGATATGGCGGATGACTAATTTTGAGGTTACGGCTAACAAGCCTATGGCTTCACTTGATGAAGCTGCTTCATATTTTAAAAAAGTGTTGCAGGAGCATTTAGATAAAAAACGTGACATCACGTTATTTGCTATTGCTGTTGTTGAGGGTCGATTAAAAGTGATTGAGGGTTTTCC
>NZ_VPEN01000076.1:0-2578 GCF_013417135.1 Acinetobacter sp. YH16051 | reverse complement strand
ACAAAGTTGTTATATGAAAATTAAATCAATTGACGCGGTATATAAACTCTAGGAAGTATTGGCATAAATCTTGTAAAACAAAATGCTCTCAACTCTCTTTCAACGTCCCCACATCCCTCGCTTTGCTCGGGCTGATGGTGAACGTTGAGAGAGTTTCGGCAATACTTTCCCTAAGGGTCGCTGATTCAAAATCAACATCCCTTAAGTATTGCCGATTAACCTGTAATTGGGCTGACGGAGCCACGCATCGGTCGTATCCGCACATGGTTTTGCTGACCATGCAGACAAGGACTAAAGGTTTTGCACCTTCTCCCACACGCTCCCTGTCGAAGTATGGCGATATCTCTGCGAGGATTCCTCCAACATGCAACTTCACCGACCTATACAACTACTTCCAACGCTCCGCCTATGTGAGATCCCCTGTAAGCGGTTTAGCCTTTCGACTATCGCTACGATGCACCAGTGACACTTATCCCTCCACATGCACCGCATATCTTCCTTTAAAAAAGGGCGCACAGAAGTAGATAAAGCTCGACCGTTAGGTGCTTATTTGATGATTTAAACTACTGAATTAACGAAGGACTTCAAATTGAGGCTTGTCAAACTAGTTCTTTTCTTTAAAATAGGAACTGGTACTAGCCGTAAGGTGAATATCAGTATGAGTTGGTAGCTCTGCCGATCTTTCGTTAATTGATGTTGGTAGCATCAAATAACTGTACCCACAGAATATAAAGCGAAAGTCCAATAAGTTTCAAGACTTATTGGACTTTTTCTTTTTTATAAAGATAATTTTAAAAATTATTTATAAGCCAAATAGTTGAGACTTAAATTGGGAATTCTCGTTAATGACAATAAAGTTGTTACTTTCACCTCAGAAACAGAACAACTAGTAAATACGTCATTAGATGCTAACCCTAATCATCACAAACTTAATGACTTAATTGTGCATAGTGTCTTTAAACGTTTGTATAGTCGTCAGGGGGGTGATGGGAATCCTTTAATTTACGCCCTAAAAGGACAAAAAGGATTCTCAATATCTCTTAAAGAGTGTGGAAAATTCAACCCCAATATCTCTAAAATTCTCCATAGCTTAATGCATGAAAAAGATTATGAAGTAATCCTTACAATGCCATCATCCCACAAAGTAGTAGAGAGATTTGCCAAAAAAATCAATAGAATAAATAAAAATCATTGTATTTTAATTAATGAACAGGATATTGCTGCATGGTACCTTTAGCTTGCATCGTCAGTAATAATTGAATGAGCAAGCCACTCATACAAACAATAAAGGCCACCACCCACCAATCTTTTTTAGAACTAAACGTGTACATTGCATCCCCCATCTATTGTTTTCATTCTATACAAGATTTTTCGATTGGCATGCAACTTTGCAGATTAATTTTAAAGCACATAAAAAAACGCCCCGAAGAGCGTATTTTTTCAATCTTTGCTTCACGATTAAAATAAATATGGGCGCACAAAAATCAGGAAGAAAATACCCAACATCAAAAACCATTTTAAGAAATAGTACAATTTTCGATTGGTCTTTTTCAGTGCTTTGGCTTTGATCCGAATTTGATAAACATAACCAAAAACTTTATTGAGTCCACCCGTTTGATCCCCATGTTCATTTGGTGAACTGGCTGCGGTCATGATATTTTTACCAAACCAATGGTTAAAGCGTGCCATCAACTTTGAGCTTAACGGTCGCTCAACATCGGCAAAGAAAATGATGCGGTTTTGTTCAGTCTTATTTTCTGCATAGTGAATATAAGTTTCATCAAACACCACACTTTCACCATCACGCCATGAATAACGCTGACCATCGACATCAATAAAGCAACGATCATCATTCGGCGTTAGTAGCCCCAAGTGATAACGCAATGAACCAGCATACGGGTCACGGTGACGTACCAAACGGCTGTCCGGCGCAAGCTCAGTAAACATTGCAGCTTTAATTGAAGGCAACGTTTTCAGCAGTTCTGTGGTTTTAGGACAAAGCTCTGCCGCAGAAGGATGTGCAGAGTCATACCATTTCAAATAGAAACGTTTCCAGCCGGTTTTAAAAAAGGAGTTAAAACCTAAATCATCATAACTACTCGACGCTTTGATGCCACCTTGTTCATATAAAGCTTGCGCTTCATCGCGAATCATTTCCCAGTTTTCATCCAAGACTTTCAAATCTTTAAAATGCTGAGTGTCAATATAAGGCTGACTTGGCACTTTAGAAAACATATACATCAGAAAATTAATCGGCGCGAGCAAAGTCGAGTGATCAAAAAACTGGCGGTAAAATGAGTGACGAACTTTGCCGCGTTGTTGAATATAAAACGCAGAAATGACAAAGATCGCCAGGATAATCCACTTAATCATATGAGGACCTGGTACTTGTAAGCAAAATGCTTAAATCGAGAGAATTTTTTAAACGGCGTAATAATAACATAGTGATCCATTTTGCTTAAATAAACGCCATAGAACACTGCGTTGCAGGAAACAATGTCTTGAAGCTATAAAGTCGATTGACCATTCTGCCCAAAATATCCTTGCATTTTTCTTGAAAAATTCTGCAATTTCTCTT
>NZ_VPEN01000075.1:0-2615 GCF_013417135.1 Acinetobacter sp. YH16051 | reverse complement strand
CAAGGTGTTTGGCGTGGTAAGAATAAACAAACCACCCGTAGCCGAGATGATCAAAAAAGAGCAGATGATTTAGTGAAACGTAATTTTAATGCTGATCATCCTGACCAACTGTGGGTGAGTGACTTTAGTGTGCCGCAGCAAGCGGCGTAAGAGATGAGGGTATGGCCCCTCGCTATCGGCTTGCAGGAGCAGGTAGCAAACCACCATAAGCGGCTTGGATCAAAAGTCCCGGTCGTGAGCGTTATGGAAAAGGCATCGTAGAGATGTCAGGTAAGAATTAGGAAGGCGAACAACAGTGAACTGCCGTTCAAGTGTCGAAAGTACTCAAATGACATCAAAACCGGGGATGGAAGTTACCCCGCGATTAGTTTGGCCGTTACCTGCTTACGGGCCATTCGGTGTCCGGCGTAGAGGCAGCGCGATCCTAATTCAGGCTCTTACGTTGAACTGCGGGAACCTTCGGTGGCGATGTCAAGCGAAAGGCACAAGCTCAAAAGGCAAGGCTGATAATAGCAATGCGTCACCAAGGGGCGGAGCAACTCGTAGTAGTGTTGAAGTTACTGTAATGGTAATGGAGCGAAGGGGTTGCATTATCCAGGTCTACGGATTTGTCAACTGTGCAAGCAGGAGGAGCAAAACTTTATGACCAAACCATTTAACATTCCTAAAGCGTTAATCTGGGAGGCATTTAAGAAAGTCAAAGAGAATGGCGGTGCTGCAGGCATCGATCATGAATCTATTGAGCAATTCGAACACCACTTAAAAGGCAACCTGTATAAACTATGGAATCGACTTTGTTCAGGCAGTTATTTTCCATCGCCAGTCAAAGGTGTACCGATTCCAAAGAAATCAGGTGGGGTACGTATGTTAGGCATTCCAACAGTAGCGGATCGAGTAGCACAAACAGCTGTCAAGCTTATATTGGAGCCACGGATTGATCCTCTATTTCATCCAAACTCTTATGGCTATCGTCCAGGGCGTTCTGCCCATGATGCGATAGCTATGGTGAGGCGACGAAGTTGGGAGTATGACTGGGTTGTGGAATTTGATATCAAAGGTTTATTTGATAACATTGATCATAATCTACTCATGCGTGCACTTAAGAAACACTGCGAAATTCCATGGATTCTTCTCTATGTAGAACGCTGGTTAAAAGCACCTATGCAAAATGTAGATGGTCAAGTTTTAGAAAGGAATCGCGGCACACCGCAAGGTGGAGTTATCAGTCCTCTATTGGCTAATTTATTTATGCATTATGCTTTTGACATGTGGATTACCAAGAATCTTGCGAGTGTAAGATTCTGCCGCTATGCGGATGATGGAGTAATTCATTGCCGAAGTTTATCTCAAGCCAAACTTGTTTTACAAAAGATCGATGCACGATTTCGTGAATGTGGTCTCGAATTGCATCCAGACAAGACAAAGATTGTTTATTGCCAAGATATTAATCGTCGTAAAGCATATCCCGATGTTCAATTTACTTTTCTCGGGTACACGTTTAGGCCCCGTAAGGCTGTGGACAAGTATAAAAGAGTTTATGTAAATTTCTCTCCTGCAGTCAGTCGTGATGCACTTAAAGCAATGCGACAGACTATTCGGAAATGGCATCTACATCTGATGTGTAATCGCGAATTAAGTGATTTATCTGCAATATTCAATCCAATTCTTCAAGGTTGGCAGCAATACTATGGTCGATTCCATGGTTCAGCAATGTCAGCGATCTGGCAACACATGAATGCTTATCTTATACGCTGGATGAGGCGTAAGTATAAAAACTTGGCCCGTCATAAAAGACGGGCTAGATATGCCTTAGGGCGACTTGCGCGTGATTTTCCAAATGCCTTTGTGCATTGGAAAATGGGATGTTTACCATCGGTTGGATAATGGGAGCCGGATGAGCTGAGAGGTTCATGTCCGGTTCTGCGAGGGGCTAAGGGTGAAATTCCCTTGGTCTACTCACCCGTATATTCAAACAAATTCAGGCTGGGTCTATACCGCCTTTATTATTGATGTGTTCTCACGAGCAATTGTTGGATGGAAAGTATCGACACGGATGAATACAGATATGGTGCTCGATGCATTAGAGCAAGCCTTGCACGATCGAGGCATGCCAAAGAATGTGATTCATCATTCCGATAGAGGTGTTCAATATCTTTCTATTCGCTATACCAATCGTTTAGAAGCAGCAAATTTACGAGCATCAGTCGGTACAACTGGTGATTCATACGATAATGCTCTGGCTGAAACGGTGAATGGCTTATACAAAACAGAGGTGATTGAATATTTAAAAGCAGATTGGCAAGGTTTAGCAGATGTACAACTAGCGACACTCAACTGGGTAGATTGGTTCAATAAAAAGCGTGTACACAGTGCACTGGGTTATGTATCGCCTTTTGATTTTGAAGCAATGTACTATGATAAGATTAACCCGTTAGGTCAGGTGGCCTAACTTAAATAAAAAAGTCTCCGACAAACCCGGTACGGTTCAGAGCTTGATTAGCCTGGCTTAAATTTGGTTTGCAATATAACGCCTGAATACCCATTTTCTTCATTAAAGTACGTGTATGACGTCGTCCTATATGATGCCCTTGACGATTCAACAAATCACGCATCAT
>NZ_VPEN01000074.1:0-2610 GCF_013417135.1 Acinetobacter sp. YH16051 | reverse complement strand
CTCGACTTGAAAGTAGTCAGTCCCTACTTTGAGTTCTCTTATCTGTCTAGCAATATCGAGGCATGGGGGGAGTTTAGCAATGTTTGAATGCGCTAATCTTTTAAAAAATTCTATCGATCTTGTCACCACATAGCTTTCACCTGTCCCTGTAATAATGCCTTGATCCCATGGATGAATTTTTGTGGTTTTTTTAGGATCGAATTGAGCATCACCTGTTTCTGTTAAAACAACTTGCTTATTGTCTGTAGTGACAATGATGCTATCATTCAGTTGAATAGCGATGATGAATGTCATGCTTTGGTTAAAAATCATTGAATTATTAATCATTTATATTACGCTAAATTCAGGCTCAATTTTTTATAAATTTATAAGAAATAGGTAAATCTATGGCTGGTGGATCTCAGATCATCATTAATAAAGATGGGATAACTATTATTACCCCGACAAAGTTTGAGGCTAAAGCAGGGCAGCATTTATTTAAACAAGGAAGTAAAGTCAACTTTTCGTTACCTGAAATGCCAAATGTTGTGCTTCCATATAGTAATAAATTAGATGTATACAATTTATTTAAAACTGATGAACTAAATAATATTAGCGACTTAAAATATTCAGTCGTTAGAGAAAATGGACAGTTCCAAAAAGGAAATCTTGATGAATATGGAAGAACAGAACGGATAAAATCAAATCAATCGGAAAAAGTAAAAATTTTAGTTGGTGGCGATGAATGGCATTACTATATAAATACTTTTTCAGGAACGATGGATGATGAGATTTTAATTAAGTTTGTTGATCTCATTGGTGAACCTATTGCAAATTTAGAGTTCAAACTAAGTGATGAAAATAACAAGACTATTTTAATAAATAGAACAAATAAAGATGGTGAGGCTAAATTTCTATGCAATACAGTAGAATTTCCCTTACTTTCAGTTAAATATCTTACAAAAGATGAGTTCAAGCCTATTACTAGAATAGAAAATAATTTAGTAAGGGAAATTATTCTCATTAGTCCAAAAATTCTGAAAGAAATTGAGTTATTACAAGAATCTGAAGATCCTGGTGATTATTTAAGAAGTAATTATTCAGAAAAACTTTGATTAAGACATTGCGTTAAGGAAATTATGATATGGCTGATGAATCACAAAAGGTCAATAAAAATGGCAGACCAACGCTTGTTTTAAAAAGAGAGCATCTTGATAACGTTGTATCAGGAGTATCAACTGCATCTGATTGGGCTGGGTATGTAAAAGATACTGCAGATGTAATGAAAGCACAGAATTATAATATTAGATGGGGAGCTTTACATTCTAAAAATGTTCCCTTATTGAGTAAAGAGCGTTTAAAAAAAGCTACAGAATTTAAGGTGTATAGTAGAAAGTCTTCAGGTCATATCTTTAATGGAAATCAGCATACGAGTGTTCTGAATACAAAAAAAGCTGTAGAAAAAATTGATAAAATTGGTACTAAAGGTGGAATGGTATCAGATGGGGCAGAAATAATTTTAGCAATTCATGATGAGGATGCTGAAAAATTAGCAGAACAAACATCAAAGTTGGTGCTTTCAAAAGCTGGTGAAAAAGCTGGTGAAACATTAGCACTTGGAGTTGTTGGCAGATGCTCACAAAATGCTGTTCGTTCATTAGATCCGAGACAAGTTGGGGTTGGTTTAGCCCTCTGTGGTATCGCTGGCTTGTCAGTTAAGTACGGTATGAAGTCAGCTGGAGAAAATGCAGGTGAAGAAATTGGAAAAAGAGGTGAGGTAATAAAAGCGGCTGAAATATATATCAATGCTCAGAAGAAATTGAATGAAAATGCTGGGGAGGCAGAAAAGAAACGACGAGATAGAGAAATAGAAAAAGACCCTATGCTAGAATGGCAGATAAAATATTCTGACTAAGTGAATGAAAAATGAATGTAAAAAAAATAGCTTTTTTTTTAGTGTTTTTGAGTGTATTTAGTCTTAATGGTTGTACAAAGACTGTACCTCAGAAAGAAAAAAATCTTGTTCAATCAGAGTCTTTATATAAACAAGGTCAAAAATATTTTTTAGGTGATGGTGTAAAGCAAAACTTTCAAAAAGCTTTAGAATATTTTGAAAAAGCTGCAAATGAAGGTTCTGTAGTTGCTCAAAATGATTTAGCAGGTATGTACTTCAAAGGAATAGGTACACAAAAAAATGAAGCTAAAGCTTATTATTGGTTTAATGAAGCATCTAAATTAAATTCTTCTGAAGCTCAGTATAATTTAGGTGTAATGTATGACAATGGATATTATGTAGATAAAGATCGAACAAAAGCTTTAGATTATTATAACTTATCTGCAAAACAAGGATATGCTCGGGCTCAATTCAGCCTCGCTAATGCATATCTTGATGGAAATGGTATTGAAAAAGATATCAATAAAGCCATTAGTTTGTATACCGATGCGGCTAAACAGAATTTACCAGATGCTCAATACAATTTAGCCAACATATATGAAGAAGGAGCTATAGTTCCAAAAGATGAAAAAAAAGCGCTCGATCTTTATATACAAGCAGCAAACCAGAATTTTCCTATAGCTCAAAATAATTTGGGTTATATGTATGCGAATACCTATAATGATCTAGAATTTTTT
>NZ_VPEN01000073.1:0-2682 GCF_013417135.1 Acinetobacter sp. YH16051 | reverse complement strand
ATCTTAATTCTATTAGATTAATGATAATACTATCATTTAATTATTGCATTAAGTCTAATGATAGATATTGTATGCGATTTGGCTCGCTATCATTCAGCTATAGTCTTTTGATAAAAAAAGCATGACTGGAAGCCATGCCTTGGGAATTCGTATAACGTGTATTATGTTAATTTTAGGGAAATTTAAGAATCTCTATGCAATGGTTTATTCAATATTCTTTGATTTCTTATCTTTTAGGTTAATCAGAAATAGCCAATAACATAAGCCAGGAAATAGAGCCATAAAGATAGTCCATGTATCTGTATACATCTTCCACCACTCTTTCGAAATTTCTCCTGTGTGACTCCATCCAAAAAGAATAAAAAATGGAGTAGCAATAATTATAGAGGCAATACAGATAGTTAATAAATTAAGACTGTTATAACGATTTAAAAGAATTGAGAATATGAAGCTGAAAGGTACAGTCAAAATACAATAAGCCAAGTAGACAAGACCGTGCCCTACAAGAACCACTAAAATCGAGTATAGGCTGTATTCCTGATTCATTACGATAAACAGGACTGCTGTGAAAAAAAGTAGTGGTAAAGGAGAAAGTAAGAGAGCTTTTACTATTTTTTCATTTGAGTATTTCACTAATTTAATTCTCTTATCTACTCAATAAATAATAATACTATAACGATTTTATTGGAGGTTTTTTGATTCTATTTAACATAATGGCGATTATACGAAATGCGATTGTAAGCCCAAAGTAGAAATGTCCGGTTTCTCCAAAGTAAAAATGTCCGCTTTTAGAATATGCACTTTTGCAATTTTCTTATGTTCTTAAAAAAAATAGTTCTAATTAGTACAATAATAACTAGTAGTCTTGCTCTTGCATATGATCCTACAACGCCTTCATATTATTTAACGAAAGAATTGTGTGCAGAATATTATGCAGACTGTATTGATGTCTATGGGTCTGCTGGTAGCGGTGGAATGTCAGAGTGTGGAAACTCTTTAAATACATGCATCACTACAGGTGATTGGAATCCACCAAATCTTCCTGTACCATCATCGGATAGATTATTAAACCTTTTTAGTTCAGAAACTAGAGAAGCTACAACAAGATATACCACGGCCTAATAAATCAGGATCTCAATGTAATATGATTGGGATCCTTACCAACATATATAGAAGAGAAAAATGGATCAATTAAAAAAAATAAATGATGATTTGTATCAAGCTGCAATATTATTAGACAGTATTCCTAGTAAGATTCAATCAGATCCATCACTAGAAAATAGAGAAAATATCTTACTGATAGGAAAAGCTCTCAGTCATATTTTTGAACTCCAAAATAATATTTATAAAATTCGCCCTGATTTAAAAAATAATAATCAGTAATAACAGTTATTTATAGTATTTTTTAAGAAAGATAGCGGCTCATTTGAGAATATAAAAGTAATATTCTATTTGTAATAGTTTCTCTGAAATTAACATAATACGGATTATACGAACTAGCCACGTAATGCAACTTGCATTACAATATTCCTATGCATTCAATAAATGGGAAAAATAATGGCTACTGTTAACTTCAGGATCGATGAAGCCCTTAAAGAAAAATCTTATTCAATCCTTAAAGAGCAAGGTATTGCACCTACGGATTTCTTCACTAGTATTCTTGAGTATGTTGCTACGACTGGGAAACTGCCTGTCAAAAAAGCTTTGCTTTCAGAAGAAGATGAAGAATTGTTAGCTCTTGTCCGTAAGCGCATTAATGACCCTAAAGAGATGTTTGAGGAAGTCACATTAGATGACTTATAAGCTTTTACGTCACAAGGACTTTACAGCAGAATGGGAAAAACTCCCTGTTGCTATACGGGATCAATTTAAGAAGAAACTAGCCAAAGTCATAGAGCAGCCACATATTCCAAAGAATATGCTTAGAGGCGATCTTGCAGGTTGCTATAAAATTAAATTATTAAAAGCTGGTGTCAGACTTGTCTATCAAGTTAAAGATGATCAGGTAGTTATCTTGCTCATTACAGTCGGGAAACGAGCTGATAGCATAGTTTATGACGAAGCGAAAAAGCGCATTAAAGACTAAAAATGGGAGCTTATAGCTCCCATTTTTTGACTTCGTATAACGTGTATTACGTTAATTTTAGGAAATTTTTAGAATCACTATGCAGATCATCAATTTAATTGCGAATCATTTTATATTGTTTTCTATACAATAGTTTTTCCATTTATTTTTAAAATCTTCTATAGCTTTTTCTGCTTCTTCCTCTTTGGTATAGATAGGTGATTTCTTTACTTCATCTACTATCTGATTGAAAATTTCACCTTCCTCTTTGAAGAGGTTGCTATAAATACTTTTAGCTTTTTCTACGTCTGAACCCATTTGATGAAAAGTCATCAAGGTGTCTGCTGCATATGCAATTCCATCACATTGTTTATTGTCATCCGCATATGAAAAGGAACAAATTAGTAATAAGATCGAAAAAATTATTGGTTTTCTCATAATGGGAAATTTCATTTTAAAAATAAATACTAAAAGATTTCTATGGATATTAAAATCTATAGAATTTTACTTCATTTAACATAATAGAGCTTATACGAAATGCTTTTTAAAATATCCTTGTTTTTCATATAGTTAAAAATTTTTCATCCACCTGAAAAACCACAAAAAACCGACTTGGA
>NZ_VPEN01000072.1:0-2699 GCF_013417135.1 Acinetobacter sp. YH16051 | reverse complement strand
ATGAGGCATGTTCCGCGTCCTTGCAATACTGTGTTTACATACAGTCTATCGCTTAGCGGAAAGTTCTTTTACCCTCAGCCGAAATGCCTGCCGTTGCTAGACATTGCCAGCCAGTGCCCGTCACTCCGCGGTCTTCACTGCGTGATCGAGTTGATCGACACCCGCCGTGACACGCTCCATGAAGTGCCTGCCTGCGTCTGTTAGCCGAACGCCCCGCGCATGGCGCTCAAATAGCAGGACACCAAGGTTATCCTCCAGCGCTTTCACACGCGCGCTGACGCTCGACTGGCTGATACCAAGTGCCTTGGCCGCATGCCGAAAATTCAGATGCTCGGCGACGGCGATGAACTGAACAAGGGAAATGAGCGGTATCCTGCCAGACAGGATACCGACATTCACGAGGTTTCGATGGTTAGTGCGCCGCATCGGAGCGGGCCTGCTACCAGTCGTCGGTTAGACGACTGGCGACTTCTCGGTGGCAGCCCCACGGAGCCGAAGGAGCACCAGCCCCAACGAAACCAGTACCGCCATCGCCGTGGCGTAACAGATCACGGGCCACGCTGTGTCACCGTTTAAAAGTGCCACCGCCAATGTCCCGACAATGCTGACTATCAGGCTTTGAACGCAGAAGTAGAACGCGACCGCTGATCCCGCGATGTCGTCGAACTCTGCCAAAGCGCCGTTCGCGGTAACGGACACCGTGAAGACAATACCGACCGCGACAACCCACATCGGTAGGATGAAGGTGAGGAATGACGGCGAGCCGTAAAGTTCGCCGATCCCCAACAGGACCGCTCCGCAAACAAGCAACGCCATCCCACGCGCCACGCATCCTGCGATGCCCCATCTGGCGACAAAGGACTTCGCGAAACGGGTTGTCACGATCATTACAAGCGCGACAGTGGCGAAGGCAAAGCTGAATCCGATCTCGGAATATTCCGCTTGGCCTATGAGCACACGGGGAGCCGTCGAGAAGAAGACGAAGTAGGTGCCCATACCGGCGCTAAAGCCGACAGTGTAAACCCAAAAAGCCGGACTCGCGAAGATCGGCAAGACAGATCGGCGCGTCTTGACTTGATCCAGAGGGCGGGTTTCGTGCCACCTGAAACCCGCATTTAGGAGTGCGAGCATCGCCAGTATAGCCAAAGTAATGAATATCGCCTGCCATCCCAAGAACTCGCCGATCAATACTCCGGCGATAGGGCCGAGCGCAGGCACGAACGCCAGCATCGAACTGAAAAGGCCGTAGATGACGACACCCTCAGGACGGTTGGCATAAACGTCGCGAACCGTCGCGAACGTCGCCACCAGCATGGCCGACGCGCCCACTGCTTGAAGTAGACGGAAAGCGACAAAGGCCGGTGCAGTTGAAGACCAAGCTGCTCCCAGAGACGCAATGACGAAAGCCGTTGCGCCCGCAAGTAGAATTGGCCGTCGCCCGATTCTGTCTGAGAGCGGACCAAAAATCACCTGGCCCACGCCGAGCATCACCATATAGAGGCTCAACGTGAGTTGGATCATAGCGGGCGTCGTGTTCAGGATGCCGGGCATCGCTGGAACGACAGGGAGATAAATATCCATCGCCAGTGAAGCGAGGATGTCGAAAGGAGCCATCAGCAGCAGTGCTGCCGGCAGCGTATAGGCCCACGCGGGGCGTGTGGTGGTCATGACGAATCAACCCTCGATTAAGGAATAAAGGAATACCGGGCGACGTCTGCTCGTCAGCAATCAGATGAGACTAGCCTTACAGAGCGCCGCAACAACAATACTGGTTGTTGCGGCTTACTTGTCTGCTGACTTGGAATTTCCCATCTGATTACTCCACGCTTACGAATATGAATTGCTACATTTTATCCGATTATCTTTTGCTTCGCAATGCGGCATGGGCGCACTCAGCGTTCCAGCCCCCTCTGCCGCCCTAACTGCCACGACACCGACCCGCCCTGCACGATGCCCATAACCTCGCGGCCGAGTTGGCGGTCGATGATCGGCCGCCACGGGACAAGGGTGAACTCATGGGATTTCTCGACCACGGCGAACTTGCCGCTCGATAGATGCACGGTTCCGGTAAACTTGCCGCTGACGCTCTCGCCGTCCGTGGCGGCGCGGAACGGCAGGCCCTTACTCAAAGCCATATCCGATCCGACGCCGGCTACCTCGCGCTCCCGCAGGATGGCGAGAAGGTTGCGCCGGTAGAAGACGCGGCTGTCCCGGCTGCGGGTGGCGTCGCCCTGTTCGATATGGTGCTCGCGGCGCTGGTCCATGGCTTCGCGGACTTGTTGCCCGAAGCCGGTTGGCGCAAGGTCGGCCGTCTCGCCGTGGATCAGCCGCCGGTCCAGCCAGGTCGCGCCGTCCGATCCGATCTGTTTGTTCAGATCGACCGGGGAAAGGACGCGAACGCTGGCCTGACTGTCTCGGCCGGCGTCATGGGCGGCGGCACGGCTGACCAGATCATCGGGGATGCGCCATTGGTCGGCGTCGATCCGCTCGACGATACCGGCCCGGCGTAGCGCCTCCAGCCGGCGCACATGGGCATCGACATAGCCCTCATAGTCGCCGCCTGGAACGCGGCACGTATAGGAAGAATAAACGCCCTTTTCACCCAAGTCCAACAGCTTTGGACCGCAGTTGACTCTTTCGACACCCCTGCGATGCAACCCAATCCGGCTGACGGGGAGCCAGCAACGCTGAAAATTTAC
>NZ_VPEN01000071.1:0-2730 GCF_013417135.1 Acinetobacter sp. YH16051 | reverse complement strand
AGTACCAGCGTACGGCCCACAGAATGATGTCACGCTGAAAATGCCGGCCTTTGAATGGGTTCATGTGCAGCTCCATCAGCAAAAGGGGATGATAAGTTTATCACCACCGACTATTTGCAACAGTGCCCAAAAAAGTTCGTGGTGGAGAAAAGATAAGCTATGCAAGGCTTTAGGAGACGTGGTTTTTCAGGATGACGAAGAACGATTCGGCGCTAGGTGCAACATAGGTGCATCGCACGAGCGCTAGGAACGGCGAAAAAAGGCGGACGTGGCGAAATCGGTAGACGCAGCAGACTTTAAAATTGGAGTGCCCGCGGGGAAATCCGCGGAGTAGAACCGCTCAAAGTCGGGGAACGCTAACGGGCAATACCCTAAGCCAATCCCGAGCCAAGCCCCTTCGGGGGAAGGTGTAGAGACTGGACGGGCGGCGCCTAAAGCCTTCGGGCAATGGCGAAGGGACAGTCCAGACCACGAACGTCATCAGACGGCGGCGAAAGTCGAGGTGGTACGAAAATCTGCTTCTCTGTGAGAGTACGGGTTCGAGTCCCGTCGTCCGCACCACAAAGCCAAACATCCCTGCGATGATCGACCTCTGGGCGTTTGGTCGTGAGCCCGCCACCCTCGCGCTACGCTTTGCGCAGGCGTCGAAGGCGATCAGGTGCGCCCATCGATTCCGTCGAGCACCATCGCTGCGAGTTCATCGCTGGTGTGTGCACCACTATCGAGAACACGGGTTGTGCATGGAAGCCGTTCCCTTGCGGCCAAGCATCGGGCGACATTCGCTAATCGCCACTCTCGAATCTCCGCATTTCGATTCGGGTCAGGATGCATGGTCTGGTTCGCGATCCGGTGACGCAATAGGTCCTCGTTGAGCGTCAGAAAGATGTGCAGCAGCTGATCGTCGATCCGCCTTACCCCGTCGAGTATCTCAGTCAGATAGTCCGGGTGCACGAGCGTCATTGGGATGATGATGTCCTGCGAGTAATTCCTTCGAATCTCCCTGACCGCCGCGATCGTAAGTCCCCTCCACAAGGGGAGATCCTGATAGTCTCCGCTCGCTGGCATGGGGACCGTTTCTTTCACCACGAACCCGATTTCCTCGGGGTCAAAGATCAGCGATTTGGAACGCCGATCGCGCAGCCGCTTAGCGAGCGTCGTCTTTCCGGCGCCGAAAGGTCCGTTGATCCAGATTATCATTGTCGACGGCCTCTAACCTGAAGGCTCGCAAGAGCGCTCGACGGCCTCGTGCGGAGGCACGATCGGAGTGGTTCCGAAATGCTTCTCAAGATAGGTGACGCCGAACGTCACGATGTCCTGCGCGTCGAACAGGTAGCACTGAGCAAAGCCCACGACACCTTCTCGATGGCGACCGAGCTTCACGTAAGCATTTGCTATAGTTTCAACCGCATCCGGCTTTCCTTCGATAGCAAAGCAATCGAGAATGCCGTTTGAATCGTAATCCGATGCCGTTTTCCAGGCGACTTCACCGTCTCTTCCAAGCATCGGCATCTCATACGTCACCCACCGTTTGTTGGGGATATCGGCAACCGCCTCGGCGTAGTGCAATGCGGTAACGGAGTTTAGCGGCGCACCCAACAGCAGGGCCTTCCCGCCAAGGCGAACGAACCGCTCGACGGGCGATCCTTCCCCCAAGGCGTGACCGAGTTCGTGAGGCTCCGTCAGCGTTTCAGCCAGCGGACCAACCGCGACCATCGATGCATCGGGGTGCGCGCTGCGCCGCGCGCCGGGGGCTTGAACCAGAAATTGATTCAGCAGGCCGAACCCACGGTAAGTCCCGGCTGTTGCGGGATCGAACGGCAGCCAGGTACGGCGGGCTTCGTCATCCAGCCGAGCGCCATTCAGAGTCTCCTCGTAGGGTGATCGGTCCCACGACGCGTATCCCATCACAGTGCCAGTCGGCCCAACCGCGGAGCGTAACGCGGCAACGACCGTCTCCGCTCCTCCTTCGACCGGACCAATCGCTTTAAGTGAGGCATGCACCATCAAGAGGTCACCGGTTTGGACTCCGAGTTTTTGAAGCGCCTCCGTTATTGCCTTCCGCGTATGCATCGCGATATCTCCTCTAAACTGCAAAACACTATACCTATCGAGATATCACTCTACTATACCTATCGAGATGAAGAAATTCTAAAATTAACATAATACACCTTATACAAAATGCCCTTGTAAGCCCTTAATCAAGGGCATTTTTAGTCTCTACTTAACATAAAATTTTGGTGGTGCTTCAAAAAGTATGCTGCCTTTAAATGAAGCCATTATTGATGTAAAAGAAAAGAAGGCTAAATCAAAAGCTTTAAAATGGTTTTCAAGCTTTTTTGAAAAATTACAGCTTCTTCTGAAGCTACGCCTAATTCTATGCCTTATTTTGCAATTATTGCCTTCAATACCTACAGTAAAAAATTTACCAATACTTTGCTTACCATTTTTAAAAGCAGTGATGAAACTGTCCCAATGATCACTTGCAATTCGGGTGTAGTGAATATCTAATTGTTTAAGCTTTGTCTTCAATTGTTAGACTGTAGCTAAATCTCGTTTACCCCAAACATAAGCAACAATTTCACCTGTTTCTCGATGATAGGCGTAAATAAGCCATTGTTTATTCTTTTTATTTCCAACAAAATTCCAGAACTCATCTACTTCGAGAGATTCATAATGACTTTGCTGAGGCTGAATTTCATAGGTTGATTCAGTTAAAGTACGTAAAACTTT
>NZ_VPEN01000070.1:0-2851 GCF_013417135.1 Acinetobacter sp. YH16051 | reverse complement strand
GTTTGTTCATAATTTATTAGAAGAAAAAGGCAAAACATTGGAAGACTTTAAAATTAACACTTTATAAAGTTATACATTTAACATAATGGTGGTTATACGCAATACACTTGTATATTAATATAAAAATCAATGACTTAAAATTTCACACTCAACCCTAAAATCCGTAAAAAGCCGACTTTGAAACAAGTCGGCTTTTTTATGTTCGATTCTGTAATATTTTGCCAATAAAAAGTGGAACAACTTTGCAAAATTTACAATTTTGTATTAACATTTTTATATTAACAAAAAGCGATACAACTATGGAAATTGAGTTTTCATGGGATGAGCATAAAGCAGATACAAACCTCAAAAAACATGGTGTAGCTTTCGAAGATGCAACCTTGGTTTTTTATGATGCCTATGCCGTCTTCAAACAGGATCGCTTTGAAAATGGTGAATATCGTTGGCAAGCGATAGGTCTCGTACACGGCCAGACAGTTTTATTAGTGGCTCATACTGTACAAGATCATAATGGGATTGATCATATCCGCATTATTTCGGCACGACAGGCAGAGAAAAAAGAGAGGAACCAATATGAGCAAAACCGTTACCTACAAAATGGATTTGAATAATCCTCCTGTTTTGTCTGAAGAACAAAAGGCAAGACTGGAAGCGTTAGCTAAACGTCCAGACAGTGAAATCGATTTTTCAGATATTCCTGAACTTGATGACAGCTTCTGGAAAAATGCTGTCCAGAATCCTTTCTATAAACCAACTAAGCAAGTGACGACTGTTCGTATTGATTCAGACGTTATGCAATGGTTAAAGGCACAAGGTAAAGGTTATCAGACACGTATGAATAAAATTCTGCGTGATGCCATGCTGAATGATTTAAAAAATCACCCATAAAAACGGAGCTTAAGCTCCGTTTTTTACAAACTATTTTTAAGCTTATAGAATCTAAATTCGGGGTAAATTAAACCTATAATAAAAAGAATGGTAAATGCTATCCATAGAAACAAAGCCATAGCTCTAAGCTGTTCTTCATTCCATGAGCTTGATTCCATATCTAAGAAAAAGATACTCTTCCAGCCTTTAATATAATCAGCTCCACCCCATGAAATAATCCATTTGAACATTAAGCTAACTGCCAAATAAATAAGTACCCACACCCATGTAGACATAAATTACCTTATTATTTTTAATCACTTATTGGATAATTATAACTGATCTTAATAGTCTTATTTAACATAAAATCTCTTATACGAAATTTGAATATTAAAACCTTAAAGATTAAATAACTTTCTGTCTCTTTCTTCAGTTAAATACTCGTTCATTTCAGCAAGTATTTTTTCCTTATTGACTTCATTTTCCATCTTTTTGAGCAAGTAAGAGCCCAATAGAATTTTACGTCTCGTATCATCCTTTCGCTCTTGTTCTTTTTGCTTGGCTTTTTCACGAGCGAGAACAGCTTGCTTCTGTGCTTTAAGCTGTTTTAAGCGTTCTTCTTGTTTCGCAATCTGTTGTTCTAAAGATTCTACTTTCATCGTCACTCTAATACCTAAAAAACCACAGCTAGCATAAGCGTACATGAATTGAAATTCAAGGTACTATCTGCTATTGTGGTTTTCCCGAAGGGCGCACTTTACCATTGATAAAAATCTTTGATTTTTTCAATGGAAGTACGGCAGGGGAACATCCCCTACAACCCCAAACCAATCTATGCAGATTGGTAAAATTCGAAATCGAATTTAAGAGCAAAGGCAAAATGGCAATTTATCATTTTTCAGTGAAGACAATCAGTCGAAGTGCAGGGCGTTCAGCCGTTGCATGTGCTGCTTATCGTTCAGGTGAAAAATTGATAGATGAAAGACAAGGCAAAGAACAGGATTACACCCGAAAAACAGGTGTCGAATTTACAAAAATTTATGCCCCTAAAAATACCCATCCTGAGCTACTCGACCGCAATCACCTTTGGAACACGGTTGAAAAAGTTGAACGTCGAAAAGATGCCAACCTCGCAAGAGAATTTGAAATTGCTTTTCCGCATGAACTCAATGCTGAACAACGTCAATCCTTACTCAATGAGTTATGCCAGGAAATTGTAAAACGACATGACGTAATCGTGGATGCAGCCATTCACGCACCACATACCGCAAGCGGAAGTGATGAACGTAACTATCATGCACATATCATGTTTACAGGTCGTCAGATCGACCTTGAAACTGGCGACTTTGCCAAAAAGAGAAACCGAGATTTTAACAAAGAAAATTCTAGTCAGACTGTAAGCCACTGGAGAGAAGCATTTGCCGACCTAACTAACAAGCATCTAGCTAGAGCAGGCTACTTATCCGAAGTAGACCACCGCAGTTATGCAGATCAAAATAACGGGTTACAAGCAACAGTCCATGAAGGCAGTGCGGTCACACAGCTACGCAGACAGGGCATTGACACTGAAATCAGCCTGAAAAACGATTTAATCAAACAGCAAAATATTGAAAATCAGCATTTGCCTGAACTTCTGAAAAACTTAGAACAAGAAATCATTGTGACCGAGCGGCTTGTAGAAAACTTACAACACGAGAGCGTTAAGCAAAGCCCACAACACAGTATTTTTGACAGCATCAAACAGAATTTAGATGCAGCGGATGAACACCTAAAACAAATCCCACAGATTAACCCTGACAAGGTGAGATCCACTCTAGACCATGTAAGACTGACACGAACTCAAAAAGCGAAAGAGCTTAAACAGCCCGAAAAGCATAGAGCCGTTGTCAATCTTGAAAAAGAGCTTGCGAATGCTACCAGTGACATATTCCGAGTCGTTGCACAAGCCAAGCTTGATTACGTCAACAGCATGATCGAGAAAGGT
>NZ_VPEN01000006.1:0-166122 GCF_013417135.1 Acinetobacter sp. YH16051 | reverse complement strand
CAGGGGTATGTTATGAAGAAGTCAATGAAGCCTATACCACCCAAATTTGTTCGTGCTGTGGCTCACGCTCCAGTAGTCCGGAAGGTAGAGCAGGACTTGGAATAAGAGAATGGCAGTGTGTGGAGTGCGGTACGCTCCATGATCGGGATGTAAATTCCGCACTGAATATTCTTGCGCTCGGGCATGAGCGTCTAGCAGTAGGAATCTCCGTCCTTTAGGTCGGGGAGGATGTCAATGATTCATCACGACCTACCTATAAGCAAAACATGATAGATACTTAAAATTTTTTATCTTTGATATTTTTATTAAAATCTAATTTTCCAATCAAAATTACAAAATTATTCGTTTTTACAAATTAAATAAGAATAATTATCCTTTAGCTATCCACACAGAAAACGGTCAAAGCAGCAGAAGGAGTATTCACATGAGCCATATTCAAAAATTTGTCGCCAACAATCAACGCATGTTCAAAAAAACTTTAAGCTACTACATCATGCACATCACCGTGGCGATGGTGGTCGGTTATATAGTCACAGGCAATATTTGGATGGCCATTACCTTAAGTTTGGTCGAACCGACAGTACAAGCTGTTGCGTATTTCATTCACGAGCGGATTTGGGAAAAGAAAGCACAAACGCAAGATTCTAAAATTATCGCTTAATGGTTTTATAGATTCTGCTTGTGAATATTCCATTTCAGTTTGAGATCATCTTGGTTGCAGCCCACGATGATCTTTTTTTATCTCTGCTGTATCTCTACAAGATCATCCCGAATGCATAGTTTAAAAATAAGTAGAATTTGTTTTGATTAATTCTAATTTTTTCTAAATAATAAGCACAGTAATAAAAAATCTTTATGGATGGTGCAAATGAATCTTGCAGCCTTTGAAGCCTTTGTTAAAGTCATGGAAACAGGTTCTATTTCTTTGGCAGCAGATCAGTTATTTATTACCCAACCTGCGGTGACCAAACGCATTCACAGCCTAGAAGACTATTTTGGCGTGAAACTCTTTGAATCGGCAGGTCGTGGGGTGCAAGCCACGCATGCAGCACACTCACTATTGCCCAAAGTCAAAAACTGGCTGAATGAACTGGGCGATATTCACCACACCCTCAGTCATGAGCAAGGACAGGTTCAAGGCAAACTGAAAATTGGTACCAGTCATCATATTGGTTTACACCATTTACCCAATCATTTGCGTGAATATGTGCAAGAATTTCCCAACGTCACGCTAGATGTGCATTTTGTCGATTCTGAACAGGCACATGAACAAGTTTTGGCGGGCGATTTAGAACTGGCTTTTCTGACCTTACCGCCTAAATTAGATGAACGTCTGTCTTATGTCACCATTTGGAATGATCCATTGGTGTTTGTGGTTGCGCCTTTTCATCCGCTTGCACATCAGAAAAACCTGCAATTGACCGATTTACTCGCCTACCCAAGTTTGTTGCCTGCCGCGCAAACTTATACCAGTCAAATCACTTTGGCAGAATTTGAAAAGCAAGGCGTCAAACCCAAAGTTACCATGAGCAACAATCCGTTAGAATCAATTCGGATGTTAGTGTCAATTGGTTTGGGATGGTCTGTTTTACCTAAAACGTTGGTCAATCAGGACTTACAACAGTTAGATATTGACTTAGAAATGAACCGTCAATTGGGCATGGTATGGCATCCGGGACGGACGCAATCGCGCGCTGTTTTAGAATTGATTGAGATGATGAAACACTAAAAGATTAATGGTTTCTTTTGAATGAAAACACCCTCAAACACGATTGTATTGAGGGTATTTTTTATTGGCTTAATTTAGGTGCAAGTGAGGTCTTAACGATTCACCGAATCTTCATGTAAAGATTCATTCAATTGGTCTACCACAATTGCCCATGAACCATCCGATTTCATTTTTTCGACGATAAACTGACGCTGTGCTTCCGTCCAAAACTCTGCCTCGGCAATTGTTGTTTCTGCATTCAATTGATGCGTTTCAATAAATTGCTGAATCGCAGCTTCACTGGCATCCAAACCCAGTTGTTCAAATAAATGTGTCATTCTTGGGCGTACACCACTCATTTTTTCACTCCTGATCATTTTTAATTCTTGTCTTACCTTAGCATGCCTATTCTAAAAATGAATGACATAATCCAACATTGCAGCAAATAAAAACAAAACAGAAACAAGCGACTAGTTACACCTGATACAGCAACAATTGCACTAATCTAAGCTTTAAATTGACCAGTCCTGCACATCCCACCCTTGCTCTTCCGCCAAAGCCTGTAAACGTGCATCTGGGTTTACCGCAATGGCATGATCGGCATATTCCAACAAGAAACGATCATTAATCGAGTCTGAATATGCCCAAGATTCTGTCACTTCACGCCCTGCAAGCCATTGCTCCAAACGCACCAACTTGCCTTGTTGATAACACGCAGTATTAATGACTTTGCCTGTATATTTACCATCGACCACTTCGGCATTGGTGGCAATAATTTCACTAATACCAAACTCACGGAAAATAGGTGCTGTAATAAAGTCAGATGTTGCTGTAATCCCCACCAATTCATGCCCTAATTCTTGATGACGCTGAATAGCTTTAAACCCTTCAGGGCGCATTTGTGGACGAATCACCTTTTGCATAAATAATTCATGCAAATCTGTGAGGTACTGATTGTCGTGCTGGGTTAAAAACTCAAATACAAATTCGTTATATGCAATTGGGTCGAGTTGCCCTGCTTTGTAGTCTTCATAAAACTTGTCGTTCATGGCGCGATGGCGAACAGGATCGACCAAGCCTTCACTTACCAAAAACTCACCCCAAGAATGATCTGAATCAGTATTTAACAAGGTGTGATCGAGATCAAATAGCGCCAATTTCATGAAAATACTCGTAAAAACTGAAATTTAAGAAAAAAATTGTAAATCTATCTCCGCTAGTCGATAGAAATTCGTTAAGATCATAGCAATTTTAACATTATTTACACTTTGCGTTTTCGAGTTGGAGAAAAGAAATCATCATCCCCGAGTGCAAAGTCATAAATTAAACAATATTTAGGTAGCCAAATGATCGACTCAGAAGGTTTCCGACCCAATGTCGGGATCATTTTGGCAAACGAGTTTGGACAAGTTTTATGGGCAAAACGCATTGGTCACAATGCATGGCAATTTCCGCAAGGAGGTATCCAATATGGAGAAACCCCTGAACAGGCACTTTATCGTGAGCTGAGAGAAGAAGTTGGCTTACTGCCCGAACACGTCCAAGTTATCGCGCAAACTAAAGGTTGGCTGCGTTATCGTTTGCCACATCGGTATATACGCACGGATTCGGATCCCGTATGTATTGGTCAAAAACAGAAGTGGTTTTTATTGCAACTGACAGCGTCAGCGCATCATATTCGGCTGAATTTGTCAGACCCACCCGAATTTGATCAATGGCAATGGGTCAGTTACTGGTATCCGCTTGGTCAGGTCGTCAATTTTAAACGTGACGTCTACCGTAAAGCGATGGTGGAATTGTGCAATCAATTGCCCCTGAAAAAACCTTAAAATTTGCATGAAGATGTAGATTTTTTAGCTTATTGTTATAGGGTCATCTGTGGTGTAAAACTGACCTCAAATCATTGATTGGAATATGGAGTAGCGCGTATGTCGAACATGCAACTGGATACCCTTAGACGCATTGTACAAGAAATCAATGCGTCCACCAGTTTGCATGAATCACTCGATATTATGGTCAATCAGGTCGCAGAAGCCATGCATGTGGATGTCTGCTCGATTTACCTGTTAGATGAACGCAATCAACGCTACTTGCTCATGGCATCAAAGGGTTTAAATCCTGAGTCCGTGGGGCATGTGTCATTACATACCAGTGAAGGTTTGGTCGGTTTAGTCGGACAACGTGAAGAAATTGTCAACCTAAACGATGCGCCCAAACACGAACGCTTCATGTATTTACCCGAAACAGGCGAAGAAATTTATAATTCCTTCCTTGGCGTGCCTGTCATGTATCGTCGTAAAGTGATGGGCGTTCTTGTGGTGCAAAACAAGGATAAACAAGACTTTTCTGAAGCGGCAGAATCCTTTTTAGTGACGCTCTGCGCCCAGCTTTCTGGTGTCATTGCGCATGCGCATGCCGTGGGCAATATTGATGTATTCCGCAAACCCAACAACCTGCCTGCCTACAAAACCTTTCAGGGCGTATCGGGTTCAGGTGGGATTGCACTGGGTCGTGCGGTAATTCTGTATCCACCTGCAGATTTGGCGGCTGTACCTGATCGTGAAGCTGAAGACATTAGTGAAGAGTTAGAATTACTAGACAACGCACTAGATGCAGTGCGTCAAGAAATTCAGGCACTAGATGACAAAATGCAGGATGCCTTAATGGCAGAAGAACGCGCTTTATTCAGTGTGTTCCTACGCATGTTGGATGAAAATGCCCTGCCTGCAGAAATTAAAGAACTGATTCGTGAAGGTAACTGGGCACAAGGTGCAGTGCGTATTGTAATTGACAATCACATTGCCCTATTTTCACAAATGGAAGATGACTATTTACGCGAACGTGTTTCTGACCTGAAAGATTTAGGGCGTCGTATTCTCGCCTCTTTACAAGAAGCCGATGCCAGTCACCGTGAACTGACCGATGAAAGTATTTTAATTGGCGAAGAAATTTCCACAGCAGCTTTGGTAGAACTACCTGTCGATAAAATTGCAGCGATTGTTACCACCGAAGGCGCAATGAATTCTCACATGGTCATTGTGGCACGTGCTTTGGGTATTCCAACCGTAGTTGGCGTAACTGAATTGCCCATCAACAGCCTAGACGATGTGGAAATGATTGTAGATGCGCACCAAGGTCGGGTGTTTATCAACCCGCCACGTCGCATGCGGACGCGCTATAAAGAAATTCAAAAAGAAGAAGAACAGATTGCCAAAGACCTCAAGCAATATGAAACCAAAGATGCCATTACCCCTGACGGCGTAGCGGTAAAATTGTATGTCAATACAGGCTTGATGATTGACGTGGTGCGTGGCGTACAACGCGGTGCTAAAGGTGTTGGTTTATATCGTTCTGAAATTCCATTTATGCTGCGTGACCGTTTCCCTGGCGAAGAAGAACAGCGTGCCATTTACCGCCAACAGCTCAGTCACTTTGCCAACAAACCTGTGGTGATGCGTACGCTAGATATTGGCGCAGACAAGGACTTACCATACTTCTCAATTGAAGAAGAAAACTCAGCCTTAGGTTGGCGCGGGATTCGCTTCACGCTAGATCATCCTGAAATTTTTTCTTCGCAAATTCGTGCCATGCTCAAAGCCAGTATTGGTTTGAATAATCTGCATATTTTGCTGCCAATGATCACCAGTGTCAGCGAGGTTGAAGAAGCCTTGTATTTGCTAGATCGTGACTTGCAAGCAGTGCAGGAAGAAGAACAGGTTAAAATCACCAAACCGAAAATTGGCATTATGGTAGAAGTACCGAGTGTGCTGCTGCAAATTGATGAATTTGCCCCGTTGGTGGATTTTTTCTCGGTAGGATCAAACGATTTAACCCAGTATTTATTGGCAGTGGATCGTAACAATCCGCGTGTGGCCAACGTCTATTCACACTTTCATCCTGCAGTACTGCGCGCCTTAACCCGCTTGGTGAAAGAATGTCATAAATATGACAAGCCTGTGAGCGTTTGTGGCGAAATGGCAGGAGATCCGCTGTCTGCGGTAATTCTGATGGCAATGGGCTTTAATACCCTGTCGATGAGTTCAAGTAATATCTTGCGGGTGCGTAAAGCAATTTGTCATGTACCGATGACCGATGCGCAACATTTATTAGATCAGGCGTTAAAAATGAATAATCCGCTGATGGTGAAAAGTCTGATGGAATATTATTTTAAAACCCATGGCTTGGGCGATATGGTGAAACTAGCGACACGTATCGTATCTCCATAAAACTTAGTTTAAGCCTCAAGCAACACACCATTCACTCCAAAAACAACAAGGGCGATAATCATCGGAATATCGCCCTTGTTTGTGTTTGCTATAGCCTCGTTTGGCATTTTTCTTACGGTCTACAAAAACCTGACTTTTGTTGACTTCGTGCATGTGTTTGGCCACAAAGTTATGCTGAATAAGCTCAGGCTGTTTTTTCTTTGCCATTGCGCTGTTCCTTTCGGTTGATCATAGAAATGAGCAGTGTCACTACTCTTTATAGATGGAGATGTTGAGGGAAAATTCAAGCCAATTGCTTCTGCATAACCTGACTATTCTCTCGCCAATGTTCCATGTTCAATTGGGAAGCCGATCATACGCTTTTTTGTACATTTTACAAGCGACTTTCATTCAATAGTGCTAAGATAAAAAGAAGGGTAAATAAATTATTGCGCCACTTTATCAGATTTTTCTGACGGTTATTTTTGAAGGCTATTTTAAAGAATACTCAGCGGCTTTACCCATACAATTATAGCATGAAATTCTAAAAAATTTTATTACTTTGCAAAGACTTAGTAGTTATAAAATCCGCTAGAAAAACTGCAATGATTGGCTAATATGAATATAGAAGATCAGTTTAACAAGACCATTAAAAATAGGAGTCAAATTCATGATTTATGAAGTTTCTGGAGATATTTTACTGAGCGAAGCACGTGCGCTTGCTCACGGTGTTGCCCCTAACGATAACTTTGCAACTGGTTTGGCTTTAAGTCTGCGTGAGCACTGGCCTGCGCTATATAAAGACTTCCGCAACTATTGTCATATTTACCATCCTAAAGCGGGTGAGCAATGGACTTGGGTCAATGCCGAAGGTCAACGCATCGTCAACCTGATGACTCAGGAAGCGGCTTATGACAACGGTTCAAAACCAGGTAAAGCATCGACAGAATACGTCAACCGCACTTTGAAAAACTTAAAACAGTTGATTGAAGAAGAGAAAATTGAAAGCTTGGCGTTACCGCGTCTTGCAACAGGTGTAGGCGGTTTAGATTGGGAAGATGTACGTCCACTCATCTACAAACACTTAGAAGATTTGGATATTCCAATTTACATCTACACTCTATATCAAAAAGGTGTAAAAGCTGAAGAGCCTGCGAAATAAGTTTCGCTGAAGCAATCAGCTTTGCTACAAGCGAGCGTGATTGATCACGACTCGACTGCAATATACGGTTCAATTCACCCGTTTGGTTTTACCAAGCGGGTGAATTTTTTGTGCAGAATCAAGTAGCAAGGGATGCTATGCTGAAAATGCACGCTGCAAGATGGATGCAACATCGACCTGTTTAGGTTTAAGCATACCCACCACTTGCCCATGCAATGCACTATAACGCGACTGAATAAAACCTTCTGCCACAAAACTTGGCGCATAACGCAACAACAAAACCGCTTGTGCCAAAATCACCAAACGGCTCACCAAAGCACGTGCCATAAATTGTAAATCGTTGCTGTTCGTGGTCTGCAATAACTGCTGCAAACCATCTAATTCACTGCCCAAAATAGGATGAGTAACGGCAGTGCGAGCAAAATCCTGCAATAACACCTGAATCAGCTCAGGTTCTCGCTGCATAGCGCGTAGTACATCCAGACACATGACATTGCCTGAACCTTCCCAAATGGTATTTACAGGTGCTTCTTTGAAAATACGTGCCATGATGCTGTTATCGACATAACCATTGCCACCAAAAACTTCCATCATCTCACCTGTAAGTTCCACCGCGCGTTTGCAAATCCAGAACTTTGCAGCAGGGGTCATTAAACGCTTCCATGCCAAAGACACAGCATCATCGCTTTCATAACAATGTGCCAAATGAAAACTGAGCTGTACCGCAGCTTCAGTTTCCAAAGCCAAATCTGCCAAGACTGCCTGCATTAATGGCTGATTCGCCAAAGTCTGTCCAAATGCTTGACGTTGTCGAGTATAGGCAAGGCATTGCACCAAGGCTTGACGCAGCATGGCACTACTGCC
This sequence comes from Acinetobacter sp. YH16051, assembly GCF_013417135.1. Taxonomy (NCBI): domain Bacteria; kingdom Pseudomonadati; phylum Pseudomonadota; class Gammaproteobacteria; order Moraxellales; family Moraxellaceae; genus Acinetobacter; species Acinetobacter sp. YH16051. The sequence continues at coordinate 158,183 of NZ_VPEN01000006.1, read as the reverse complement.
CACAGCACAGGTTAAACGAGTGTAGTTCGCCATTTCAATAATGGTGGGAATACCGCGCCCTGCTTCGCCAATCATGATGCCCCACGCCTGCTGAAATTCGACTTCAGAACTGGAGTTACTCCGATTTCCCACTTTGTCTTTTAAACGCTGTACCTGAATATTATTTTTTCTGCCATCTTCTAACCAACGCGGTACAAAGAAACAAGCCAAACCATCTTGTTCGGTATTGGCGACCACCAAATGTGCATCACACATTGGTGCAGAGAAAAACCATTTATGACCTGTGAGCAAATAGGCTTGCCCACGCCCTGTTGCTGCGACTGGAATGGCAAGCGTTTGGTTGGCACGTACATCTGAACCACCCTGCTTTTCGGTCATGCCCATGCCCAACCAAATAGATTTCTTTTGTGAAATCGGCACATCACGCGGGTCATATTCATGCGATAACAGTTTTTCGCCCATGCTTGCCCATAATTCAGGTTCACGCTGAATGAGCGGAATACTGCCTAAAGTCATGGAATTTGGACATAAATTGCCACACTCAACCTGTCCCGCCAAATAAAAGCGACTGGCCCAATCGACCCATTTTGCCGTAGATTGCGGTTGTTTAAATGGATGTGCATGCGTGTCAAACTTGCGATTCAGCGCCATCCAGTGATGCCATGCGGGATGAAACTCCACTACATCTTTACGGCGTCCACGTGCATCGAAGGCATGTAAAATAGGCGTATGCCGATTGGCTAAATCGGCATAGTGATAATATTCTGCCGATGCTGCAATATGTCCCAATTCGCTCAGTCGAGTCTGATCTTGACTGCCATAACGGGTTAAAATTTCTTGTAAAACCGTATCGGTTTCAAATAAGTTATAGTCTTGTAATTCATCAAACTGATTTTGAATTTGATGGGTCATCCATGTCTGCATTGTGTCACTCCTAGACAAACGCGATGCTATCATTGCATTTAGTATAGAGAAAAATATGTGCTCAGGTGTTCGGCTTTATTTATGAAAAATTCTGAGGTTCAAGTGCGCCGTAAGCCGCGCCAATCGCGGGCTAAACTGACTCAAGAGGCTTTACAGGAAAGTTTTGTTCGGCTTTTGCATGAACGCTCGGCAGCTGAAATTACCATTCGTGAAATTACTAATTTGGCAGGTGTCGGTTTAGGCACTTTTTATGAATACTTTGCCAAGAAAGAAGATTTACTGGCATTGACGATTCACCTGCAAGTCAAACAGCATGCAGAACACTTAAAAAGTTATGCCCAACAGCAACTTGAGTTATCCACAGTTGTTGAAATAAACCGCTATATTGCAACCATCATTCAGTTTCAGCTTCAGCAAATTCAGGCACAACAATGGCTTTGGGCGCAGACTTTTTTACTGGAACGGCAGGTATCACACATTGAAACTTACCAAAAAAGTTACAGCATGATGCTACAGATGTGGCAACAGATTTTCGCACCTGTCATACACAATGCCGAACAACAACTGCGCCTTGCTTTGAATCTGCATCGCATCAGTTATGGTTTTATTTCGCAAAGTTTATTAATCAATCCACATTATCAAGATTGGGATGCCTTGCACACCGATATTTCATTGGCGATTCAACCGTTTTTAGCAGCAGTTTCAGACATTTAGTGCAGCAAAACTGATTATTTAGTTTACAAAGATCTATCGAATACACCAATCATAAACAATAAATTTATCTATTTGTAAAATTATAAAAATCGTTTTACATTAAAATGGTGAGATTTGAAAAGCTTTCATCTACAAAGCCCGATCTGCATGGTATTGTGGTGTTGTAGTTGATTTTTTAAACAAACAAAACGGTTCATGGCCGCTTGTTTTAGAAGCTAAATTTCTAATACAGCCCACCACATGATGATCACAATAATGGAGAACAACGATGAGCCAAGAGATAAAAAAATGCCCTGTAACGCATTTAACCACCGATGCAGGCGCACCTGTTGTAGATAACCAAAATAGTATGACTGCGGGCGCACGTGGCCCACTCCTTACTCAAGATTTATGGCTCAATGAAAAGTTGGCAAACTTTGTACGTGAAGTAATTCCTGAGCGTCGTATGCATGCCAAAGGTTCAGGTGCGTTTGGTACGTTTACGGTCACGCACGACATCAGCCAATATACCCGTGCCAAAATTTTCTCTGAAGTTGGCAAAAAAACTGAAATGTTTGCTCGTTTCTCTACCGTTGCAGGTGAGCGTGGCGCTGCCGATGCAGAACGTGACATTCGTGGTTTTGCTTTAAAATTCTATACTGAAGAAGGCAACTGGGATTTAGTCGGTAACAACACACCAGTGTTCTTTTTCCGCGACCCACGTCAATTCCCTGACCTGAATAAAGCGGTAAAGCGTGACCCACGCACCAACCTGCGTAATGCGACCAATAACTGGGATTTCTGGACTTTGCTGCCAGAAGCACTGCACCAAGTCACCATTGTGATGTCGGATCGTGGTATTCCTGTGGGTTATCGTCACATGCATGGTTTTGGTAGCCACACCTATAGTTTTATTAATGCCAATAATGAGCGTTTCTGGGTGAAATTCCACTTCCGCACTCAACAAGGCATTCAAAACCTGACCGATGCAGAAGCAGCAGAATTGATTGGTCGTGACCGTGAAAGCAGCCAGACTGACCTTTACAATGCCATTGAACGCGGTGATTTCCCGAAATGGACGCTGTTCGTGCAAATCATGCCTGAACTGGATGCAGAAAAAGTCCCTTATCACCCATTTGACCTCACCAAAGTTTGGCCGAAAGGTGATTATCCACTGATTGAAGTGGGTGAATTTGAACTGAACCGTAACCCTGAAAACTACTTCCAAGATGTTGAACAGGCTGCCTTTGCACCAAGCAACCTTGTACCAGGAATTAGCTACTCGCCAGATCGCATGTTACAAGCGCGTTTGGTCAACTATGCCGATGCTGCACGTTACCGTGTTGGTGTGAACCATTCACAAATTCCAGTGAATGCTGCACGCTGCCCTGTGCACTCAAACCGTCGTGATGGTCAGGGTCGTATGGATGGCAACTATGGCAGCTTGCCACACTATGAGCCAAACAGCTTCCATCAATGGCAAGAGCAACCACAATACCGCGAACCACCGCTAAAAATTCGTGGCGATGCAGATTTCTGGGATTATCGTGAAGATGATAGCAACTATTTTAGCCAGCCGCGTGCCTTGTTCAATTTAATGAACCCTGAGCAAAAACAAGCACTGTTTGATAACACGGCACGTGCGATGGGTGATGCTTTAGACTTTATTAAGTATCGTCATATTCGTAACTGTTATGCATGTGACCCTGCTTATGGCGAAGGCGTTGCAGCAGCTTTAGGCATGACCGTTGCCGATGCGCAAGCAGCACGTGCCAGTGACCCTGCACTTGGTCAGCCTGGCGTACTGTAATCTTTGTAGTTAAAGATCAAGTCAGTCTAAACAGCAAGACTTTAAACACCAAAACAAAGCCCCTATTTCGATAGGGGCTTTGTGTTCTATATCTATCATTGCCACTTTTCAGTAGCGTGAAAAGTAGCGTGAAAAGTAGCGTGTCACTTTTATTTAAGGTCAAGTTTTTAAAAGATTAAACAATTAATTTCTTACCCTCACGAATACAATAAAACGGATTCATCAGTTTAGAAGAACGCTTCATGGCATGATGCAAGTCTGCCTCTGGTTGCTCACGCCCTTCATCGGTCAGCTCAAAAGTGCGGTAATGAATGGCCAAAGAACATTTGGAATGTAAATCTTTATGGGCCTGAAAAGCATCTTCAGGGTTCATATGCATATAACGCATCAGATTCCGTGGCTCGTAAGAACCTATAGGTAAAAGTGCCACGCGCGGTGCGCCAATGCGGGTTTGGATTTCTTTAAAGTGTGGCGAGTAACCTGTATCGCCCGCAAAGAAGCAATGATCTTGCCCATGCAAAATAGAAAAACCGCCCCATAACGCCATGTTCTGATCACGTGCGCCACGCCCTGAACCATGTTGTGCAGGGGTGTAGACAATTTTCACTTCTTTAAATAAAGCCGATTGCCACCAGTCCATTTCAATCACATGCAAATCAGGCGGCAAATACCAAGCATTGCCCAAACCTGTATAAATAGGCATGGCAAATTGATGATTCAGCCATTTTAAGGTGGCTAAATCCATGTGGTCATAATGGTTATGGCTCAAGAAGACGGCATGAATGGTGGGTAAATCTTCCAGTGCAATCCCTGCAGGACAAGCACGTTTAGGCCCTCGCCCCTGTTTCGGACTGGCATGCTCTGCCCAGACTGGATCGGTTAAAAAGTTATACGGTCCAATTTGAATCAGCACCGTTGCATGCCCCACAAACCAAACTTGCCAATCATCCAAACTGGCGTGTGGACGTAATTGTGGCAAAGCACTTGGCGCTGTAAAAAATTGCTGTGCTTCTTGTTGCGGATTGACATTCCAACTGTTCGATTTGCGTTTTAGCAACCATTTCAATAAATCAGTTTGGCTGCGCCCCTCAGGACACGCAATCGGATTAAAAAACTGCGCTCCATCATAATGATTTGAAGGCAAAAACTGCAGCTTGGGTTTACGCCAAGTATGCGACCAACAGGCTTCCGTTGGCAGTTGAAAATGCTTTTGTTCCACGTTGTTCATGTAAGCCCAATAATATATAGCGCATCTACCATGATGCTTTTTATCCTGATCTGTTCAGAAAAAAACACAGCTTTGGTTCATGTGTTGACTCTATCACGCATAGTAGCGAAATCAAGCAGGCAATTTCCTTTATGTTTTTGTTGTTTTGAGAAAAAAGTCGTATCGACAGCGGGTTAATGATCGGAAATTTACACCTCAGATAAACGAGGCTTTAGAAAAACCTAAACACGGGTATAGCAATGCGGGCTTAGCGTTTAGCAAAATATTGTTCGCGCCATTCTTTCCAGAAATACATCACAATCCCGAACATCACCACGGCAATGCCAATAAACGCATTCATGCTGATGTGTTCATTATTTAAGGTCGCACCTAAAATTAACGCGATGATGGGAGTCATCACATTACTTAAAGATACGGTTGAGGCATTTAAACGACGAATCAGCCAGAAATAACACAGCATGGCGACAATAGACGACATGATCATGGTAAATACAAAACCAATCATGGCTTGGCTGCTTGGCATTTGAGTCGGGAAATGCGACCAAATAAAGGGAATTAATAACAATGACCCTGCCGATGATACCAATAAAGAACCTGTGGCTTGTGACATCGGCTTTAAAGGAGCATTGATTTGTTTGACCCAAAAAATTGAGCTGATATAGGACAGCATACTGATAAACATCAACACCACGCCCCATGGATTCACTTTGCTGTCGGCAGAGTCTGCAAAGACAAAGCTGAGTCCTGCAATCGCAATTGCCATCCCTGTCCACTGTAAGGCAATCAATTTTTGCGTGCGTAAAATCACATGACCAATCAAGCCTGCGATTAAAGGAGAAAAACCAAAAATCAGTGCCATTAAGCCTGAAGTTAAATAATTGGCGGCCAAGTAAATAAATAGCTGTGCACCAATTAAATTCAGACTACCCGCCAAATAGCTTTTCATTGAGGTGTGATCAAAAGGCAGTGGATCGCGCATGAGTTTAAGCACGCACAGCGCAATCACGGAAGCCCCAAAGTAGCGGATAATCAAAACCCACATTGGATGAATTTCCTGCACACTCCAGACAATCGCCAATGGCGTGGTCGCCCAGATGAGTACCAATAAGGCATAAATACTGGCGGTTACCACAACAGGAGATGTATTCGTATTCATCGCTTGCTCAACATAAAATGGACACTTTTCTTCGGCAGATAAAAAACAGACCCAAGTTGCCTCAGGTCTGTTTTTCATCAGTTCAAGCTTACTTCACCAATTTGCGAAGGTCTTGGCTCACATCTAAATATTTGTCTGCTTCAAAAGCAGCTTGTTTAGCAATCAGCTTTTTCAAGTGACGCATATCTTTGGCAGCGTTGACGGTAATTCCGCCGACAATCACGCCATCGGTCACACCAAACAATACGAATGAAGACTCACTGCGTTTGGAAGCATCCATCTCACCACGCACATGCCATTCTGCTGCTGACATATCTCCTACAAATTGGTAGTTAATGTCGAGTTGATCAGTCCAGAACCAAGCGGGATTGGCTACAGGATGTTCCACGCCCATCACATGACGCGCGAATATGCCTGCTTGCAGGTTGGCATTTTCCCAAGTTTCTACACGACGATGATTGCCACATTCACGCAGTTGTGATGCGACATCGCCCGCAGCATAAATGTCTGGGTTTGAGGTTTGACAGTTTTCATTCACATGCACGGCAAAGTCTGCATCTAAGCCTGCTTCAACTGCCAGTTGTGCGTTTGGAATAATCCCAATACCGTAAATCACCGCATCGGCACGTAGTTCTTCGCCACCTTCTAGGGTCACGACAATTTCTTCACCATCTAGCTTGCAATCTGCAATTTGCGTAGACAGACGTACATCAACTCCTGCCAATAACTGCTGTTGCAGTAAAAACTCACTCAAGATGAGTGGTGATGAACGTCCCATCACCATTGGTCCCATTTCAATGACGGTTACCCGACAGTCTTTGAAACGTGCAGAAGATGCCAACTCTAAACCAATCACACCACCACCAATTAAGATGATGCGACGACCCGCTTGTAATACAGGGACTAAGGCTTGCGAGTCTTCAAGATTACGCAACGTGTAAACGTGTTTACCTAAGGCATCAAAATTTGGCAAGCGACGTGCAGCACCGCCTGTGGCAAGTAACAACTTGTCGTAGGCAATAACCTCACCATTTTGCAATTCAACCGTATGTGCTTCGGCATTGATTTTGCTCACGCCATTGCCACGAATAGTGGTCACACCTAGTTCTGCCAATTTTTCTTCCGACAGAATCTCGATTTTGGTTTCTTCAGGACGCAAAATCACATCTTTAGACAACGGTGGACGCTCATAAGGCAAATGTATTTCATCGCCAATTAAGATGATGTTACCTGCATATTGATTGCCGCGCAGCTCAAGAATGGCGCTCGCCCCTGCCTGACCTGCACCCACAATCACAATTGTTTCTACACTCATGGGCTTAACCTTTTAACTCGGCAGATACGATGCCAAAGCCCGCAATCCACTCACTAATATCTTCATAGCAATGCGTGGTCATTTCATACGCACCCAGCTCATCCAATGCCGCAAAAGCAGCCATCCACGAACGAACTTCCTGACCACCACGGCCGCCATCACGACGAATTTCAGCTTCAGTCATGGCTTCCATTGCCGCAAAATCTGCATGCTTGAATTTCTCAAGTAAGGCTTTATCCCACTCTGGGCTAAGTGGCACTGCGACCGATGTATCACCCGCTGCAAGTTTTTGCCCAACAGCGATAATTTTGGCTTGGCGTGCATGACGTGCTTCAGCACTTGGGTTACGCCCTGCTATTAAAAACTCTTCAACTTCAGGTGGCACTGAACCCATTTGTGGTGTTGGTGGATCGTGCGACAGACCACCTGTACCTAAAACAAGAACACGTTCGTTTTCAAGATTTAAAGACTTAATAAACTGCCCCACTGCACGACCCAAAGCAATGGTACGTTTAGTGGTTGGCATTGGTGCAGCAGCACCGTTAATAAATACAGGAATAGTTGGGTAACGGTCTAACTGACCATCGCACAAGAAGTGTAAAGGCTGAGTCACCCCATGATCGGCCTGCATACGATAAGAGTACGCCACATCTACGCCTTCATCCAATACACGACGCACCATAGCCAACGCTTTGTCTTCAGGTACATCAATACGGTCATTGTCTTTGCCGTAGTCCCAGTCACCCGCAGCCGTTGCGCGAATACCCACACAGAAACTTGGCATCAAATCGTAAAAGAAACCATTAAAATGGTCTGGACCAAACGTGATAATTAAGGTTGGATCGTAAGCTTTGACTTCTGCAGCAAGTTGCTCAAAGGCAGCACGAACTTTTTGTTCTTTGGATTGATCTTGCGGTGTTGCAAATTCCATTAAAGGACTGTGCGATGCACAAATGAGTTTAACGGCCATGAGAGACTCCTAAATAAGGAAGGCAGCCCAGAGAAAGGCTGCCGATTCGTCTATTGAATTTAGACTCAATTTTATTCGTCAAAGAAACCTGCGCGTGGTTGACGTAAACCACGAATACCCAGACCACATTCTGCATTGATCAGAACGCCAGTCAGTGGACGGTTATTTTGACGAGATGCTAAGAGCACATAAGAACCTGTCATATCTTCTGGCTCAGGCAAGAAGTTCAGCGGCATACCGCGTGCAATTTTTTCAGGGTCACGCGCATCAAGTAAGCCAAGGTTTTCCTGCCCCAAAGAGGCTGCTCCCTTAATATTGACATTCATTGCTGATGGCGCAACGGCATTGACACGTACTTTGGGTGCCAACTCATAAGCCAACTCTTTCATGATGCCAACACCTGCATGTTTAGATGCAGTGTAAACAGGGCCACCGCCTGAAGAATACAGCGCAGAATTGGATAAGGTTAAGATGATGGAACCTTCAGATTTCACCAATTCATCTAGTGCCGCTTTTGCACCCAAGATCAATGCCTTGGTGTTAATGCCCATGATTTCATCAAAGGCTTTTTCAAGCTGTTCACCCGAAGTATTGACAATATCTGCATAATGGTCCCAGATCCCTGCATTGCCAATAAAGCAATCCAGTTTTCCAAAACGCTCCACAGTGGCCTGTACAGCACGGACATTGTCTGCATAGTTGGCAACATCACCAGCGATAGCCACAATTTGATCACCAAAACGTTCTTTTAAGGCATCTACTTTAGATTGTGAGCGCTGTAATACGCCCACATGCGCACCTTCATCAAGGAAGCGTTCTACCAAAGCCCAACCCAAACCAGAACCGCCACCTGTAATCAGTGCCACTTCGCCTTTTAGCCAACCCATGCTTACTCTCCTGCCATTTCTACGTATAACGCACCATCTTCAACCACCACAGGGAAGGTTTGAATTGGGTCAGTTGCTGGCAAGCATAAAGCTTGACCAGTTTTTAAACAGAAACGTGCAGAATGTAGTGGACATTCAACCGTGCCATCATCTTCAAGATAACCTTCAGACATAGACGCATTACCGTGTGAACAACGGTCATTCATGGCAAAGAACTCACCACCGTTGTTGAATACTGCTAGTGCTTCGATGCCGTTGACACCGCAGTCCACTTTTAACGCTTCGCCTTCGTCTAATTCGTCAACTTGGCAAACAAAAATCTTATTCATTAGAAGAATACACTCAGGTTGTGTGAGTTATACGTTACTTGGTCAAGCACAATCTTACGGTTGAAAATTTGGAAGCCTAAGCCACCTTCAACACGACGGATTTTGTCATTACGCTTACCACAGTAAATCGTCACGTCTTTCTCTTTTTGAGTACGGTACAGTAAGTAAGTTACGTGTACATCGTATTCACCTTCAACATCTGTTGCTTCAACAATCACGTTGCTAACCATGTGCGTGGTACGTGATGGAGGCTCTTCTGCCCACGCCATACCCGTTTCTAAACGTGCTACACGGCGCTCAAGCAAGTGTTTGTTGTCGTTGAACACCCAAGTGGTTGGTGGCTCAACTGAACGACGACGGTCACGGGTTTGCGCATTTGGTGTAGTACGCAAGGTATAAGAAATATCTTCTGCCATGAGGTCTAACCACTCACGGAATTTCCAGTCGTCCAGCAACTTTGCTTCGCGATACAAGAATTGGCTAACTTCGTGTTGAAGTTCTAAACTGATTTGACTCATTTCACTAGCTCCTTCTCGTATTCGTCAGCTGCTTTTTCAACATCTTCCCATTTTTCATGGATCAGCAAATCTGCCCAACGGCGGTACATACCACGTGCTGCAGTTTCAGAGAAAATGTAGTTGGTAATACCCGGAATACCATCTTCACGGATTTTTTCGTTACCTTTACCCATCTCAACAATCAGTTTGTTTTGACGCGCTTTGTAACCACGTAATACTTTTTGAATTTCAATCCAGTTTTCAGAGTCGTCTTGCTCTAAGAAACCTGCAGGACCAAATGCACGTGTTGCAGAACGCTCAAAAGCATCTTTCACTTCTTGAGAAGCTTCAGCATCAGCAATACAGAATGCCCATACTTCAGTTTTGTTCGGGCCACGTGGGTGCCATACGCGAAGAGTTGCTGTACCGTTCAACCAAGACAAGGTTGGGAACATAGTGTTGTGACCAGCCAAACGTAAGGCACGAACTTCACCTAAACGCTCTTTAACTTCGTCATACGTTTCACGGAAATAGTTAGCAACTTCGCCATCTACCCATACGTTTGCATCTGGTTTTTCTGTAAAGAAGAAACCTGAACCGTGACCACGTGAACCGTATTGAAGTGCGTCTTTCGCAGTTTCCCAAACAGGACGAGCGGTTTGTGCAGCACCCAATTGTTTACTGCTGTCATCATCTGGTTTTGCACCCAAAACCTGAATGGCAGATGCGTGAGAGAACAATGCGTGGTATTGGTCAGAGGCAAACTGTTCTGCAGCAAATTTCCAATTACAGTCAATTTCCCACTTGTGTACACCACCAATAATTTCTGTACCACCCGGACGACGATCCACTACGCCATCTAAGTACCAAGCGATATCACCCATGTATTCTTCTAGGTCAGGAGTCGTTTCATCCCAACAACCGAATACCAAGCCTTTGTAAGACTTCACACGGTTCACTTCCACCAAGCCCCATTGCTCTTTACAAGCACCTTGAGGATAAGCACGTTCTTCTAATGGAATATCTTTGAGTGAACCATCAATACCGTAAGACCAGCCGTGGTATGGGCAAGTAAATGCACGCGTATTACCACAGTCTGCGAAGCTCACACGCATTGAGCGGTGACGGCACTGGTTTAAAAATGCTTTGATTGAACCGTCTTTTTGACGTGCCACAATAATTGGATCTTCACCCATGTAGGTGTTGAAAAAGTCGCCAGCTTTAGGAATTTGGCTTTCATGACACAGGAACAACCACGTACGGCCGAACACGCGTTCAAGTTCTAATTCGTAGATATCTGGATCTGTATAAATAGATGGAGTGATACGTCCATTTTGTGCATCGACCAAAGCGTCGATTTCGCGCACATCAATTTTTCCACTCATGAAAAGCTCTCCTGTGACCAACAACGGCACAAAGTAAATAGACTCAACTTTTGATGGATAATGATTTTTTAGGGACGTTTAGTGAAATATTTTTTTTGTTTCAATTAATAGATTTTATAGATTAATAAAACTTTATATTATGCGATTAAAACATTACACAATGATAAAACCCTATTTATTTCCTAAATGACACAATAATTTTCATCTGATGGTTGTTTATAGATTATACTTTTATTAATCTATAGTAAGACATATTTTGAATTAATCTTTGGAATGGCTGTATGGAATTACGTCACCTTCGCTACTTCATTACCGTGGCTGAAGAACTCAACTTCAGTAAAGCGGCACTTAAGCTTTATACGGCTCAACCTTCGCTGAGTCAGCAAATTAAAGACTTAGAAGAAGATGTTGGCGTTAAACTGTTAAACCGTACCAAACGCAAGGTTGAACTGACCGAAGAAGGCGCTGTATTTTTGGAACAGGCTCGCCTGACCCTTGCCCAAGCCGACAAAGCCGTTGCCATGGCACGTCAGGTTTCACAAGCCAAACAGCAAATGCTGCGTATTGGCTTTGTACCTGTGGCGGAAATGAAAATTTTCCCCTTTGTTTTACCAAACTTACGGGTACAAAATCCAGATTTGAAAATTGAATTGCTCAGCTTGAACAATACCGAGCAAATGAAGATGATCAAAAAAGGTGAACTCGATATCACCTTTACCCGTCACAATATCAACAGTGATGAAATTGAAAGCCAGTTTGTACTGCGTGAACCACTGATTTTTATTTTGCCTAAAGATCATCCATTAGCAAAATATGAGCGTATTCCTGTTAAAGCTTTAAATGGCGTAGATTTTATTATTCCTGCGGCAGAAGCGTCTTATACCTTGCACCATTTGATTGTCGATTTTGCCAAACAGCACAACATTGAACTAAACATTGTGCAAAAAGCTGACAACATTTTATTTAATATCAACTCGATTGGTATGGGCTTGGGCTGCACCATTTTACCGGGCTATGTTGCCCCCCTCACCATGGAAAATACCGTCATCCGCCCACTTGATGTAGAACTTCCGTATTTAGATTTGTACGTCAGCTACGGCAAAAACAGCCATTCCGCTGCGGTACAGAAATTTATGGAACTGCTCACACGTGTGTTCTATTTGGACATCAACCGCGAACAATAATTCTAAAACCACTCGCGTTTTTCAACCTTTCAAAAGTGCTTGCTGCTTGATGTAGTAAGCACTTTTTTGTGCATCCTAAATGCTAAAACAAAGCTTTAGACTTAAGTCTAAACTTATTTTTTTAATCTTTTTCTGAACTACTGCTCATTCTTACACTCAAACATTCGCATTTTTGCAGTCTGCTTTTTCCTCGCTTCGCTACCACATTTCCTGCAAATTACAACTTAAGTCTAATAAGTTAAAATAGGCACCCCATCGCTATTTTCTAAAATTAAGCCGATGATAACAGGCAGTAACACCTTTAGATTGCACATCCAGAAAGGATCAAGAATGATAAAAACACCCTTCAGCAGAATGAAAACAGGGATTCAATATCGTCCTTATTTTTTTATCAGTTTTGTGATTACCATTGTGCTTTATGCTATTTTTCAGACCCTCACTGCATGGTCATGGTCAAGCTGTTTATTGATTAGCTGGAATATCGCGATTTCCTGCTATTTGGTTTTAACCATGCGCAGTTTGTGGCACAGCGATCATGCACATATTTTACAACGTGCCCAACAACAAGATGCCAGCAAATGGCTGATTTTATTCTTGGTATTTCTAACCTTAGTGATGTGCTTTATTGCGATCATTGTCGAGGTGAATTTATTTGCACAAAGTGAGTTTGTGCGCATGGGACATTTTATTTTATCCATTACCACTATTTTATGTGCTTGGTCTTTTATGCACACCATTTTTGCGATTCACTATGCGCATGACTATTATTTGGCACTGCAACAGCAGCAAGAAGGTGGTTTGGATTTTCCCAAGACGTCGCATCCAACCTATCCTGACTTTTTATATTTCAGCTATGTGATTGGTACATCTGCACAAACCGCCGATGTCTCGATTAGCTCACAACCCATGCGGGTACTGAACACGCTACATATTATTTTGGCTTATAGCTTTAATACCACTATTTTGGCAATTTGCATTAACTTGGTCGCGAGCTTTATTCAGCACTAAATTGGGTACATAAAACATCCATAAAAAAGGATGGCAAATTGCCATCCTTTTTTACCTCACTGCGCTTAATTTACGCCACGTGCAGTTAAGTAGTTTTTAATCACAGTGTTAAATTCTTCCGCTTTTTCAACCTGTGACCAGTGACCACATTGGCTGAAAATGTGTGCATCGGCATGTGGCACAATATTTAAAATATCCCATGTACGCGATACTGGAATCACCACATCTTGTGTACCGTGAATCAGTAAAACAGGTACTGTGATGTCTTTCATTTTGTCAAAATCGAGTGGGAACTCAAAACGGTCACGGTCACGTGCGCCAACCACATCCATTAAACGGTCTGACGCATAGTCATTTTTTGCAGAAGCAAAACGAACCTTAACCAACTCATCTGTAATCAGGTCTTTGTTCACTACAAACATCGACAATGTTTTTTTGATGCCTTCTTCAGTCAATACAGGATTTGCATGCGCTTTGAGGGCTGCAGTCTGTTTTGCACCGCCTGTACCCATAGACACAATACCAAGTACACGCTCTGGGTAATCCAATGCCAACTGGAATGCCAACCAGCCACCCAACGAGTTACCCACCAACCAAGTTTTTTCAATGCCCAATGCATCTAAAGTACGTACAGCATGATCTACCCATGCACGGATGCCATATTGTGTGCCCGGTGCAACCACAGTTTGACCATAGCCGATGGTATCAATGGCGATACAACGTGCTTGCTCACCAATTTGTGGCAAGTTTAACCACCAGTTTGCAGCAGCTGATACGCCTGTACCTGAACCGTGTAAAAATAGAATAGGTGTACCTTCACCCACTTCATGATAATGCGTTAATTCGCCTTCTGCTGTTTCAATCCATTTATCTTCTAAGCCAAAGAATGGATCTGTTGTATAGTCAGGGATTTGAACAGTGCTCATATATACTCCTCGTACAGTCTTTAGCTTGCGTTTAGCTCTAAAAAATAGAATTTGACGTCAAGTGGACTCATTCAACATTACGTATTTACTGGCTTATATTACCTGTTCATGCCGCATGAACTGATACAAATTTACGATCACAACCCACAAAAAAACGATTAAACAACTCTATGAAATTTATAAATTTAATAAAATTAAAGTCATAATTTTTATAAGGTATTTAGTGCGTAAATATTAAAAAAAGAGCGACTATATAAAGTCGCTCTTTTGTACAAATTTTAAAATTTATAGGTGTAAGTGGTGGCGACACGGTACTCTTGTAAATCAGATTTGTAATCAAAATCTGCATCAATATACATTGCCTGAACACCTAAACCTTTCAATTTACCTTCTGGTACGGTGTAATTGACAATCAAGTTCAACTCTTCTGAGTCTTGGTCTTTTTTCGCAGCATACGTCGCATCTTTACCTAACATGTACATAGCTGTTGCGTTTAAGCCTTTTGCACCCAATTCAGCAAAATCATAGCCATAAGTGAAGCCCCATGATTTTTCATCAGGGTTGGTAAAGGTTGCAACACCCCAGTTCACTAAATAAGGCTGTGGCACCCAACCACCCAATGTTGGAAAGTTGGTTTCGCCAAACATTTGCTGATAGCCAACACCAAAAGTATGCGCACCATGATTCACCTTTGCACCTACCGAAAGTGCTTGGTTATCAATTTCACCATATAATTGATCACCCGATTCGGCGTTATCAAAGTAGCGTACATGGCTAGTGAGTTTGGTCTTTTCAGCCAATTGGCGGTTATAACTCAAACCTACATAATGTTGTTGGTAAATATCTTGCACATCTGCATACCAATAACTTGCACCCAACTCTTTTGTGAATTGGTGATCTACTCCCGCAATCCACATACCATCAGAAGTTGGACCAAGATCAAAATGTCCTTTTGAAGCATCTGGCAAGGTTTTACCTGGTGCGAATAAAGTCAGATCACGGAACTGATTGTCATAACGGTTGTTAATTTTATCAATATAAGCAACGGATAGTTTAGTATTCTGAATATCTTTAGATTCTAACCATGCACCACTATAAGTGGTCAGCAATTGACGTGATGGATCAAAGACCAAAACTGGAGATACAGGTAACAACTCCCCCACTTTAAGCTCAGTTTCAGATACTTTCGCTTTGAGCGTTGCTCCCACTTTCCCAAAGTGATCTTTTGATTCTTTACCGTTATGTGGCAACACCCAGTCTGGGTTTTTATCGCGCCCTTTGAGTTTCACTGCATGCTGAACAAGAAGATCGGCTCCAACCTTAATTCCACCTAAATCGTGATAACCTGATTTAGCATCTAAAGTGACAGCTTGTGACCACGAACCCCAATTACCCGCAGGGTTGTCCTTAATTTGACGATCTAAATAAAAATTCTTAAATTTAAGCTGAACATTGCTGTCGTCAATAAAATCTGCCTGAGTGGCAGATGTCCCTAAAGTTGCTGTCGCAGCAAAAAGTGCTATCCATAAATTGTGACGATGCATGAGTTTTTCCTATTCATCCAATAAGCGAATTAGCGCATCATGCAAAACTCTGTAATTGAAAAAAATCCGACCACAGTATTAGGGTTTTCAGCAGATTTTAGCCTTTCTTTACATTATGATTTTTTTTAAATATTTTTAATTCTTTTTAACGATAAAACATTTGGCAATGAATCCTCACCAAATGACTTTCTCACTGAATTCACAGCACAATTTGACCTAAAAAGGGTCATTATTTTTTGTAATATACTACTGAGTAATCTTTTTTAGATGTAAGTCAAAGTGTTAGCGTTATTTTCTATAAACAACACTTATAAGAAAATCATTTTAATCTACCACTAAATTCTGCATAAATTTGTCTATTTTTCGCCATAAAAAAAGCACTCCAAATACATTTGGAGTGCTTCATTCAAGCTGGCTTTAAAACTAAAACTTAGGCTTGCATTTCACGTGCTTTAGACATAGTCAAAGCCAAGTCTTCAATCATATCTTCCTGACCGCCCACCGTACCGCGACGACCAAGCTCAAGTAGAATTTCACGCGCAGATACACCATATTTTGCTTCGGCACGTTTTGCGAACAATAGGAACGATGAGTAAACACCTGCATAACCTAAAGTTGCTGCATCACGGTCTGCACGAATTGGATGCGTCATCATTGGAATGATCAAGTCTTCAGCAATATCTTGTACTTTAAACAAGTCTACACCTGTTTCCATTTGCATACGGTTTGCAACCGCTACAAACAATTCAAGTGGTGTATTACCTGCGCCTGCACCTAAACCAGCAGAAGCCAAGTCAACACGGGTTGCACCTGCGGTCACAGCCGATACAGAGTTCGCAACGCCCATGCCCAAGTTATGGTGACCATGGAAACCAATTTCGATGTCTGAGCCGAGGTTGGCACGTAAAATACCTACGCGATCAGTCACATCTTGAGGCAACATATAGCCTGCAGAATCTGTTACATAGATACAGTTTGCACCGTAAGACACCATTTTTTGTGCTTCTTCGAGCAATTTTTCAGGAGAAGCCATGTGCGCCATCATCAAGAAGCCCACAGTATCCATACCCAGTTTACGTGCTGCAGTAATGTGCTGTTCAGAAACGTCTGCTTCAGTCGAATGTGTCGCCACACGAATGGTTGCCACACCTACATCATGCGCCATTTTCAGATGATCAACTGTTCCAATACCTGGCAATAACAGTGCAGAAACTTTTGCCTGTTTCAGGTTTGGAATCACTGCTTTCAGATATTCTTCATCAGTAGCTGCTGCAAAACCATAGTTCACAGAGTTACCACCTAAGCCATCACCGTGTGTGACTTCAATTAAAGGAACACCTGCATCATCCAACGCAGTGGCAATTGCAACCATTTGCTCTGGTGTGGTTTGATGGCGCATTGGGTGCATACCATCACGTAAAGTCATATCATTAATAATAATCTTAGACATTTTGGTATTCCTTAAGCTTCAGCAGTTTTGAAAACGTGTTCTGCAAACATTTCTGCAGTACGTGCAGCCGCTGCAGTCATAATGTCTAGGTTACCTGCATATTTAGGCAAGTAATCACCCAAACCTTCAACTTCCAAGAAAATTGAAACACGGTTGCCATCAAAAACAGGACCGTTTACAAGTTTGTAACCCGGTACATATTTTTGCACTTCTTTAATCATGGCATGCACAGATTCTGTAATTGCTGCCTGATCTGGCTCACCTTCCACCAAGCAGTGAACGGTATCACGCATCATTAATGGTGGCTCAGCTGGGTTAATGATGATGATGGCTTTACCTTGTTTTGCACCGCCAACTTCTTCAATCGCGCCTGCAGTTGTACGGGTAAATTCATCAATGTTTTTACGTGTACCCGGCCCCACAGATTTAGTCGATACCGTTGCAATAATTTCACCGTATTCCACAGGTTGAACACGAGAAACTGCAGCCACCATAGGAATTGTTGCCTGACCACCACAAGTCACCATGTTGACGTTTGGCACTTCGCCCGCTTGTAGCAACGCTTCAAGGTTCACTGGTGGTACGCAGAATGGGCCAATTGCTGCAGGCGTTAAGTCAATCATCAACACGCCAAGCTCATTCAGTTTGCGGCTATTTTCTGCATGCACATAAGCAGAAGTTGCATCAAAAGCAATTTTAATGTCATCTTCAAGTACGTGAGGAAGAAGACCATCTACACCGTCACTTGTGGTTTTTAAACCCATTTTTGCCGCACGAGCTAGACCTTCAGAGGTTGGGTCAATTCCCACCATCCACACAGGCTCTAACCATTCACTGCGTTGTAATTTATAAAGCAAATCTGTACCAATATTACCTGGACCGATCATTGCACATTTAATCTTTTTCATGCATGTACTCTCTTAGAATCTCGATTTATTCCGCAGCAAACGCAGCTGTCACTGAACCAAAGCCTTCAATTTCGACTTTAAATTCTTCACCTGGCTGTGCAACAACCATAGGACCTAAAGCACCAGTTAAGATGATGTCGCCTTTTAACAATGGACGACCACGGCGCACCATTTCATCGGCTAACCACACGGCAGCGTTTAATGGATTTGCTAAACAAGCTTTACCCACGCCTTGAGAAACTACTTCTTCACCACGGGTCATCACCATTTTGCAGTTCACCAAATCCAGATTTTCTAGCTTGACTGGTTTTGAACCTAGAACGAATGCAGCAGAAGATGCGTTATCGGCCACGGTATCAATCAAACTAATTTTCCAGTTTTCAATACGGCTATCGACCACTTCAATGGCAGGCAAGGCATATTCAGTCGCGCTGATAATATCCGCATACGTGTGTTTTTCTTTGGTTAGATCTTGGTTAATCACCAATGCAATTTCTGCTTCTACTTTTGGCTGAATCAGCAAACCTGCAGGAATCGCTTCACCATCACCATAAGCCATATCGGCAAACAACATGCCAAAGTCAGGCTGATCTACACCCAGTTGTGCTTGAACCACTTTAGAGGTCAAACCAATTTTACGCCCCACCAAACGACGACCTTCTTTTAAGGCACGTTCGGTATTCACTTCTTGAACGGCATAGGCAATATCTACGTCAGCACTTTCACCACCAAGTTCTGGGCGGATTGGCGCAATCGCAGTTTGAGAGAGTTCGGCAGTACGTAATGCTTGCGCAACTGATTCAACAACAGCAGAATTCGACATCAATGTTTCCTTAAACTGCAAAAATTGGGCATATACCCCGAGATGTTGGAAAGGTAATAATAGAAAATAGGGATGATGACCCCGATCTTGTCCATTCTCAGGACAAGCTATCCAGCTCAGAGGTATGTAAACTGATTAAGAATCGGAAAAATGGCGGGTTTATGCCAATACTTATTTTCTTTTTTTCAATAGCTATTAGCTATTAATCTATTTTTATAAAAAGCAAGCAAAACAGTTGTCTGTAGGCTATGACATTATTTTCCGAGTCATTGACTCGGCAATTCGCAGCAATCTTAAAATGTCTTAATCCTAACTTTAGACTAAAAGCTAAGCCTTTTTATGACGCTCCCAAAAGTACATAAAAAAAGAGCAACCTGAAATTTTTCAAGTTACTCTAATTTCAAATTCATCTAAATTGTTTTACTGGGTTTAACTCGCCTGACGTAAACGATATTGCTGCACTAAAAAATCATGCAAACTCGGCACATCATCTGCAATGGTTAAAGGCTGATAACGCTGCAACACCTCTACACTATGCACGCCATAACTCACGCCTACACGCGGCATAGCAATATTTTGTGCCATTTCTAAATCGTAAGAAGTGTCACCCACCATAATCGCTTGCCCGACCTGCACATCGGTACTGCTCAAAATTTCCTGCAGCATTAAAGGATCAGGTTTAGATTTGGTTTCACTTGCAGCACGTGTCGCCACAAACAAATCCTGACTTTGGGTTTGCGCCAACACTCGGTCTAAACCTTTACGGCTTTTGCCTGTTGCCACTGCCAATTTCAGTCCCAAACCTGACAACTCATCGAGCATATCTGCCACACCCTCAAACCAAGCATCGGTTTTTGAGTGTTCGACATAGTGTTCTGAATAGCACTGCAAAATCGCTTGATGCAGCTCTGGCACTTCAGGAAATAAACGCTGTGCCACTTCAGGCAAACCCAAACCAATAATACTTTTAGCCGCAGCATCGGTCAGGGGTTGCTGAAATTGTTGTGCTGCGAACTGCAAACTCGCCACAATTTGACCGACGGAATTAAATAAGGTGCCATCCCAATCAAAAATGATGAGTTCTACAGGTTTGTTCATATTAGATTCCTAGATTTGATTCGGCTTTTAAATTCCCTCGCTTTACCTTAACTCAAAAGGATAAACGACCAAGAATCAGCACATATATCACAACAAATATTCGATACGCGAAGGGCGACATGGATGTCGCCGTTTCGCTGTGGCACAGAGATGTTCCATCAGCGAAACAAAAGTTTTTTGTTACTTTTCATCTTTGAAAAGTAAGGCATAGCCTATACACCAAAAATTTAAATTAAAAACTTTAAAATGTGGCAGTGAATTACCCCTGAAAACCTCATCTCCTTTTTGCGAAACAATGTTCCTCATCTTTAAAAAGAAGCAAGCTGGTATCGCACAACAGAGAGTTACAAAAATTAAAACTCAGGTGGCGCCGTCGGCTTATCCGCCTTTTGCGCTCTCAACTGCGCCACCAAACTCTGCATATCTTCAGGTAAAGGCGCTTCAATCACAGGATAGCCTGGAATTTCCAAACGCATGGCATGTAAGCACAAACGACGTGGCGCAGGACCCCGATATTCAGTTTGATGACCATATTTATCATCACCCACCAACGGATGCCCAATGCTTAAACCATGCACACGAATTTGATGGGTACGTCCTGACAACGGCGAAGCATATACCAAGCTTGCATGCATAAAACGCTCAGCCACATTCCACTGGGTTTTAGACTCTTTACCTTCTTTAGATACACGTACACGACGTTCGCCATTCGCCAATTCATAACGATGCAACGGCGCATCAATCAATTGTTGATCCAAACTCACCTGCCCTTTGACAATCGCAGCATAAGTTTTTTGAATTTTATGTTCGCGCAATAAGTCCTGCAGCGTTTTTAAGGTGCTACGCTTTTTAGATACCATCACCAAACCTGAAGTATCACGGTCAATACGGTGAATCAGCTCCAAATATTTTTTACCTGTGGCAGCACGTAAACCCTCAATCAAACCATAAGCGACACCACTACCGCCATGCACTGCAATGCCCGAAGGCTTATTCACCACCATCAAGCCTTCATCTTCATAAATCACACGGCTTAATAAGCTTTGTGCGACCTTATCTGAAATAGGTGCAGCACTGTCGTCTTTTTGTTCATAGCGAATAGGCGCTACACGAATTTGATCGCCAATATTGAGTTTGGTTTCTGCTTTAATACGCTTTTTATTGACCCGTACCTGCCCTTCGCGAATCAAACGATAGATGCGACTTTTAGGCACCCCTTTTAAACGACTAAACAAAAAATTATCGATGCGTTGACCCGCTTGATGCTCATCCACTTCAAACCAAGTGACACTTTGCCATTGTTGGGTAGAATTCATACAGTTAAGTGACCTAATAAAATACTAAAATTGATTAAAAACTGATCATTTAGGCTATGCTTTACACAAGAAACATAAGCTTAGCCCATAGGCAGATGATGCAAGGTTTGATATAGTCAGCGCACGGAAACCATCGTTAGTGGGTTAAGGTTGAATCTATTCAGAATTTTCTGAAACAACACTCAACTGAATACCTCACCATATACGAGCAGGTCCCAAAAGAATTATGCCGACGCCGAAGGCTTATTATATCGGCAAAAAAGCAAACTGTTGCGTTTAATTGTACCTCAGGTACATAAATCAGTTTGTCTGAAAAAATATGTCGCCAACTTTGTTGGTTTTTAAACGTAAACTGATACACATCAGATTAGTCGCACCCTGAAGTCGCATTCAGGCTAAAGCGTTTGATGTATTGGATCTGCACAATTTGTAAAGATACGACGATAATTCCGTATCAAGACACTCTATCTATGAAAGAAGAGATGATCTTCGAGCAATGTGACAGTGAAAGTTACACACATCCAATACACCGCTCGTCCGCCAGTGAAGCGATCAGGTGACTTTATCCGTTTAAAGGTTAAAGCCGTATTGCCATCATCAATACGTGAATCATACACCGCAGCCCCACACAAAAAGGCCGGTAAAAAAAACTCAGACCACAATTAGTTTTTTTGAGATCTGAGCAGTTGATCCGTGATGCTTGATGTTCGCTACGTGTCTAGCGATTTTTTGCTGTGTATCACTATTAGGTGTTACACCCATGAAACGTATGTTGATTAATGCAACACATGCCGAAGAAATTCGCGTTGCACTTGTCACTGGTCAGCGTCTTTACGATTTTGATTTAGAAAATCGTACCCGTGAACAAAAAAAATCGAATATCTACAAAGGTCATGTGACCCGTGTAGAACCTTCTTTAGAAGCCGTATTTGTTGAATACGGTGCAGGTCGCCAAGGCTTCCTGTCTATGCGTGAAATCGCAAACTCTTACTACAAAGCCGATCCTCGCCAAACTTCAAATATCCGCGAACTGATTACTGAAGGTACTGAGCTTTTGGTTCAGGTAGAAAAAGAAGAACGTGGCAACAAAGGTGCTGCGCTATCCACCTTCATTTCTTTGGCAGGTCGTTATTTAGTACTTATGCCAAACAACCCGAAAGGTGGCGGTATCAGTCGTCAAATTTCGGGTTCAGTCCGTGAAGAACTGAAAGAGATGTTAGCTTCACTGAACATTCCTCGTGGCATGAGCGTGATTGTGCGTACTGCGGGTATTGGTCGTTCTCAAGAAGAATTGCAGCTTGACCTTCAACACTTAATGGACCTTTGGGCACAAATTCAAAGCACTGCAAGTTCAGGCCCATCACCAATGCTAGTACACCAAGAAGCAGGTGTCGTCACACGTGCCATTCGTGACTATTTGCGTGATGATGTTGCAGAAATTTTAATTGACTCAGAACAAGCCTATAACGAAGCTTATAACTTTGTGAAAGCGGTTATGCCACGTCAGTTAGACAAGCTAAAAACTTACACTTTAAATGAACCACTGTTTGCACATTTTGGTATTGAAAGCCAAATTCAAACTGCGTATGAGCGTGAAGTAAAACTGCCTTCAGGCGGTTCAATTGTCATTGACCAAACTGAAGCATTGGTTTCAATTGACATCAACTCAGCAAAATCGACCCGTGGTCAAGACGTTGAAGATACAGCGTTAAATACCAACCTTGAAGCTGCTGAAGAAATTGCACGCCAATTGCGTTTACGTGATATTGGTGGTTTGGTTGTTATCGATTTCATCGACATGACCAAAGACCGTAACCAACGCATGGTTGAAGCCAAACTCCGTGAAGCCACTCAAAGTGACCGCGCACGTATCCAGTTTGGTCAATTATCACGTTTTGGTTTAATGGAAATGAGCCGTCAGCGCTTACGTCCATCACTTGAAGAAGCGACTGGTTACGTTTGCCCACGCTGTCACGGTACAGGCATGGTACGTGACCTACGCTCTCTTTCACTTTCAATTATGCGTAAAGTGGAAGAAATTGCCCTGCGTGAACGTCATGGTGAAGTTCAAGTCGAAGTACCTGTTGAAATTGCAGCATTCTTACTGAATGAAAAACGTCACAGTCTGGTTTACCTTGAGCAAACTTCAAATGTGCGTGTGACTGTATTACCTCACCCACACTTAGAAACCCCGCATTACGAAATTTCGTATAATCCTGAAGGCTTTGCACCAACCAGCTATGAACGTACTGAAGCAACTCGTTCAAGCGAAAAAGAGTTGGGTTATGAATCTTCTGAATGGCATTTAGAAGAAGCCGATCAATCGCACAGCCACGCTGCTGCACCTGCGGCAGAAAAAACTTCTGCAAGAAAACCACAAGCAGCACAGCAAAATAAAGCATCTGCACAACAGCAGCTTGCACCTGCGGCAGCCACAACAGCTGCAAGCCCATGTGCATGGTTAGAAAACCTGTTTGTTCAAAAGCAAGCCAGCACCATTGATCAAGCACGTAGTGCCAACAATGCGGCAGCAGCCATTGAGCAAATGGTAAATAGCGGTGCCGTGAGCCGTGGTCAGTTTGGTCAAATTGCAACTGCATCTACTGCCCCTGCTGCAAGCAGTCAAAATGTATACCTTACACCATCGACAGTGGCACAAAAAACTGAACGTGACTCTGCAGAGAAATCTGCTGAACGTGAAGACAAACCGGCTCCTCGTCACAACAACAAAAAGCCGCGTCATAGCAACAACAATAACAACAAGCACAAAGAGCAACGTGAGCCACAAACTCAGCACGACAATCAACAACATCAAGTGCATGAAGAAGTGGTTCAGATGTCGCGTCAGGAGCAACGTCAGGAAGCGCGTGAAAACAAACGCAATTCTCGTCGTCAGCACAGCAATGACCAAGCACCGCAGCAGCAAGAAGCTCAAAATAACAATGAGCAGCAAAATGCCGTGCCACGTCGTGACCGTCGTAACCAGCCTCGTCCAGAACGCCCAAATCGTCACCGCGACCCAAGCGTATTGAATGAGCAAGCACCTACCGCAGTGGCTTCTAATCAGCCAAAAGTGGACTTAATTGATGCACCGCGTCAAGAGTTCAACACGACGGCTTTGGTGGTGAATGTCGATCAGGCTCAAACTGAAATTGTGGCATTGAATGCTGCGCCATTAGCGGCTGAACCAGTCACAGCAGTAGAAGCAACTGTGCCTGAAACGGTTACTGAACCAACTCAAGCTGTTGCTGCGGTAGAAGCTGCTCCAGTTGTTGCAGAAGAAACAGCTGCACCTGCGGAAGTACAAGCACAACCGACTGCGCCTGCAAAACGTGCCAGCAACGATCCGCGTCAGCGTCGTCGTCAGCAACGTGAAGGTCAAGCGCAGCAAGTAACTGCACCAAAGTTAACACCTTCACAGGTGCCAACTTTAGCGCAATACAGCATTGGTAGCCTGATTCGCCACGTATATGGCGAAGATTGTTCAGTTCTGATTGAACAGTTTGGTTTAATTCCAACGTTCAATCGTGCTTTGCAGAAGTTCACTGACGAGTATGCTGCAAGCCTTGTTAGCACTGCGCCTGTGGCAGAGAAAAAACCTGTCACTCGTGATGTGGAAGTTGCCAAAGCTGCTCCTGAAGCTGAGCCTGCACCTGTGTTAGACCTAACACCACCAAAACCAGTGTCAGATAAGCGTGTTGCCAACGATCCGCGTGAGCGTCGTCGTTTAGCCAAACAAGCTGCTGAGCAAGCATTGGAACAAGCCAAGCAAGCACAGGCAGTAGAAAAAGCTGAAGCGGAAAGCACACCTGCAGCAGAGCCAACGACTGAAGTTGTGGCAGCTACAGAAGGATCTGTAGAAGCAAGTTCTACGGTAGAAACGTCTGCAACAGTAAGCACTGAAGTCGAAGCAACTACAGAAGTAAACCCTGAAGCAGTGGCTACAACTGAAGCTACTCAGCCTGAGTTGAACGCGCAAGACGACCTTGCACAAGCTGTCACTGAAACTGCAGCAGCGCAAGAAGAAACTGCCGTTGAAGTGGTCGCACCTGTACAAGCGGAATTGGCTGTAGACGACCCAGTCGAAACTGCTGAATCTGAACAGGACAAAGCAGAGAAAGAGAAAACTGCGCGTCCGCGTCGTCCACGTGGCCGTCCACCTAAAAAAGTAACTCCGCCAACTGAGTCGTAATTCGCACTTTTGCAGCGGAATAAAAAAATCCAGTCATTTTAATGGCTGGATTTTTTTTGCTACTTTAGAGCCAACGCGGTGCTGACTTAAATTTAAGCGAGCTAATTTGAACTTAGGTGTTTTTGATTTTTAACAGCTTTTCTAAAAACACCTAACAAAGCTGAAAAATTAGGTTGATTGCACTAGGACTTAGGGATTACAAAACAACAAGACGTGATGCTGTGCAGATGCAACGGATGATGACAAAAACAGGATTCTTATGAACCAGATGACAAAAAGCGATTTAATTGGCTTAACGGATGTTGCGGCAAAAATTCCGCAGTTTATGACTAAAGTGCCTCACCTGATCACAGGGTTAAAGCAAGCCTATTTACGCACACCCAACACGCCTGCAGGCTTAGGTCTAGCATTTGAAAAAGCCGTGCATCGTAACCCGCATGGCTGTGCACTAGTGTTTGAAGATCAGCAGTACAGCTATTTACAGCTCAATGCTTGGGCCAACCAAATTGCCCATTACTATTTAAGCATAGGTGCACGTAAAGGTGATGTCATTGCGGTGATGTTGGAAAATCGCCCTGAATTAATTGCCAGTGTCATTGGCTTAGCAAAAATTGGCGTTACCGTGGCTTTGGTCAATACCGCACAAGTTGCCAAAGTTTTGGCGCACAGCATCAATTTAGTCAAACCAATTGCCGTGATTGTGGGGGAAGAATGTCGTCAAGCCGTTGCCGATATTCGCCAAGAACTTGAGCTTACAGAAAATCGACTGTATTGGTTTGCAGATCAAAATACCCGTACCGATGCTGGCACTGCCCCTGAAGGTTTTCAAAATTTAGCGCAATGCATTGCATCATTCCCAAGCTTTAACCCTGCCACCACACAGTCAGTACAGGGCAAAGATGGGCTGTTTTATATCTATACCTCAGGTACAACAGGCTTACCTAAAGCGGTGATTTTCACCAATAGCCGTTGGACGTTGGCTTATGGTACCTATGGTCATGTCTTGGGTTTAAATCAGGATGATGTGATGTACTGCACTCTGCCGCTGTACCACGCCACAGGCATTGTGGTGTGCTGGTGTGGCGTAATTGCAGGCAGTGCCACCTTTGCCATCCGTAGAAAATACTCCACTTCATGCTTCTGGCAAGATGTACACAAATTCAATGCCTCTGCGATTGGCTATGTGGGCGAATTGTGCCGTTATTTAATGGATGCGCCTGCTTCTGATTTAGAGCGTGGGCATCGTGTGACCAAAATGATTGGCAATGGCATGCGTCCTAATATTTGGAGCAAATTCAAAACACGCTTTGGTGTTCAGGAAATTCTGGAACTGTATGCGTCTAGCGAAGGCAACGTCGGCTTTAGCAATGTGTTTAACTTTGACAACACGGTTGGTTTTTCACCGACACCTTATGCGGTCATTCAGTTTGATAAAGAAAAAAATGAACCCGTACGCGATGCCAAAGGCAAATGCATGAAAGTCAAAAAAGGCGAAGTCGGCTTATTGATTGGAAAAATCACCCGTCGCTCACCGTTTGATGGCTACACCGACCCTGAAAAAAACAAGGCGGTGATGATGCAAAACGTGTTTAAACAAGGCGATGCCTATTTTAACACGGGCGATTTAGTCCGCGACATTGGCTTCCGTCACGCCCAGTTTGTTGATCGTTTAGGTGATACCTTCCGCTGGAAAGGTGAGAACGTATCCACCACAGAAGTAGAAAACATTGTCAGTGACTATGAAAAAATTGCTGAAGCTGTCGTGTATGGCGTTGAAATCCCACATACCAATGGTCGTGCAGGTATGGCTGCGATTACCTTAAACGAAGGCTGCCAGTTAGATGAACAAGACTTGCGTCAAATGCTGGTGGAGTTTAAAAAAGCAATGCCCGCTTATGCAGTACCCGTTTTTTTACGCATTCAAAAGCAAATGCAAACTACAGGTACATTTAAATATCAGAAGAACACCCTGAAAACTCAAGGTTTTGATTTAAAACAGTGTGATGAAAAAATTCTGGTATTATTGCCAAACCAATCTGCTTATTGCGAACTGACCCAAGAAATTTACGACAATATTCAACAGTATCAATATCGCTTCTAAGCCACCAGGTTGCCTATTTTTTGATTAGATACGACAAATTTGTTGCATTTATAATCAAACATAGGCAACTTTTTTATTTTTTACTTGCGCTCGCTTCATATCTTGCTACAATACGCTCCATCAAACGAAGTGGTGCTTAAAACCCTCTGGTTTTTCTTGCACTTCACAATCAAGCCTGCTTGATTGCTGGTTCAGGGTCGTTAGCTCAGTCGGTAGAGCAGCGGACTTTTAATCCGTTGGTCCCGCGTTCGAATCGCGGACGACCCACCATTTCCTTGATCAACCTTAGATGGGTCGTTAGCTCAGTCGGTAGAGCAGCGGACTTTTAATCCGTTGGTCCCGCGTTCGAATCGCGGACGACCCACCATCTTCTTCAAGGTTGATATTCTAAAAATGATCATCATCATTTTTACTCCTCTGGGTCGTTAGCTCAGTCGGTAGAGCAGCGGACTTTTAATCCGTTGGTCCCGCGTTCGAATCGCGGACGACCCACCATTCCTTCTAAAAAATCTTTAAATTACCAGTCATCACAGCACTATTCTGTGGATCGTGCAGTTTCGTAATTTACTATACAATTCCCGTATTCTGCCCTGTTTGACTAACACTTTTATCCACTACACCTTGCTCAATTCAGTTGTAGACGATGTGCCATCATTGATAAATCATACTTTACACATCCCAAATAAAAACTTGATGTAAAAAAACAAAAGCCCAAAAGTTTTTCACGAATGGGCTAAGAATTGAATGAGCGAATAATTAACTTGCTCTGATTAAATGATAGTTTTGCGAAGGTAAGGGATTGCTTTTAAAGTATTCACGATTATTTTCTGTTGCAATCGCAATTTTGTTTTTATCCATAATTAAATTATGGTCTTGATCAACATTATAGTAAAAGTTCACCCCAGAGGCGCGTGCCACCACAATTTGATGCGCGTCTTCATCATAGAACCATAAATCTTTGCGGTATTTTTTTTTATTGTCGTAACTGATTTGCCCCGCATTGACAAAAATACGATGCGCTGTCCCATCAGGCAATAAGGTCAGAATATAATCGACTTTTCCGCTTTCGCACATAACAAACTTATCTTCACAGCTAATCTGAATGGTATAGCGTCCCACATAAGTCAGATGATTCTCGGGAATATGATGTTCCGTTGCAGCCGTTTGTATGGGTGCGATTGCCTGCCCTGCCACCTCAGTCAGTCTTTTGGTTTCTGCCTGTTGTGTATATTTTTGCACGGCAGCTTGCTCAAGTTGTGAATCATCGCATCCAAGCAATGCCACTGCACTCCATATTGAAACTGCGCAAATATTTGATTTAGCTGACACACTATCCCTCATATAGAGTGACCAGACTGAATACTCAGTCCTATTCAAACCACTGAATAGGCAGCTCGATGTAAGCCATGCTTTTCCTCAATCCTTTGTGGTCAAGCGCTTACTCTGCCCATCGCTTCTTTAGGATATTTTAGGTGGATGCTGGTTTAAGCAACACCAAATGTTACATAACTTTACTAATTGCCTTGCTTACCGCCCTTTAAAAACCCAAGTGCATCACCATTTTTATTTTATATATAGATGATGTGCTGTGAAGCTAAACATCAGCCTGTATTTATTTTGAATTTTAGATCTCTTAAGGAGAATTAGATGGCCAATGTTGGTTTATATCGCTCAAACCGCTCAAATATGATTGCTGGGGTTATGGGTGGTATTGCTGAACGTTTTGGTTGGAACGCAAATTTACTGCGCTTAATTTTTGTGATTGTTTCCGTGATGAGCGCTGCCTTTCCTGGCATTTTGGTGTATTTGGTGTTGTGGTTGGTGATTCCTAAACAAAACCAGTCGAATACAGCAAACTATACTCAGGGCTACACAAGACCTGTGCGCACAGTCAATCCTGATCAAGACCGATAAACGGTATTGAAATTTGAAAGACTGACCATATTTAAAGATTCATAGGCTTGAATCGTTTACCGATTCACTCGTAGACACCACCCTATTCACACAACTTTCTTCTTTTTCGCTACGATTGCTCCCCCAAGCATCGTAGCTTTTTTTTGCCTTTCAACCTGCAATATATTTTAAAAGTCACAGCATTTCAGGATTGAGTCGTGTTGAATACGCATCGACAATACAAGTCAATCAATTGGTCTTTACAGCAAGCTGTTGATTTAAGACGGCAATCATATCGGCACGGCTAATAATCCCCACCAAAAGCTGCTGCTCTACCACAGGAATGTAGTTAAAAGAACGCTCGACAAAGTACGGTACAAGGTCTTGAATACTTTGTTGCGGTTGCACCGTGACCACTTGGCGCAACATGATATGTTTTACTTGATGTTTCCAGCTATAAGGTAAATCTGTTGCGTGTTTAAACCATTCCACCACTTCATACAGCGCCAAAGTTCCCACCAAATGTTGTTCAGTATCAATGACTGGTAAACTCATTAAATTCATGTGTTTGAATTTTTCTAAAGCACTGTGAATATCCTCATCTTGCTGCAAACTAACCACATCTTTACTCATAATATCGGCACAAGTCAGTGCTTGAGTTTGTCGTTCACTGGCTTTGTGTTGCGCTTCTAAAATGATTTTTTGTAAGTCGTATTCACTAATATCTAGCAACTGTGTTTGTGCATCTAAAACATCTTGAATATCTTGCGGCTGAATAGTGGCTTTTTGAGTAGGCGTTGGGTCTTGGGTACGTTGATTCAACTGTGGCGTTTGAGGATAAGGCTTACCAATCATACGGTTAAATACAATTGCAATCACCATCAGCAAAACTGAATTGAGCAGTACAGGATAAAAAATAAAGTGATAACCCAACTCACGCACAGCATCTCCACCAAGCACTGCAGTAATAGCCACTGCCCCACTCGGTGGATGCAGCGAATCGGTGGTCATCATCAAGAAAATAGATAAAGCCACAGCCACACTAAAGGCTTCGGTTAAATTTGGAATATATAAAGCACAGCTCACGCCCATAATTGCTGCAATACTGTTCCCAACTACAATATTCCACGGCTGCGCCAAAGGACTGGCAGGCACAGCAAACAACAATACCGAAGATGCACCCATTGGCGCGATATACCATGCGTTAATATCGCCCAACACCCACCAACTGATCAGGGAAGATAATGCCAAACCCAATAATGCGCCCAAACCACAAAGTAGGCGTTCTTTTAACGGCAATACTTTAAAATTGGGTTTCAGCGTATTCAGCCAATCAAGTTGTGAATGAAACACGGGCAGGCAATCCAGTGGTGACAATTGGACAAGATTATAAGGCAATCATTTAGTAATGATGTATTTGTTTTATATCTTTCATTTATCAGTGAATTTGTAAAACCCCAAACAACCAACCGCTAGTTGTGCTTTAACCTTTGCCAGCACCCCGCAAAATCCTTATAATTGAGCACAATTTTTCTCTAATTTTAAGTGGATGACCATGAGTCGCGCCATATCGCATATTGATACCTTTCAAGGCTTAATTCTTGCCTTACAAAACTACTGGGCGGAGCAGGGCTGCGTCGTTTTACAACCTTACGATATGGAAATGGGTGCAGGGACATTCCACACTGCCACTTTCCTACGTGCTTTAGGTCCAGAAACATGGAACGCGGCGTATGTACAACCATCTCGTCGTCCTAAAGATGGTCGTTATGGCGAAAACCCGAACCGCTTACAACACTACTATCAATTTCAGGTGGTGCTGAAACCAAACCCAGACAACATTCAACAGTTGTATTTAGATTCTTTAAAAGCAATTGGAATTGACCCATTGGTGCATGACATTCGCTTTGTAGAAGATAACTGGGAATCTCCAACTCTTGGCGCTTGGGGCTTGGGTTGGGAAGTATGGCTAAACGGCATGGAAGTGACTCAGTTTACTTACTTCCAGCAAGTCGGTGGTGTTGAGTGCTACCCTGTAACAGGCGAAATCACCTACGGTCTTGAACGTCTGGCAATGTACTTGCAAGGTGTAGACTCAGTTTACGACTTGGTTTGGACTAAAGGACAGTTTGGTACTGTAACGTATGGCGATGTGTTCCATCAAAACGAAGTTGAACAATCGACCTATAACTTTGAATACGCACCTGTAGAAAAAATGTTTGAACTGTTTGACTTCTATGAAGTAGAAGCGAGCCGTTTAATTGCAGCAGAATTACCGCTACCTGCTTATGAGCAAGTGATTAAAGCATCTCACTGCTTTAACCTCTTGGATGCGCGCGGTGCAATTTCTGTGACTGAGCGTCAGCGTTATATTTTACGTGTCCGTACTTTGGCGCGTTCTATTGCACAAAGTTATGTGGCTGCACGTGCAAAATTAGGCTTCCCAATGGCTGAACCACATTTACGTGATGAAGTCTTGGCACAATTAAAAGCACAGGTTGAAGCGGAAGCCAAAGCGCAAAATACTGAGGAAAGCAAATAATGTCTAAACATACAGTTTTATTTGAACTCGGTTGCGAAGAACTCCCACCGAAAAGCTTAAAAACCTTACGTGATGCACTACTTGCAGAAACTGAAAAAGGTTTAAAAGATGCAGGCTTGGCTTTTGATGCAATTGAAGCCTATGCAGCACCACGTCGCTTGGCACTTAAAATTGCTAATGTTGATGCCGCACAAGCAGACACACAAAAACGCTTTGACGGCCCTGCTGTTCAAGCTGCTTACGATGCCGAAGGCAAACCAACCAAAGCCCTTGAAGGCTTTATGCGCGGTCAAGGCATTACTGTAGATCAAGTATCTACATTCCAAGCAGGTAAAGTTGAAAAAGTGTGCTACTTAAAAGACGTGAAAGGTCAAAGCCTTGATGCGTTATTGCCACACATTTTACAAACAGCATTGGACAACCTGCCAATTGCAAAACGTATGCGTTCTGCTGCAAGCCGTACTGAATTTGTGCGCCCAGTAAAATGGGTCGTTTTACTTAAAGATCATCAAGTAATTGAAGCAACGATTCAAGACCATCAGGCAGGTAATGTCACTTATGGACATCGTTTCCATGCACCTGAAGCAATCACCCTTGCACATGCAGATGAATACCTTGAGAAGTTAAAAGCAGCGCACGTTGTCGCTTCTTTTGAAGAGCGTCAAGCGATCATTGATCAGCAAGTAAAAGCATTAGCGGATGAAGTGAATGCGATTGCAATTGTTCCTGCGGATCTACGTGACGAAGTCACTGCACTGGTTGAATGGCCGGTAGCTTTACGTGCCAGCTTTGAAGAACGCTTCCTTGCCGTTCCTCAAGAAGCCCTGATCACTACCATGCAGGATAACCAGAAGTATTTCTGTCTGGTGAATGCTGAAAACAAATTACAGCCTTACTTCATTACCGTTTCAAACATTGAGTCTAAAGACCCGACTCAAATTATTGAAGGTAATGAAAAAGTGGTGCGCCCACGTTTGTCTGATGCTGAATTCTTCTTCTTGCAAGACCAAAAACAGCCATTAGCTTCTCGTAAAGAGAAACTGGCCAACATGGTA
Organism: Acinetobacter sp. YH16051; assembly: GCF_013417135.1. Lineage (NCBI taxonomy): Bacteria > Pseudomonadati > Pseudomonadota > Gammaproteobacteria > Moraxellales > Moraxellaceae > Acinetobacter > Acinetobacter sp. YH16051. The sequence goes on along the minus strand of NZ_VPEN01000006.1, from coordinate 124,949 downwards.
TTCCAGGCACAACTGGGTACTTTGTGGAACAAGTCTGAACGCATTGCCAAACTGGCTGTTGCTTTGGCGCCAATTACGGGTGCAAATCCGCAAGATGCAGAAAAAGCTGCTTTACTTGCAAAATGCGACTTAACCTCTGAATTGGTGGGTGAATTCCCAGAACTTCAAGGGATTGCGGGAACTTACTACGCACGTCTTGAAGGTGAAAATGACGAAGTTGCAGAAGCACTGGGTGAACAATACTTACCTAAATTTGCGGGTGATGTGCTTCCTAAAACCAAAACAGGCACGACGATTGCCCTTGCAGACCGTTTAGACACGCTCACAGGTATTTTTGGTATTGGTCAAGCACCGACAGGTTCTAAAGACCCATTTGCATTGCGTCGTTCTGCGATTGGTATTTTGCGCCTTGTAACAGAAAACGGTTTAGATGTTTCAATTGAAGACTTAATTAAACTAGCCTTGGCTGCTTATGGTGATGTCTTGAAAGACCACGACAAGACTTTGGCAGATGCAGTCGCATTCCTTGAAGGTCGTTACCGTGCGAAGTACGAAGATCAAGGTGTTGCGGTAGATGTGATTCAAGCCGTTCAAGCGTTATCACCAAAATCTCCACTAGATTTTGATAAGCGTGTGAATGCGGTAAATCACTTCCGTGCCTTGCCTGAAGCGGCTGCATTGGCTGCTGCAAACAAGCGTGTTGCCAACATTTTAGCCAAAGAAACCGCGCCTGAAGGTACTGTCGTTGAAGTAAACTTGGTAGAAGATGCAGAAAAAGCATTATTCGCTGAACTTGCAAAAATCACACCTGTGGTTGAGCCATTATTGGCAGCAAAAGACTACACCACTGCACTTTCTCAATTGGCTGCATTACGTGCGCCTATTGATGCCTTCTTTGACAGTGTCATGGTGATGGCAGATGATGCTGAGTTGAAAGCCAACCGCTTACGTTTACTTGCGCAGTTACGTGATTTATTTACACGTGTTGCAGATGTAAGTGTGTTGCAGCACTAAAGTCTTAATTACTTGTAAATTAAAAGAAACCCCGCTATTTTGATAGTGGGGTTTTTACATATTGATGAAAATGAAATTATCACAAGCTCAAAAAGCATTAGAATTTTTAAAATCTAATCCTAATCAAAAATTTACAGCTAGATTTATTGCTGATAAATTAATTGCTACATATCCTCAAGATTATATCGAGAAAAGAAATAATATTAAATTTGAAAACAATGAGGGTGCTTTTAAACAACAAGTTATTCGAGAGTTATATAGTATTTTCCCAGACTTAATTCAAAATAATCCTTGTGTAAAATATCAAGAAAGACCACGTCCACGCCAATATTGGTATGACCCCCCTTCAAATCTTTCACCAACAACAGGAATTGACTTCCATAATTCATTAATTATTGATGCAGAAGACAATAATCCACCACCAATTCAAGAAAAAATATTTTCAGAGTACGACTTATACCCTATTCTCATCGAATATTTGTCTAAAGAGCTAAACCTCTATAGCCTGAGAATTGATGAAAAAAAGTCTTCAAATAATCGTGGTCAAAACGGTAATCAATGGTTACACCCCGATATTGTTGCGATGCAACCCATTGATAAAAAATGGCATGAATTAATAAGAACTTGTGTTAAACATGGTTCTGGACAAAATGTGCGTTTATGGTCATTTGAAGTAAAAAAAGAATTAACAGGCTCAAATATCCGAAGTAGCTTTTTCCAAGCAGTCAGTAATTCCAGTTGGGCAAATGAGGGCTACCTAGTAGCAACCTCTATTTCAACAAATGAAGTTGAAGAAGAACTGCGTATGCTTTCAGCTTTACATGGTATAGGTGTAATTTTACTCAACCCAGAAAATCCAACAGAAAGTGAAATCCTTTTGCCAGCTCGACGACGTTCAGAGGTGGATTGGCAATCAATAAATCGAATTTTGACTGAAAACTTGGATTTTAAAAACTTTATAGAGTTGGTTTCTATCTACTATCAAACTGGACGTATTCGTTCACAAGATTGGAATCATTAATCTATAGGCATTTCACTTCAGATTCCCTATACTCAACCTAACAACACTCAACAAGAAAACGAGCTTATGAAACTTAAAACACTCATTTTATCGGGTTTAACTTGCCTTTCTCTTAGTGCGTGTACTTCTGCACCTGTTATTCCGCAGCTTACTGCAGGTGTTTTACAAGAAGTGAAAAATATTGAAGTTTACCCAGACACTGTCAATAACAGCGCCAAACTCACAAAATTTATTGATAAATGCGTGATCGAATTTACAGGCACACTGCAAGCAGGTCGTTCTATTGAACAATGGGCATTTAAAGGCAATGCATTAATTTCAGCTGGTTCTGCAACATTTGCACAAGATGGGACTAGCATAGCAACTCACTTTGACTTGCATGATGCAACTGTGCAAAAGAACTTCATCACCTTACGCAACCATTTTCATAAAGATGCGCTTGCACAATGCAACTAAGCTAAAAACAGCTTTGAATGTATCTTGATGTAGCAAGATTGTTGGACTTTCAATATAAATACAGCATCGCTTGATATTTCAAACTAAGATGATAAAAGCAGTGTAGCCATTGCTGCCCTGCTTTAACAACTCTCCAGAGTAACAAGACCCACAATTTTATGTGGGTCTTCTTCTTTAAGTCTGAAACTCTGCCATAGTTTCAAGCACTTTAAAGTCTCAAACACTGTAAATTTCACCTAAAAACACATCATACTTGCGAAAAATAAACACTGCAGATCATCTAGGCTTTATACAATGCAGTACATTCCATTCAAAACCTTTCAACGACCAGTATTCGGCATCCTAAGAGGCACAGCACAATGAAAAAGATCAATATCAGCATTTGTATTGGACTATTGTTCAGTAGTGCTTCGGTGTGGGCACAAAGTAGTGCTGCACAAACTCAAAGTAATAAACCAATTCAGCCTTATGCAGACAATCCAAACCTCTTACATGTTTGGGCATATAAAACTCAGGAAGGTGTGATTCAGGCAGCACAAAAAGTCGGTGAAGTAACCGAAAAAGGTATTGAAAAAATTCGCCCTTCGGCACATCAAGCTTTAGACAACGCCAAACAATTGGGCAGTCAGGGTGCGGCTCAAGCCAAACATACTGGGCAGCAACTTGCCAACAATGTAAATACTAAAATTCAGGAAACCAAAGAAGTGATTACAGGACAAAGTGATCATGCCGTGCCTATCTATCAAGCACCATTAAGCGCGCCTTCGCAGAATATCGCCCCTGCAGCCACCATTGCCGCACCTACTCAAGAAGCACAGACTCAGACTCCACCAAGTACAGATACTGAAGAAGAAATTAAAGTGATTAAGCTATAATTTTTTTGATTTATTGGTTTGCTCAAAATTATAAAAACAACTCAGTGCAAATAAAAAAGCCTGCATTTAATCTGCAGGCTTATTCATGTGATAGCGTATCGATTTTTGAATTTGTCGGAATACATAAGCGCCTAATCCCAACAATACCAACAAACCTAAAGCAAAAAATAGATAAGCCTTCGGCTCAGGCGCATCTGCAAACAAAGTCGCAGATAAAATGAAACTGGACAGCAAAACAAGCACAGCAGGCATCAACAACTTGGTCATACATACTACCCTTGGAATGATCAACAAAACCATGTTTTAAGATCATCTTAGCCCAATGGCAAAACAATACAAGTGTCTAAAATTTAAACCTTCTAAATAATGGATCAAACTTTGCAGCTTACTGTTCCAGTTCTAGGGTAAATTTGGCAGTATCTGGCAAATCTTCCACAAAGTCGTTGCCGCCAAACTCATCACTGCTCAGGTTCAAATCTTTATAGCTCAACACAAAATAGTCGCTATATTTTTTCAATATTAATGGGTGCATGCCTGCAGCAAGTGCATCTTGTTCTTTGCATAGTTTCATGACATGACGATCATTCATACTAATTAAATAGCGTTCATCATTCAGATAAATTTGCACCAAACCACTGCCCTTTGCATAAATCGGAATCAGGAATTTATGGTTTAAGGCAATTGCATGTGCGGCATAGCTCTCAATTTTTTGGCTGATGATGTTAAACACCAAACCATGACCAAAATGGTCGAGCAAGACATTACGATTTTCATACGGTAACTGAATTTGTAAGCCAAGTTTGTTTAAATCGTGCTGATCGACCTGTTTATTGCTAAGCAAGGAGCGAATCAGGTTTTGTTTCAACTTGGCATCAAAAAAGTTACTGTCTAGCTGTAAGTTATTGTATTTTAAAATACGACCTAAAGACCAACGGTGATTCGGTAAGACATTTTCAATCACTTTACGGTAGTAAAACTTACTGTTCTTTTTCACCTTGCGAATTTTTTGGTAAAAAAACGGCGCATCAAAAGGATGGGTCAAAAAGTCATTTAATAATTCTGAGTTAGCCAAAATCGCAATCGCATCATGCCCTGTAAATGGCAAATGCAAGGTATGTAAATGCGGAATTAATGGCTGTATTTTTAAATAATGCCCACGATCTTCTGGATAGTATTGGTCATAAACCACAATATATTCACGCTGTGCCGATACATCCTGCGCTTGAATACGCATATTGGCATTCACATCGGCATGGTAAAACATGTTGTAGCGTGGGTCATGAATATCTTCAGGGTCAATTGAATATTGCGGCACCAAAGCCACAATGCGGCTTAAATCCAGTAAATTGGAATATTTAATTGCCGCATAGCCCCCCATAGAGCCGCCATAGCCCACACGGACTTTAAACGGGGCAATCAGCTCTTGAATGGCTGCCAACATGGCACGCATAGACGCTTCAGGAAACCATGATTTTTCCTTTGGCATCACCCCAATCACATTAAAATGAAACTTTTCCAGTGATTTTTCGGCGTTAATAGACGTTCCTTTGGCACGAGTGATTAAATCGCCAAAAGAAAAAATCAGCTCCTGAGATGAGCCTTTCATGAAAATAGCGCGGATATGTCCGTCTTCAAAAATTATGTGTTTGTCCATTCCCACACCGGCGCCAAGGCGCTGAATTAAACCGTTACTTTAAACTTGAATACACGTTACGCAAGTTCAAAAGTGAATATGTTATTTTATAGATGCACAGCAGATTAAAAATCGCAAAATATGACACAATCTCTACATCCTGCCGCACAACAAGGTTTTGCTTTAGGGGCAAACCTATATCAACAAGTTCGTCCCAGTTACCCGCAAGAAGTCGATGTTTTCCTGCAAGATCAGCTCCAAGTTCCACTTAATAGCAATATTGTAGACTTGGGTTCTGGCACAGGAAAGTTCCTGCCACATTTGCTCAAACTGACAACTCAGCTTATAGCGGTAGATCCGATTGCCAGCATGTTAGCCGAATTAGAACAACTTTACCCACAAGTTAAGACAATTCAAGCACGAAGTGAGCAATTACCACTGCACGATCAATGTGCAGATTTGGTGAGCTGTGCGCAATCTTTTCATTGGTTTGCCAATCTGCAAAGTTTAAAGGAAATTCACCGAATCTTAAAACCGCAAGGTCATTTGCTGTTAATTTGGAATCAACGTGATATTTCAGTCAATTGGGTCAATGCACTGGCAAAGATGATTTTGCCTTTTGAGGGCGATACACCGCGTTTTCACAATCAGGACTGGCGTCAGGTATTTGCCGATACAGATTTATTCCAACTTACTCACGAGCAGAAATTTCATCACACGCATGTTGGTACAGTTGAACAAGTCGTGTCTAAGCGTTTGCTTTCGACCAGTTTCATTGCTGCAATGCCAACTGAACAGCAACAACAACTCAAAACACAATTTGAACAATTAGTATTAGAATATACGAATAAGCATGTGCAAGATGAAATTGAATTTCCCTATTGCACACATTTGTATGTCTATCAAAAAGTTGAATGAGAGGGAGCAAATAAATGCAAATAACCTTTAAACACGCGATTGCTCCCTTAACAATTTTTTTGGCGTTCTCCCTCAGCGCTTGCGAGCGCAGCAAAGTAGAACATGCAGACAAACTCAGCCCTGAAGATCAAATCATGCAAACTCAGGTCGAGCAAGCCGCGATTCAGCCCTTTGAAATGACTGCGGATGACCCGCATGATATTCAATTGCTGATGGATTATGAACAACGCCATGACCAAATGAGCAATGATTTGGAAGATGAGTTAGAACGCTTGCATGAAAGCCAACAACTCGATGCTGCATTTGCACAAAATCGCCTGCAGGACAACATTCAATCTGCCTTGAGTATGCTCAAAGAACTGGATTTAAAGACACCGCAAGGGCGTTATATTCAAGGCCTAATGAGTCATTATTGGGAACAGCAAGCGCAATATCTAGCAACTCAAAATACAACTTCTGCACCTTATCCTGTCAGTAAAGAACAACGTCAGCAAGGCTTAGCAGACTTGCTACAGGCGCAGCAACAACTAGAACATTGGCGTGGGCAATATCCACAACTTGATGAATAACGTGTTTTACGGACGCTGCTGTAAATACTGATGCACTCCTTCAGCGGCAGCGCGTCCTGTAGCAAAACAGGCTGTCAGCAAATAGCCGCCCGTTGGCGCATCCCAATCCAGCATTTCACCACAGAGAAAAACGTGTGGATTGGAATTTAACTGCAATTGTGCAGATAAAACCTCACGTTTGACTCCGCCCGCACAGCTAATTGCTTCTTCAATAGGACGAAAACCCTTTAAAGGCACCGTTAAATTTTTAATCTGCTGCGCCAATTGCATAGGTTGCTGCCAAAGGGCTTTATCCACCAACTCACGCACGACTGCAGACTTCACGGCATCCAAACCTGCCTTACGCCAAATATTGCTTACAGACTGTTTTTTGGAAGGTTGCAACTTTTGGTAGAGTTGCTCAACGGTTAAATCGGGTAGCAAATCGAGTTGTAACTGCAGCGGTTGTTGAGCGTGCTGCAACTGTCGCAATGCTCGCCCTTGCTTATAAATTAAGCCACTTTCCAAACCATAATGGCTAATCACAATATCGCCCATGCTCGCTTCAGCGCCTTTCACCCATGCTTGCACACGTTTTAAAGGTTGTCCAAAAACTGGCTGCATATAGTTAGACCAGTGACATTCCACCCCTGCATTGCTGGCTTGGAAAGGCTGAATTTCATTGGCAGATAACCAACGCTGCCATGCACCATCACTACCCAATTTCGACCACGACACTGCCCCACATGCCATCACAATGGCGGCAAATTGCTGTTGTTCAATGTGACCTGTACTTAGATTTTGAATACTGAGTTGATTATTATTTAAATCACATACCTGATGCCGATAATGAAACTGCACGCCTGCATCAACCAAGCGTTTTAACCATGCGCGCAGCAAAGGTGCGGCTTTCATTTCTTGTGGGAAAATCCGCCCCGATGAACCTACATAAGACTGAATCCCTAAACTCTGCATCCAGTTTTGAATCCAAGCCGCATCCCATTGTTGAATCCACGGCGCCAACCATTCCGTCTGATCATAACGCTGAACAAATTGTGCAATCGGTTCGGCATGTGAAATATTCAGACCTGTTTTACCCGCCATCAAAAACTTACGTGCCGCGGAAGGTTTTTGCTCATAGACATGCACATCATAGGCATACTGACTCAGCACTTCGGCAGCCATTAGCCCTGCTGGTCCTGCTCCTATAATTGCAATGCGCTGTTTCATGCCTGTTTACTCAGTTGTTGCACTTGAGTCTGCAGAAACTTTCGCCTCAACTGCAGCAGGTGTTAAAGTTGGCTGCTGTCCTTGCAAAGGCTGAAAATCATCAAAACGGGTTGTATAAGCCGCAGGTTTGGTGATCAGCAGTTCCTGACAACGCTCACCACGTGCTAAATATTTGATTTCAAAGTGAGTGCGTGCTGAATCTACTGGAACATCCAGCTGAATAAATGGCAATTTCCACACTTCAATCAGCTGTTGCTGTGCTTCTGCAATATATTCAGGAATATTACTTACTAAAGTAATACTGCCGCCTGCTTTTAAACGCGACAATAGAAACTCAAAAAACGGCATATTCAACCAACGCTGGGTGGCATTATGTGGTTCTGGATTCGGATATAAAATAAAGAATTGCTCAACTTGAGCAGGAAATAAAGCATGCACAATCCATGGAATGGCATCGGCATGCACAATCTGTAAGTTCTGCTGACCTTCAAGCTGATGCTGTTTTTGCATCGCCAAAAATTTTTCACGGGTGCGCTCAATTGCAATCAACTTGTGCTCAGGATGCTGCCCGCTAAACAATAGGGCGTGTTTACCTTTTCCGGCCCCAATTTCCACACAAACCGATTCATTGGCAATGGCTTGAAAATCACGAGGGGCATGCATACGCTGTGCTTGAAATTGACGAATTGGCATAATCAGATCAAACTTACAAAATTCGGCACAAGTCTATCAAGTCAGGTGCTATTTGCCTAATCCAATCCTGCATTTTTCATTTGGAGTTGATCATGCCACGCACTTTTCCTTGCCCTCGTTGTGGTGAACCTTCGCAATGGGAAAACAATCCATTTCGTCCTTTTTGTTCTGAGCGTTGCAAGCTCATTGATTTAGGCGCATGGGCAAATGACGAGTATCGTTTACCCACCCAAGATGCTCCGCAAGCAGAAAACTCTGAGGAATAAGCAATAAATTTCCACGCCAAATATTGCCTAAAACTACACACAGTTTCATGGAATTTTTCACATTTTTAGAAAAATTATTCAAAATTTAGTTGTTCTATAATTGCTTTCAGCAGAATTAGCACAGGTTATACTTTGCACTATTCGTGACTCCGTCACTGCACATAACAATAAAGAAAGCAAAAAATAACCTAGGAACATTTCACCATGGAAATCATGTTAAAAGGAATTGTAATGCTGTGTATTTTACTCTCTACCAGCAGTTTAGGCTTTGGACTGTACGCGCATGATTTACTCATGCTGTGCATAGGCATCTTACTGACAATTTTCACAATGCTGTTTGCAATTGAAAGCAAACAAATGCTGAATAATCCCTTTCGCAAATAAAAAAGTCAGCGACTGCTGACTTTTTCTTAAAGCATAAATACACACTGCTTTTAACCTGCTTGCCCCGCCACAAAAGGGTTGTTCTGTTTTTCAAATCCAATGGTACTGATGGGACCATGCCCCGAAATAAACTGAGTGTCATCGGGCAAACTAAAACACTCGCGCTGAATTGAATCTAATAATTGTTGATGATTCCCACGTGGAAAATCGGTGCGTCCAATCGAGCCTTTAAATAGCACATCGCCTGTCCACAAGACGCCATATTTTGCATTATAAAACATCACATGGCCTGGGGTATGCCCTGGTGCATAACGCACTTCAAAGCTTTCTTGACCCAATTGCAGCACTTCACCACCCTCTAACCACTGTGTAACCGTGACTTGTTCAGGGATAGGAAAACCATAACGTGCAGACACTTCTTGCAGTTGATCTAACCAAAAAGCATCTTCTTTCTGTGGACCAATCACAGGAACATTCCAGTAATGTTGCAACGCACCAACAGCCCCCGCATGGTCTAAATGTCCATGAGTGAGCCACAAAGCTTTCACCGTTAAACCCAACGCTTCAACTTCGGCTTTCAGCTTTTCAGGCTCACCGCCTGCATCAATCAAAATTGCTTCTTTGCTTTCTGCATCCCACACAATCGAGCAGTTTTGCTGAAAAGCGGTGACGGGAACAATTTTGACTTGCAACATGGTGGCGAACCTCAAAAATTAATGGCTTAGGTTAAGCTTTACAGCATCAAGATTAGCTTGAAGTAAATGTTTGAGCAAATCCAAATGATCGGCACGGGTATTCAGTGCAGGAATATAGGCATATTCTTTGCCACCTGCTTGTAAAAACAATTCTGCGTTTTGAATCGCCAATTCTTCTAGCGTTTCCAAACAATCTGCAGAAAAAGCAGGACTCATAATTTGCACCGACTTCACGCCCTGCTGTCCCCATTCTTCAAGTAAGACATCGGTATAGGGTTTGACCCATTCTTGTTTGCCAAAACGTGACTGGAAGCTAATTGCCCACTGATCATCATTTAAATTTAAAGCATCGGCAAGCAATTTGGCCGTGATCCGACAACGCTCTGCATACGGATCACCCTTATCGGCATACGGCTGTGGAATGCCATGAAACGACATCAATAATTTTTCTGCCACACCATGCTCGGCTTGAAATTCACGCACACTTTGCGCCAACGCCTGAATGTATAAAGGATGCTGATAATAATCACGAATGATGGATAAGCCCGGCAAATTACGCTGCTGTGGCACCCATTTGGCAACGGCATCATATAAAGGTGCAGTCGAAGTTGCCGAATATTGTGGAAATAAAGGGAACAAAATCACGTGATCTTGAGGATTTTGACTCAAAGCTGCCAAAGCCTGTTGAATACCCGGATTGCCATAGGTCATTACCGGTAGAATATTCAATTCAAACTCAGGATATAGCGGCAATAACTGCTGTTTTAAAGCATCAACCTGTTGCAACAAAATTTCCCGCATCGGTGAATCTTGCTGCCAGACCATGGCATAAGCATGTGCAACACGCTTAGGACGAAATGGCAAAATGAATAAGTTCAAAATGATTTGCCAAATCGGTTTTGGAATTTCAATCACCCGTTGATCGGATAAAAACTGCTTTAAAAAACGGCGAACCGCTGCTGCAGTCGGTTCATCAGGCGTACCTAAATTGGCTAAAAGAACGGTTACTTTGGGTTTTGCTGTAGACAACATTCAGCCCTCGTGTCTGATGATTGAGCCCGACTACTTTAACAGTTTTTTCACTCTGTATTGAGAGATTAATACGGTGTTTTAAATGAATAAACCCGATCGGTATCTAGCAAATTGCTCTCTAAAAGTTTTTGCGCTTTTGCCGTGGTTTGCCACAACATCCGCTGACGATCATCACGCCCCGCCTGCACAATCCAGTCATTTTGACGCATTTGCATTTTAATCTGATGCAAGGCCCGAATATTGATTTGGGCACGTGCAACTGCATGCGCACGTGGCATGATCCGACGTGCATCCTCCAAACCAGTTTCATTCAAATATTCATTCATGCGTTTCGAAAAATATTCTTCAGGGGTTGGATGAATAAAAGTATTGCCTAAAATTGCCAACAACTGCGCCCAACTTAAACTTCGCTCAACTTTCAGCTCTCTAAAGTTACCATCCTGATAGGCATGCATGCGATATTCAAAACGATATGATTCATTCATCGACACTTTAGATACGCTTAGAAACGGGTCTGCTTCGCGCTGTCCCACATCGGTTTCCAGCTGACGTAACTTACTTTTTAAACGTTCAATTTCATCATGCAAAGCTTGTGTATTTTGCGGGCGCACCCAACCAGAAGTCGGATAACGTTCTAGCATTTGCGACATATTAAAGCGGACAGCAAGCTCTAAATCACGCAGAGTGCGGTAGCTAAACACCTGATCGACTTCTTGTTGTAATAATTTACGGAACTCTTTGAATTTTTCACGCAATTCAGGTTTTTCATCATGTAAAGATGAATCACGTGAATCTGGGTCTTCGTGCATAAATACAATGATCGGCTTTTGCTTGGTGACTGCATAAATATACTCTAAATGCATATACCCCACGCCCGACACCGATTGCTCACCGTACTGGCTGCCCAATAGAATCACCACATAATCACAATCATCAATTTGACGGCGTGCAAATGCAGTGCTGAGTGGGGTACGTTGTTCTAAACCCCACGAAAAAAAACCCATTCCCACCAATGTTTGTGCCAAGATCACTCGTTCTGGCTGCATATCTGCCCCAGACGTCGAGATAAAGACCTGATAGCGCTTATCGAGCATTGGTTTCCCCTCTCCTATTGCCATTACAAGTCGGTCACCGTCTACTTGTAATGCCTTTCCCCAATCATAAAAAATTATCTTAAAGTCAGTCCACAGTACTCACATTTGCGATACTCCAAGAAATATTGCCTGGAATAAGATGCTGCAACACGGGCTTTAATTGTTCTGCATTGTTCCCGCTGACATAACACGCAATTTGTAAAGTATCTGCCAAACTTTGTTCAAATAATAACTCATTTTTAATTAAAATGCGGGAAGTTTGACGCGCAACGGCAATTCCTGAGTCAATTAATGTCAGTTTCTGACCAAAAATGGACTCAATCGCAGGTTTTAGGAAAGGATAATGGGTACAACCGAGCACCAAATAGTCCGCGCCCTGATCGACCACAGGTTGCAAACTCTGCTGTAAGGAACTTAAACATGCCTCACTCATTTGCGCCCCTTGCTCAACAAAAGGCACTAAATCTAGATTGGTGACATTCAAGACTTGCACTTGAGCAGGAATCGCAAAACGCTGCATCACATCTTTAATAAGTTGTCCGCGAAAAGTCGCAGGCGTCGCAAGTACAGCCACAGTTTTGCTTTGGCTATTTAATACGGCAGGCTTTAAAGCAGGCACTAAACCAATAATGGGAAAATCTTCGCCGTAATGATCGCGCAGATAATCTAGACTAAAAGCAGAAGCAGTATTACACGCCACGACCGCAACTTTACAACCTTGTCGATATAACCATTCGATTGCAGCTGCAGTGAGTTCTCGAATATTTTGATCATCACGTGGGCCATACGGCACATGTGCAGTATCGGCATAATAAAGGATGCGCTCATTGGGCAAATATTCTGCAATTTCAATGGCAACTGACAAGCCTCCTATGCCCGAATCAAAAATACCAATTGGCGCACTGGCTTGTGCTTTTGGCATGGCTTGATTTAAGGGAGAAACAGGATGAATGGCTGTCATAGCAAGAGATTCAGCAATACAAAATGGGATGAATAAAGCTTAAACCTCAGCTGCTTAAATGCAAGTGCAAATCACCACTTTTCAACGATAAAATCGTTTCGCCCTGCGCATTTTCACTCAGCTCGCCCAATTCCACCAAATGTAAAAAAGCCGCACGCTGAATCAGGGCATTAATACCAAAACGCACATGCACATAAGGACGCAGCTCACCTGCATATTCACGCATAAAAATAGGATGCTCGGCATCAACAATCACAATATCCTGATGTGTAGTGATAAGTTGAATATAATTTTGCTGTCCGATTTCGACCACATCAACCTGATTAATAAATAAAGGTTCGTCTTCGACCTGAATTTCAATTTGTTCCACTGGGGTTTTTAAATAAAACTTGTCTTGCTCTTTCCACAGCACGCTAGAAAACAAATCTATCAGGGCCTGACGCTTGATCAATTGACCTTCGTGCCACCATTCTCCATTGGCTTTGACCAGCAAATCCATTGCTCCACAATGCTTTGGATGCCATTGCTCCAAAGGAGGGATTGATCTTTTGTGACCTGACTGTCCAGTTTTTATATATTGTGCAATGTGCATTAAATTTTTATTATCAGCCGTAGCTACATTTTCTGTCGGTTTGATTGAATTATCGTCATGCTTCATGCTGCAGTACCTTACTGACGGAAAAATAATACGATTCAGCCAATTGGCTAAGACTCGGTTTAAAACTATACTAGCTCACAATACTTACCCATACTGTAAAAGACACGATTAAATTTGTGTCTGGCAACTAAAAATACTCATGGCAGCACCGTTGCTTGATGCGGTTGCCACCTTCAATTATATGAGGAGTCCTACATGGAACACATCGAACGTGAATCGATGGAGTTTGACGTAGTCATCGTAGGCGCAGGCCCTGCGGGTCTTTCTGCTGCGATCAAAATTCGTCAACTTGCAATTGAAAACAATTTAAATGATCTGTCCGTTTGTGTGGTCGAAAAAGGCTCTGAAGTTGGTGCGCATATCCTTTCGGGTGCAATTCTTGAGCCTCGCGCCATCAACGAGTTATTTCCTAACTGGAAAGAAGAAGGTGCGCCTTTAAATGTGCCTGTGACTGAAGATAAAACTTTCTTCTTGATGTCACCTGAAAAAGCTCAGCAAGCACCGCATTGGATGGTGCCTAAAACCATGCATAACGATGGTAACTACGTGATCTCGTTAGGCAACGTGGTGCGTTGGTTAGGTCAAAAAGCCGAAGAATTAGAAGTTTCTATTTTCCCTGGCTTTGCGGCATCTGAAATTCTTTACCATGCCGATGGTACGGTTAAAGGCATCCAAACTGGTGACATGGGCATTGGTAAAGATGGCGAGCCAACGCATAACTTCACACCGGGTTATGAACTACATGCCAAATACACCATTTTCGCAGAAGGCTGTCGTGGTCATTTAGGTAAGCGTTTAATCCAGCAATTCAATTTGGATAAAGATGCCGATCCGCAACACTACGGGATTGGTATTAAAGAACTTTGGGAAATTGACCCTGCAAAACACAAACCAGGTTTAGTCATGCACGGTGCAGGCTGGCCATTAAGTGAAACAGGTTCGTCAGGCGGTTGGTGGTTATACCACGCAGAAAACAACCAAGTGACTTTGGGTATGATTGTGGACTTGTCGTATACCAACCCACACATGTATCCATTTATGGAAATGCAGCGCTGGAAAACTCACCCTCTAATTAAACAGTATCTAGAAGGCGGCAAGCGTATTTCTTATGGTGCACGTGCTGTGACCAAAGGTGGCTTTAACTCATTGCCAAAATTCACCTTCCCAGGTGGTTCTTTAATTGGTGATGATGCAGGCTTCTTAAACTTTGCCAAAATCAAAGGCTCTCATACCGCCATGAAGTCTGGCATGCTTTGCGGTGAAGCAGTATTTGAAGCGATTGCTGCAGGTGTCGCAAAAGGCGGTGACTTGGCGATTGCTCGCGTAACTGAAGGCGAAGATTTCTTTGTGAAAGAGCTAACGGCTTACACTGAAAAATTCAACAACAGCTGGCTGAAAGAAGAACTTTATAGCGCACGTAACTTTGGCCCTGCAATGCATAAGTTTGGTCAATGGATGGGTGGTGCGTTTAACTTTATCGACCAGAACGTGTTTAAAGTACCATTTACTTTGCATGATTTAGTGCCTGATTTCAGCGCACTCAAAACTGTAGATGCAACCAGCTTTAAACCGAACTATCCAAAACCAGATGGCAAGCTGACTTTTGACCGTTTATCTTCAGTGTTCGTATCGAATACCGTACATGAAGAAAATCAGCCAGCACACTTAAAGTTGACAGATACCTCTATTCCAGTGAACGTAAACTTACCTAAATGGGATGAGCCTGCACAGCGCTACTGCCCTGCGGGTGTTTATGAAATCATGGAAAATGATGATGGTTCAAAACGCTTCCAGATTAACGCAGCCAACTGTGTTCACTGTAAGACTTGTGACATTAAAGACCCATCACAGAACATCACTTGGGTAACACCTGAAGGTGGCGGTGGTCCGAATTACCCGAATATGTAATTGCGAATCGCAATTGAGAAACCCAAAAGCAGTGCCTCGGCACTGCTTTTTTTATACACAGTTTACAAAATTACCAAGGTCTCATAATCCCTTACATTTTTCAGGTATTTCTCTATTCAAAAGCAGGCGATTGAATAACTTTCCTTGTTATGCTGTTTTTGCTTATTTTTTATCTTTTCTATTTTTAGTTTTTTATTTCGTTTTTTTCAGACTTGAACAACCGAAAATGTTGTTTTGTCAGCTTTTATACAATGCTATTCGGCATTTTATGCAGCACTTAGCACGGTAGCAAAATGTTGTAGATGCTGACTAAAACTGATTTGAGTGGAGTATAAAGCAGTACTTTGAGTTTTATCTTGCTCAAGCATTTGGTTGTTCTTCTTATTTTCATTAGAAGAGGAATTCCAACATGCTTAATTTAACAGACACCCTCAACCAACTTAAAAATGTGCAGGCACAACCTGCAGTCAGCTTATTTCTACCCACACATCGTACCTTTCCAGACAATCAGCAAGATGTGATTGCTCTTAAAAACCAACTTAAACAACTCGAAGAACGCCTGTTGGCAGACTATGACAAACGTCTGGTGGCACAAATTTTAGAACAGATTCATCATCAAACCAAAGATTTGAATCCCAACTACCATTTAGACAGTCTGGCTATTTTTGCCACAGCCGACAGTGCACAAGTACTGCGTCTGCCATTCCCTACCCAAGAACGTATTGTGATTGATCAACAATTTTCAGTGCGTGATTTTATTCGTGAGCTATCTTATGCAGTGCAATACTATGTGGTAGTGATCAGTCGTGAAGTTGGACGTCTGATTAAGGCCTCCAATGATCGTGTAATCCATGAGTTTTCTGTAGATGACAGCGACTTGAATGAACGACTGCCACATGGTGCATTTCCTGTTCAAAATGATAACTTATATAGCACCAGCGGTGCAGAACGTGCCACAGCCGCCAATGAAGACCGTTTACTCAAAGAGTTTTTAAACCGTGTCGATAAAAATGTGCAAACTGTACGTGCCAGTGAGCCATTGGGCTTGGTCATTGTGGGTGATCGACGCAATATCAGTTTTTATGAATCTATTTGCGACCAACCCAATGCCATTATTTTCAGTGTAGATAACGTCACTCAGCTAGAACAAGGCAGCGCACAACACATTATTGACAGTATTCAGACCGAGCTAAAAAGCCATCAACAACAATTGCATCAGCAACATGCGCAGCAACTGGATGAACTCTATGCCAGTGACCGTGTTGTGACCGATCTGCAGCAAATTTATCAGGCAGTGTTTCAAAATAATGTCGATACTTTATATGTTCAACAAGGCTACATGCAGGCGGGTTGGGTCGATACCGACCAGCAACGAATTTATCTAGATCAAGCGCACGCACCTGACAGCGCACAAGCCACAGACGATGTGATCAACCATATTATTGATGCAGCACAGCAACACGCTGCCAATATCGTATTTATTCCTGCCGATTATTTACAGTCCAAAGCACCACTGACTTTAATGAGTCGCTATGCGGTCTAAAACTCAGTCCATTTGACTGTGATCTAAAAAACAGCCATGCAGATTTATCTACATGGCTGTTTCAATCAAGATTCAAACTTCTCATTCATACGCAAATCTACGCTTTTTCATGACTTTCTCATGAATAAAACGATCAATTAGAATCGAGTCGTTACCGCCAACTGTACCCGATGACTGTCGCTATGTGATCGCCCGCTATATTCATAATTCAAATTGAGAAAACTATGTTGTCCAAAGTGAAGTTGTGAACCTAAGGCAGCATGATATTGACCTTGATCGGCATGCCATGCATCAAACTTCAGTTTCTCCGCTGTGCCTACATAATGGGTATCTAAATATGCTTTTTCCTGAATCGGTTGGCTGTAATACAAGCTGCCTTGCAATTGCCATGCTGGATTCAACTGGTAATTGGCTTGCAAACCTGCACCAAAATTCCAGCGCTGCATCACCAAATCATCTAAGCTGTTGACACCATCCTGCTGAGTTTGTTCGGCATGAACATAATGTTGGAACGAAGCGTCTAAATACGGTTGAATCTGCATTTTTTGACTGAGTGGATAGCTATAATCTAGACGCAAACCTGCGGCATACATTTGTCCATCAAACTGTATTTTTTGTGCTTGAGCATGACCACGCTGCGCGTCAACATCCACCTGCATGCCTTTTAACCATGCCGCGACACTTAAATCACGATTAAGCTGCTGTGCTGTCCCCATAGTTAGTGCATAGGCTTTGCTCTGACTGCTATTTTTTGAGCCTGTTTGTACGGCATCATCTAAGTTCAGTTGACTGAAATCGGCCTGCGCTGCCAAGGTCATCCCTGCCAGTTTTGTTGCCACACCAACACCTTGATGATGACTACGGCGCTCACTATTTAAGCCGACATAATCCATATCATAACTTTGGTAATCACCCGAAAACCAAAGCTGTTTGGGTTGTGCGGTTGCCAAACGCTGTGCAAACTGACGTTCTTGCTTGCTGCTTTCTTCTGCGACATTTAAAACGGTATTGGCATAAAAACTTGGATCAAGTTGATGAAACAGTTGATTCAATGCCTGCGTAGAAACTGTACTTTCAGCAGCATTGCTATAACGTATAGTTTGAGCAAAATTGTTAAATAAGCGATTGGCAAAAACTTTTTCAGCATCTTCCAGCGTTTCTAACTGTTGTTTCTGATCAAGACTTGCTAAAACTACATCTAAATTACGGGCAACCTGAGTACGTCCTTCAAGTTCAGCAGCAAGAGCCGCCACCGTTTCAGTCGATTTACGCTTTGCCGTAATCACCACATCGGTATTGATTGTATCTGCCGCACGTACAGGCTCGCCCGTTGCATTCAGTTCAGGACGATAACTAACTTGTGTCAACTCAAATAATGGATTGCTTGAGCGATAAGCATCGAACTCACGCTGTACGCCTTGTTGCGCACGTAATACGGTAGTTTGTGAACCTTGTGCAGTAATAAGTGGCTGATCAAGTGGCACTTCATCAAACAGGTTCAAAGTCCCTGCCAAATTGGCGGTTCCCGTTACCGTCAGCAAATTGCCAAAACGTGCTTTAAAACCCGCATGTTGCTGCTGATCTGCAGCAATCTGCATCGAATAGTTGCCTGTGATGGTTAAATTGCCTTCCTTTCAAGAAATGCACTGCCTGTTTCGACTTCTAAAGTGTTTTGTGAGGGTTCAAGTTCTTGAATCGTACTACCCATCTCAACTTCAGATGTATCTTGTGGTACTTCAATATCTTGAATTGCACTATCGACCAAAACGGTGTCGGTTAAAGCAGGCTCTACTGCAGGTGGAGCTACCACATCGACAGGTTGCTCTGCTTCTGACGGAGGTGATTCAAGTGTAGGTATCGTATCAGGCTGATTGACATCATTATTTTCTAAAACGGTAGCATCATCGCTAGGTACAGCATCATTGCTGTCTAAAAGTGAATCTTCAGTTGGTGATGTATTGCCATGATCTGTACTGCCACCACTCAAACCACCACCATTGGATGATACATCGCCATGATCTAGCTCTAAATTCACAGGAGGTTGATCGGTAATGGGGGCAGATGGTGCGACAGGTTGCTCTACTCCGCTGCCAATGCCTTCATTTGTAGTCGGTTGATCTTCTTGGCTGACATTTTCTGCCCCCAACACATCAGTGACTTGAACCGTGCTTGACTGAGAGCCTGAACCCGATGAACAGCCTGAGATACTCATGGCCAATAAACACGCCACACTCAGTGGCTTTAAAGAAAAGTTTTGCTTTTTATCTAAAATCATACCGTACTCAATCAAAATGATGATAACGCAAGATTTATTGATGATTGATCACGTAAAAAATTAAGCAGATTTTGCTCAGTCTAAATGGCATATTTTTTTAAGATAAAGACAATCAGTTAAGCCCCCCAAAATTATTTTTCTTAACTTGACTACTTTAATGCGACAGCTTAATCAGCTTTTTCAGCCTTATAAAACATAAACACTGCCATATAACATTCAAACCAAGCAAAACCCCAAATCTGCTTAATTTTATCCCCAAATGTTCTGCAATCGAACTCAATAAACTGATCGCATTATAGGCTAATTTTTCCATATATTAAAAAATATTTAAAATAATTTTGTTAAAAATCAATAATTAAACAATAGACTAAACTCACACTCTAAAAATTATTTCTTATACAACACACAGAGCTTTGTTAGATTTTGCACAAGCACACAACTTGCCCTATAAATGCAGAAAAGTTGAAAAGTCCCTTAAAAAATGTGTAGCAGATAACGCAACTCGTGGATCGTTTCGCCATTTTTTAACTCAAACTGTGAAGCAGGTTGGATTGATGCAAAATTGATGAAAAATTAAAAATAAAGTTGAACGTCATGGCTAAAAACACAAAAGGCATATTTCAACTTGCATGAATTGCAAATGAAATATGCCTATATGGATCACATGACTATTTTATCGTGTTTAAATTATAGTGTTCTAAAAGTGCTGAGGCTAATTTTTGCCTATTAGCCTTTTTTCACCAAATAATGAAATTCTTTATTGCCTTGCTCATCTAAGCGTTCTTCTTGCAATAACAACTCATGCCCCAAATGCATGCAAAATTTTGGAATATCCCAAGACGTCGAATTGTCAGTTGCAAACACTTCAACCACATCGCCAGACTTAGATTTGCGAATGGCTTGATGCAGCATCATCACAGGTTCAGGGCAACGCAAACCGCGGGTATTCAGTTGAATACTAGGTGTGACAGGAAGTTCAGACATGCACAGACTCGATATTAAAACATCGGGCTAGTTTAGCATAAAGCGCAGCCTTGTTTTATGTGTTCCCGCTACGCACAGCAACACATCTCGTGACGTAATTGCCGTCATTTTCTCCCAAGATTAGCAATAGACAACTGTATTTTCTAAGGTATGATTAAGCTAAGTTTTTTAGATATAAAGAGTCTTTAGGAAAGATCATGCACGAGGAATCAGGCCCATCGTGGGGTATGCGTGGCCTAAGAAAATGGTTAGGCACTGCACCAGAAACCCGCGATGAATTGCTAAAATTAGTACAAGATTCACGTCGTTTTTTAGAACCCGATACGGTGGCAATGCTCGAAGGTGTTCTGGATTTACCTGCCACCAAAATCCGTGAAGTCATGACCCCACGTACCGCCATGATTAGCTTACAAGAAGATGATGAGCTACTCGACATTTTGCATGTACTGGTCGAATCGGCACATTCACGTTTTCCTGTGTTCTCATCTGACCAACCCGACAACGTGGTGGGGATTTTATTGGCAAAAGATTTATTGCCTTTACTGACCGAACAAAGAACCAAAGTCGATATTCGCGCCTTAATGCGTCAGCCGTTATTTGTGCCTGAAAGTGCTCGTTCAGACCAAGTATTGCGTATGCTCAAAAACACCCAAACCCATATTGCAGTGGTGATTGATGAGTATGGCACCACTTCGGGCTTGGTTACTTTAGAAGATATTTTAGAAGAAATTGTCGGTGAAATTGAAGATGAACACGACAATATTGACGAAGAAGCAGAATACATCATCCCCGATCACGACCCAAAAACGGCAAATACTTGGTTAGTACAAGCACTTACACCAATCGAACATTTTAATAATGTTTTAGATGCAGATTTTTCTGACGATGAAGTAGAAACTGTGGGCGGTTTATTGCTTCAGGAAATTGGTTTGGTGAGTGATTTGCAAGGACAAGTGATTGCGATTGGCAACTGGGAATTTACCATTCTTGAAGCAGATGCCCGCACTATTCATCTGATTCGAGCCGTACGTCAATGAGGACTTTTTTTTCCAAGCTGTCTAATCCTGCAGAACATCAACAACTGCCCTTAATTTATCCATTAATCATTGCCCTATTGGCAGGTGCAGTGTTTAGTTTGGCACTTGCTCCCTATCATTACTGGTGGATTGCCTTACTTTCACCTGCTTTGCTGTATGCGACTTTAAGCAAACGCACCCCGAAACAGGCCTTCTTGATTGGTTGGTCTTACGGGATTGGGTTGTGGTTTGTCGGAGCATTTTGGCTCTATACATCCATTCACGTCTATGGCGACACCAATGCCTTTTTAAGCGTGCTGATGATTGTCATTATGGCGCTGTTGATGGGTTTGTTTACTGCCGTACAAACGTGGTTATATCGTTGGTTTTTCCCTGAAACACCACTGACTTTTGCACCGCTATGGGTATTTTTTGAATGGGCGAAAACTTGGGTCTTTACAGGTTTTCCATGGCTGTTTGCAGGTTATGCCTTCACCGAACGCTTTTTGGATAGCTATGCACCGTTGTTTGGTATTTTCGGGGTGTCTTTTGTGGTCATCTTGCTGGCCTGTGCGTTGGTTGAAGTCCTTAAAAAGCGTATCTTCTGGCTGATTCCATCGGCAATTTTACTTTTGGGTGCATGGGGTGCAGCACAACTCAGTTTTGTAACTGCAAAATCTGAAAAGCCACTCTCGGTTTCTCTGATTCAAGGCAACATTCCTCAAGACTTAAAGTGGCTAACCGAATACCAAATTAAGACCTTGGAAATTTATACCCGCTTGACCCGAACTGAATGGGGACGCGACATTATTGTTTGGCCTGAATCATCCATTCCAATGTTCCAGACCGATATTGAACCGTTTTTGGATGCCATGAAAACACAGGCTGAAAAAACGGGCAG
This sequence comes from Acinetobacter sp. YH16051, assembly GCF_013417135.1. Taxonomy (NCBI): domain Bacteria; kingdom Pseudomonadati; phylum Pseudomonadota; class Gammaproteobacteria; order Moraxellales; family Moraxellaceae; genus Acinetobacter; species Acinetobacter sp. YH16051. The sequence continues at coordinate 102,844 of NZ_VPEN01000006.1, read as the reverse complement.
TTCGTGGGTGACAGGTATTCCGTATTGGGACTTGCCTGAATCACAAGTGCAGCAACATCCAATGTATTACAACAGCATTATGGCAACGGGAGATGCGGCTGAAGGCTTGTATAAAAAGCAGCGTCTGGTGCCTTTTGGTGAATATATTCCGCTTTCAGGCTTACTGAGTTGGGTACTACCTGCGATGCAAAATGACCCATCCATGAGTGGTTTTTCACGTGGAGCGTCTGAGCAAAAACCGCTTGCAATTAAACAGCATCATTTGGGGGCAGCCATTTGTTATGAGGTGGCTTATCCGAACCTGACCCGCCGCAATGCTAGCCAAAGTGACTTTTTGGTAACAGTATCCAATGATGCTTGGTTTACGGGTACTGCAGGGCCATTGCAACATTTACAAATGGTACAAATGCGCGCCAAAGAAAATGGACGCTGGTTTGTTCGTGCCACCAATACAGGTGTGACCGCATTTATTGACCATCATGGGCATATTGTCAAACAAGCGCCAATGGATCAGGAATTTGTGCTGCGTGGTGATCTGCCTGCCATGCAAGGTCAAACACTGTATACCCAACTCAGCGATTGGCCTATGCTGATTTTCTCATTGCTGTTGTTAATTATGGGGTGGATTTATCGACCACGTCAGGTGGATGTGTCGTTTAAATCACGTCGTTAATAGTACTGTTCAATAGCGGCTAGAAATAACCATTCATAAAAAAACCGAGCATTAAGCGCTCGGTTTTTTTGGAGTTCACTGAATCAATATATAGACTCAACTCATCTTCTATTAAGGCTGATAATAAATGTCGGCATCGGTACCTTCACCACCTTGCTGACCATCTGCACCAAATGAATACAAATCAAACGTACGTCCTTCCGCACCTGGAATCACATATTGAATGTCATTATCCCAACTGTCTTTCGGATAGCCCCCTTTCACATAACCGCCAGGCAACCAGTTTTTAGCCGATGCAGGCTGATTCACCAAAGCATCTAAACCGCCATCTTGCATAGATGGATATTTACCATTGTCGAGTTTATATTGATCCAGCGCCCCTGCTACTCCTTTTAAAGTAATGGCAGTGGTATCCACTTTGGCTTTTTCACCACGTCCCATTACGTTCGGTACGATTAAAGCCGCCAACACCCCTAAAATGACAATCACCACCATCACTTCAATCAGGGTAAAACCAGACTGTTTACTCGGTTGCTTCTGTTTCATTCAATCTCTCTCATTTATTTATATCAATTCGACATTTATTTTAGATTCTGTTTGAAGAACGATGCTTCAAAACGATTTAAATCATATTGTTCATATTCACAATTGGCAGCATTACCGCAATCACAATCACCAGTACAATACTCGCCATCAGTACCAACATCAACGGTTCTAATAATGCCAACAGGGTAGAAATCAGTGTGGTCACTTCACGGTCTTGCATGTCTGAAGCACGTGACAGCATACGGTCTAACTCGCCCGAGGCTTCACCACTTTTGATCATTTGTACCATCATCGGTGGGAAATAACCACTGCGCTCTAATTGCGTCGCCAAGTTACCACCTTCAGTGACTTTTTCTGCCGCCAAATTGACCGCATCACGAATGACCCAGTTGTTACTGACCGCAGCACCAATATTTAGCGCATCCACCAAAGGCACACCCGACTGAGTCAAAATAGACAAGGTACTGGCAAAACGCGCGGCATTAATCCCACGTGATAATTTTGCAAATAACGGCAACTTTAAGGTTAAACGGTCAAAGGCATAATGCCCTGCGGTGGTGCGTAAAAAACGCACCAACAACAATACCCCCACCACAGAAGCCACCAGTAAAAACGGCCATGCAACACGAATAAAATCACTGGCTTTCATTAATGCCACGGTGATCCACGGCAAGGCATCTTTGCTCTGATCAAAGGTTTTAACAATATCGGGTACGACATAAGTCATTAAACCCATCACAATCGCAAAAGACATCAGCATTAAAATGATGGGATAAATCATCGCCCCTTGAATTTTTTTCTGCATGGCAAAGCGGTTTTCGGTGTAATCTGCCAATTGTTCCAGAATTAAATCCAAATGCCCCGAACGCTCGCCTGCGGCAATGGTGGCAATATATAAGTCTGGAAAACGCCCCGATTGTTGTAAAGCATTGGCCAGTGAATAACCTTCCAAAACTTTGGAACGCACCGACATCAGCAAATTTTGCACATGGGCTTTTTCACTTTGTTTACCCACAGCGCGAACGGCTTCTTCCAAAGGAATCGCAGCAGCCACCAAAACCGATAACTGACGGGTCAGCAAAGCTAAATCATAGGCGGTGATTTTTTTCTGAAACCATTGTTTGCCACTGTGTTTATCTTTTTGTTCAACGGTATCGACACTGACAGGAATCCATTCTTTGTCACGTAATTGCTGACGGATTTGTCGTGCAGAATCACCCTCTAAAACACCTTTTTGCTGCTTCCCTGAAGCGTCAATGGCAGTAAATTGATATGCTGGCATTGTAATGCTCTAATTTTCCAAAATTTCTTGCAACGCAGTTGCGTCTGACCACTAAAATCATTCATATTCTTAGATATAAATTCTGTGCTCACTCTAACACATGCCAAAGTCGAGCACGAAGCCATTTTTCACAGGACGATACGACTTTTTCTATGCCAGATTCCACTTTAGACCCACAGCCTGTTTATCGTATTCGAGTGGCTGTACCCGTATATCTTTACGACTGCTTCGATTATATGCTCAGTGCAGCACAATATCAGCAAGCAGAAGTGGGCGCGCGGGTCTTGGTTTCTTTTGGTCGGCAAAACTTGGTCGGAATTATTGTCGAAAAACTGGCACTCGACACCCCAATTGATCCACGTTTTAAACTCAAAGCCATTAGCGAACTGTTAGATGAGCAAGCGATTTTAGACCCTAAAGTTTTAACTTTGTTGACATGGTCGGCACAATATTATCAATTCCCGATTGGTGAAGTGATGCAAAGTGCCTTACCTAGCTTATTGCGCCAAGCCAAACCCTATAATTTATTGGCACGTACTTGGAAATTGTTGGATGCACATGCCGAAGCTAAAATTACACGCTCAGAAAAACAACAAGAAGCCTATAAAATTTTAAAGCTGCATCCTTCGGGAACTTCTGAAAATATTTTAAATTTGGCAGGCATTGAAACAGCAACCCTAAAAGCCTTGGCGAATAAAGAAATTTGCGCATGTGTTTTGGAAGCCCAAGATTTTAGCCCAATGCCAGTGACTTTGGCGCAAATGCCTTTAACCCCTAATCCAGATCAGAAAAAAGCCATCGACAGCGTACTTAAAGTACGGCAGCAATATAAGGCATTTTTACTGGATGGTTTAACGGGTAGCGGTAAAACTGAAGTGTACTTACACATCATGCATGAGGTACTAAAACAGGGCAAACAAGTGTTGGTGTTAGTACCTGAAATTGGTCTAACGCCACAAACCATTAGCCGTTTCCAATCGCGTTTTCACTGCCACATCGCCCTCTTACATTCAGGTTTAAATGATTCCAAGCGTTTGCAGGCGTGGCAAGCCGCACAAACGGGCAAAGCCTCGATTATTTTAGGTACACGTTCTGCGATTTATACCCCATTGCCAAATTTAGGCTTGATTATTTTAGATGAAGAACACGACCTGTCTTTTAAACAGCAGGAAGGTTTTCGCTACCATGCCCGTGATGTTGCGCTCTATCGTGCCCATCTGGAAAATTGCCCTGTTATTTTAGGTTCGGCGACTCCAAGCATTGACAGCTATGCACTAGTCGATCAAGGCAAAATGCAATGTCTGGAATTAAATCAACGCGCGGGCACGGCACTCATGCCCAAAATCCACCTGATTGATTTAAAAATTGCCAAAAAACAGCACGGTATTAGCCAACAATTGATTGATGAAATCAAAAAACGCTTGGCTAAAAAAGAACAAGTTTTGGTGTTTTTAAACCGACGCGGCTATGCACCCGTATTGATTTGTGAGAGCTGTGCATGGCAAGCCAAATGCCCGAATTGTGATGCCAACTTTACCTTGCATCATCAACCTTATACGCATTTACATTGCCACCACTGCGGTACGATTCATCGTAAACCTGAGCAATGCCCTGCCTGTAAGCATACAGAACTCAAACCAATTGGCATGGGCACTGCCAAAGTCGAAGACAGTTTAAACGAGCTGTTTCCCAATGTAGATGTGATTCGGGTAGATCGTGACTCAACCAGTCGTGTTGGCAGTTGGCAAAAAATTTATGACCGTATTCAACGCAGCGAACCACTGATTTTATTGGGCACGCAAATGCTGGCCAAAGGGCATCATTTTCCGTATGTGACCTTGGTGGCAATTTTAGATATTGATTCAGGCTTACTTAGTGTGGATATTCGCGCACCTGAACGCACGGCTCAACTGATTGTGCAAGTGGCGGGACGTGCAGGGCGTGGTGAGCATAAAGGTGATGTTTATTTGCAAAGTGTGCGTCCTGATCATCCACTTCTCACCACATTGGTCGAGGGAGATTACCGCAAGTTCGCCAAACAAAGTTTAAAAGAACGCAAAGCTGCACAATTACCGCCTTATCGTTACAGTGCTTTGATTCGCTGTGAATCTAAAAGTCAGGAATTAAACCAGCAATTTTTACAACAACATGCACAATGGCTTAGAGAACATTCAGAACAATTAATTGAAATTTGGGGGCCGATTCCTGCGCCAATGGAACGTAAAGCAGGACGTTTCCATGCACACATGGTGTTGTTGTCTAAAGATCGGGCACGCTTACATTTTTATATCAGGAACTGGTGGCAAAATATGTTGCATGAAAAGCCATCCAGCATGAAACTAAGTTTAGATATAGATCCGCAAGAATTTAGCTAATACTGTAAATTGAAACTTAGCTGTATCAGCACTTATTTCAATAATCCACCGCTTTAAACTTTGGATGACCACATGTCCTTATTGTTACAAATAACCATTTTTCTAGGCGCTTCATTGGTTTTGGTTCCCTTACTAAAACGCTTTGGTATTGCGACCGTATTGGGCTATTTGTTTACAGGCATTTTGCTAGGGCCTAGCGTATTCAATATTGCCAGCGACCCCGATGATATTCAGGAACTGGCAGAATATGGTGTGGTGTTCCTGATGTTTATTATTGGCTTAGAACTGCGTCCACAACGGCTGTGGGAAATGCGCAAGCCCATTTTTGTTTTGGGTAGTTTACAGGTCGGCATCACGGGTATTCTACTTGCAATCTTGGCTTTTTTTGCCTTACAGCAAGGCATTGCCTCAAGTGTGGTGATAGGTTTTGCACTGGCACTTTCCTCTACAGCCTTTGTGCTACAAATGTTGCAAGAAAAGCAGCAACTCAACAGCAGTTATGGACAACAATCCTTTTCCATTCTGCTGTTTCAAGATATTGCCGCCATTCCTTTAATTGCCATCATTCCCATGTTAGCAGGTGCAGAATCGACTCATCATGGCATTGCTTATTTTGCTGCAATCATGGCGACCTTTAGCGGTTTGTTCTTATTTAGCCGTTATCTCATGCGTCCATTTTTTCGTTTTGTGGCTAAAAGTGGCGCACATGAACTGATCACTGCTGTCGGTTTATTCATTGTACTTGGCGTGGTCAGCATTATGGATGTGCTGGGCATTAGCACCACCTTAGGTGCATTTTTAACAGGCGTATTGTTGGCAGATTCCGAATTTAGACATGAGTTAGAAGCCAGTATTGCCCCATTCAAAGGCTTATTGCTAGGCTTATTTTTTATGACCGTCGGGATGAGCACCGAACTGGCAATCTTAATGAATACCCCTTGGCTGATTGTAGGCGGTGCATTGCTGCTCCTGCTCATCAAACTGATTAGCCTCACGGCCATTGCCCGTTATTTCCAATATTCTTGGCGCAATAGTTTGTTGTTGGCGACTTGCTTGGCACAAGGCGGTGAGTTTGCCTTTGTGGTGCTCAGTGTCGCACAAAGTGAAAGTGTGCTCAGCCAGGCCATGCTGCAACCACTGACCTTAATTGTGACTTTGTCGATGGTGTTGACCCCAATTTTATATTGGTTGATGAGCAGTCAAATTATTCCTCGCTTAGAACGTGAAAAATCGCCTGAATATGACGAAATTCCCGATACACATCACCCTATGATTATTGCGGGTTTTGGTCGTTTTGGACAAATTATTGCCCGTGTGGCGTACTTGCAGCATCTGCACTTTACTGCCATCGACAGCAATATGGATAAAATTGATTTTGTGCGGAATTACGGCGGTAAAGTCTATTATGGCGATGCCACTCAACCTGAAATTTTACGTGCCGCAGGCATCGAGCATGCCAAAATCTTTATTCTAGCCATTGATGATATTGAAGACTCAATGAACGTGGCACGGCATATTCGCCTGAATTATCCAGCGCTAAAATTACTGGTACGCGCTCGTGATCGTCATCATGTGCACTTATTGCGCGATTTAGGCGTTACCTATATTTGGCGTGAAACGTATTTATCCTCTTTAGGCATGGCCTATCAGGCTTTGCGCGATTTGGGCATTAATGAAAAAGATGCCTATAAAAGCATTGAGTTGTTCCGTGATTATGATGAACAACTCTTGGCACAACAGCAGCACATTTATACCGATGAACAAAAAGTATATGAAACCCATCGTAACGCTTTGGCAGAACTGGAACACCTGTTTGAAAGTGATGCACAAAACCGTGAAATGCCCTTGGGTGTCGATTTAAAACGCGGCTTGCATAGCAGTCATATTGATGTAACACGTGATGCAGCAAACTGACTTGTGTTTTACAATATTGCCACCATTAAAACAGGGTTATGGAGAATTTTATGTCTGATTTACGCCAACGCTTTTTTATTGAAGATAGCCCTGTTCGTGGTGAAGTAGTTCATCTCGAAGAAGCTTTGCAAACCATTTTGAAACAACGTGATTATGTGCCTGCGGTACAAGTGTTGTTGGGAGAAATGCTTTGCGCCACTGCCCTACTGGCCAGTACCCTAAAAATTAAAGGGCGTATTAGCTTACAAATTCAGGCATCTGGCACATTTAAATGGGCCATGGCGGAATGTAACCACTTGGGTGAAGTGCGTGCGTTGGCAGACTACGAACAAGACCCGCGCTTTTTAAGCGCTGAAGACAGCAGTACCGTCCTGAAAAGTTTGGTCAGTCCTGTACTGTTTATTAATATCGAGCCTGAATTTGGTGAGCGTTATCAAGGTATTGTGCCTTTGGACAAAGCCAATTTAGCTGAATGTTTAATGCAGTATTACGACTTATCGGCACAAATTCCAACTCGTATTGTGTTGGCAAGCAATGCCGAACGTGCGGGCGGTTTACTGATTCAATTGTTGCCGCGTAACAGTGAAGAAGAACAACAACGGGTCGATGAAGATTTATGGCCGCGTGTGACCATGCTGACTGAAACCTTAAAAGCGGAAGAATTGACTGATTTAGACGTCAATGAAATTTTGTACCGTTTATACAATGAAGAACAAGTGCGTTTGCCTGAAGTGGAAGCCTTACGTTTTGGTTGCACTTGCTCCAAAGAGCGCTGTGCCAATGCCTTAATGCAAATTGGTGTTGCTGCGGTACGTGAAACTTTGGAACATCAGAACCCTATTACTATGGATTGTCAATTCTGCAGCACACAATATAGCTTTAGTGCCGAAGAAGCCTTAGGTTTATTTGGAGAACATCTCAGTTAAATGGCATGGTGAATACCATGATTAATATGTGATGTAATGCTGAAAATTCATCAAAAATGAGCAGTACATTCTGCTCATTTTTTATTTACGTGATGACCATCGTCAAAACCTATTATTTTATTACTTTTCATGTGATTAATTTCACAAAACTTTCATGCAATTACTAGAAAATACCGCGTAAATTAGGTATAAATAATCCCATATTTTTTTTATGCCTTTATATATTTTAGGCTGCTTCTTCTCTGGGATATTGATTTTATGAACACCCTGTTCTTTTCTCGTTTAGCATTCATCAGCGCGATTTGCTGTTCAAGTTTAGCTTATGCAGCCAATGCAGACCCACTTTTGGGCAAATGGAAAACATTAGACTACCGCACAGGTTTTTCATTGTCTGACGTAGTCATGAGTAAAGATAAACAAGGTGCGTATGCCGCTACGATTATAGAACTACGTGCGGTTCCTGGCGCACCGCGTTTGGAAAATTGCACACTCTGTACGGGTAAAAATAAAGATAAGCCACTGTTAGGTTTTGTGCAATTAAGTCACTTAAAAGCTACGCCAAGCAATCAAATTGAATTTTATGAAGGTGACTATTTAGACCCGCGCACAGGTAAACAATATAAAACTCGTGCACGTTTAAGCAGCAATGGCAAACATTTAACCCTTTATAATGTAGACCTTGCCACCAATGCCAGCCGCAAAATGACGTGGGTGAAATACTGATATTATTCCTCACCAATGCGATAAAAGCTGTGTTCTGCACACTTTTATCGGAATGATTAGATTTAAATTACCAACTCCATAACACTTATATCTTTTCCTGCCTGACATCTCACACTGCTCAATTTGCTTGTTTATTACATTCTTGCTATAAAACCCGAAATAGAATTTTTACTCTATTTTTTAAAATAACAATTTTGGGGATGCTGTTCATGAAAATAAATTTCAGAGGGATTTTTGCGGGTTTCGTTTTAACAACCCTCTCAAGTGTTGGCTTTGCAGAAAGCGATCTACTGGTCGGTAAATGGAAAACCATTGATGACCGCACAGGTTATTCACGTGCCGATGTCGAAATTCGCAAAAAGCCAGATGGCACTTATGAAGGCATTATCGTGGAAACCCGTAATATTCCAGGTGCAGAAAAAATGGTGATTTGTAGCAATTGTCCAGGTAACTTAAAGAATAAACCTTTTATTGGCTTGCCATTTATTTGGGGCTTTAAACAAGATGCTAAAAACCCACGTGAATTTAACCAAGGTCATGTTTTAGACCCAATTGGCGGTAAAGTTTATAAAGGCAAAGCTCGTTTAAGCGCTAACGGTAAGCGCCTCACCTTACGTGGCTATGTAGGTGTTTCAGTGATTGGTCGCAGCGTGACTTGGGTAAAATACTAATTCCAAAAACTAAGATATTGATTTACAGGGTTCTTTTTAAAGAGCCCTTTTTATTACCAAATTTTGAAACAATCCTTTTAAACACCGTACGACCGTTCAATCCAAAATATTGAAATAAAGGATGGCATTGAATAAAAAATAGACTAATATCTATAAGACATCTATACGCACAAGCCAAATTGACACATCAATATAACAGGCGTGAGCACAGCAAAGGGTTGGCTGAATTTCACCAAAGGAATACAAATAAAAGATTCTATTACAGCGTACACAGGCTAAATTAAAGAGAATCACTTATTGGATATCCACCAATTATTGATGTAAAGCAATCCCTCATTTCAGGCGAGCCAACTCGTTTGAATTCGATCAGAAGGAGTATGCCATGACCACTATTTTATATCGTGAAATCACTTCAGACGGACAGCACACAGAAATTATTGAAGAATTTACCCAGTTAGATTTAAAAAAATTTGCCGAAGCGTGTGGGCAAAGCCCTGAATGGGTCTTACAACTTTTAGAATATGACATCCTGCCTTCCCGCCCTGCCGAACGTATCCACCAATTTTTTGGTGAAGATATCAACCGTGCACGCCAAGCCTATCGGCTGCAACGTGATTTTGATGCCAGTTTTTCAGCTGTCGCCATGATGCTTGACCTGATTGATGAAGTGCAAAAATTACGTAAAGAAGTTAAACATCTGAATTTTCAACATAGTTAATCCTCACGCTCTAGTTGTGTGATTCATCACCTTGCTAGAGCGTTTTTCTTTCTATGCCCGTAAATTTTTTTGATGAGAATGATTGCCACAATGAAGACCAAAGACTGCAACAAAAAGATTAAAAACATGTTCCCTGAATTTCGTGATTTAATTCAGGTATTACGTGACAGCAATCCACATTTTTCAAAAATTTTTGAAGACCATGAACAGCTTGATCGTGAGATTATCCAACTTGAGCTTGATCCTGTGCATCAGATTAATGATGACATTGAAGCGCTGAAACGCAAAAAATTAAGACTGAAAGATGAAATGTATCACTTGCTGCTTAAAGCGCAAAATGATCAATTAGCTTAAAAGCTCATACAAGTCTAAACCGTACATCTAAATGCAATGATATGCAGGACACAGCAAGAAAAGGCAAAAAGCAAAAAAGATGGCATATTCAAATCTGAAGCTAGTGTTCAAAAATCTGCCATCTTGAGCTAAATGTCTGACTATCCTGCTCAATCTGTGGATAAGCTTATCAGTCCTATGGATAACTTTTGAGGTCTGTGGACAACTTTTATCAACGAATTATCTTGTGACATATATTGGATGTGGAACTCAATTTATCACCACATCTGCAAGTCTATCTTCTGGATTATTTAATTTTAGTCAGTTTTTCGACTTCTTTAATGGTGCCTTTCACGGTTTGCTTAATGGGTTCATAGTCTAAAAACCAAAATAAATTCATGGGTTGGTCATTATGTTGCTGTGCCAACATATCAATCACACTTTTTTCACCCAGACCGACAAGGTGCCTACGATAAAAATAATACAGCAACAACAAAGTAGTCATCACCATTACCCCAAGCATGATCCAAAAGGCCTGTGCGTGTTTCAGCCCCGGCATAAACTCAAAGTTCATACCATACACCCCTGTAAATAAAGTCAAAGGTGCAAAAACTGCGGTAATGATGGCTAAAATCCGCATGTTTTCATTGGTCTGGTTGGCAATAGCAGAAAAATGCAGATCAATTGCGGTTTGCACTGCAGAGCGTAAGCGAATGGTATGCTTTTGAATTCGTTCAATGTGACTGGTCAAATCATCCAAACGTACCAAAATAATATCCTGCCGTTCACTACGTTTTTTGCCACGTAAATGTGGGTAGTTATCGACAATTTCATCACGCAATTCCTGCAAGGCTTCTATTTGCTCTTCACATAAATTTTCAACTTGCTGAAACGCCATATTTTCTTGCAGCAATTGATGCCAACGGGTAAAACGACGATGTCCCTGCAACAACTCTTGTTGCCAATATTCCACACGGCGGGTTAGCGGCATGCGAATATCCAAGTAATCATCCGCTACCAAATTCAGTAAACGCAACGTTAAATCTAATGGTGTTGCTGCCAGTTTGCGTGCTTTATTCTGTTCTTCAATCGGGCGTTGTACCGCTGCTTCCACACGTGACAAATAGCTTTCCATGACTTTATTGCCCTGTTCCCGCACACTAATCAAAATCTGCGGTGTCATAATAAAGCTCATCGGCGTAGTGGCCAGTCCAAAAATCCGTTCATGTTTCTCCCCGACTTGTTGCCCTGTTGCAATACGGTCTTCGGGTGTGATCAGTTTACGGAAAATCAATAAGTCATAATCATCTAAAGTATCAAACGCACATGGATGCTCTATATTTAAAATATCGCGCACATGATATTCATTGAGCGATAATTGACTGTACTGAAAAATCTCTTGTTGCCACTGTTCTGCACGGTTAAGCACATCATCACGGGTGCAATCAATCCAGATAAATTCAGGCTCAAGCCCTTCAATTGCCTGTTTTTGCACATAAATATTGGTTTTATGATTGGTATGCAGATAAAAATAATAACTTTGCATAGAACGGGCACTCTATTTCAGTTTTTTTGTACGGTTTTTTGAGATTTTAAGATGTACTCAGTTTAAGCATGGATCAGGCTTCTTTTCAAATACATGCTGTAATTTATGCCGCTTTTCATACAACAAAGATGGTTTGTACGATGCAACAAAATTTTTAGCATAAAAAAACCCGCATTCAGATTGAATACGGGTTTTTTGACCATTTCAGATCATCAACACAGCATTACGCTTGTTCGATATCTTTCATAGTTAATTTGATACGACCACGGTTGTCTACATCAGCAACCTGTACTTTCACTTCCTGACCTTCTTTCAACACGTCTGCAACGTTGGCAATACGCTCATTTGAAATTTGAGAAATGTGAAGTAAACCGTCAGTACCCGGAAGGATATTTACGAACGCACCGAATTCAACAATACGGATTACTTTACCTGTGTAAATTGTACCCGGCTCGATTTCAGCAGTTAAAGCCTGAATTTTTGCAACAGCAGCTTGTGCAGCAGCTTTGGTTTCACCAAATACGCGCACTGTACCGTTGTCTTCAATATCAATTGCCGCTTTAGTTTCTTCAGTAATTTGGCGGATGGTAGCACCACCTTTACCAATTACATCACGAATTTTGTCTGGGTTGATGTTAATCACTTGGAAAGTTGGCGCATGCATTGAAATTTCTGGACGCGCACGTGAAATCACTTGGTTCATTGCATTTAAGATATGCATACGACCTGCATAAGCTTGGTTTAATGCAACTTCCATGATTTCTTCAGTGATGCCTTCAATCTTGATGTCCATTTGCAATGCAGTAATACCGTTGGCAGAACCCGCAACTTTAAAGTCCATGTCGCCAAGGTGGTCTTCATCACCCAAAATGTCAGAAAGTACAGCGAAACGCTCGCCTTCTTTCACTAAGCCCATTGCGATACCCGCAACTGGTGCTTTCAATGGAACACCTGCATCCATAAGTGATAACGATGCACCACAAACAGACGCCATAGAAGATGAACCGTTTGATTCAGTGATGTCCGATACGATACGAATCACATACGGGAAGCGATCTGCTGCAGGAAGAACTGCTTGCACACCACGACGTGCCAAACGACCATGACCAATTTCACGACGTTTAGGGCCAGATTCACGACCTGTTTCACCTACTGAATATGCAGGGAAGTTGTAGTGCAACATGAAGTTGTCAGTTTTAGTACCCGATAAGGTATCAACCATCAAGGCATCACGTGTATTACCTAAAGTGGTGGTAACCAAAGCCTGAGTTTCACCACGGGTAAACAATGCAGAACCGTGCGCACGGTCTAGAACGCCAACCTGTACGTCAAGCGCACGAACGGTTTTGGTGTCACGACCATCAATACGTGGTTTACCAGACAAGATGTTGTCACGTACGGTACGGTATTTAAGATCTTCAAAGAGTTCGTTCAAGTCATCTGCAATGCCAGTTTCGTCATTTTCAGGAACGAATTGCGCAACTGCTTCTGCTTGAAGTGCATCTAATGCAGCATAACGGTCTTGTTTGATCGCAATGGTGTACGCTTCAGAAATTTTTGCTTCAAACGCTTCTTTTAGTTTTGCACGAAGGTCTTCGTTTTTCTCTGGAGCAGTCCAAGTTGACTCAGTTGCACCTGCAGCCGCAGCAAATTCTTTGATCGCTTGAATCGCGATTTGCATTTCGTCATGACCGTAAAGCACTGCGCCTAACATTTGGTCTTCTGAAAGTTCTTTTGCTTCAGATTCAACCATCAATACAGCAGATTCTGTACCTGCAACCACAAGGTCAAGGTCAGATTGCGCCATTTGTTCAAAGTTCGGGTTAAGCACGTATTCGCCGTTGATTAAACCCACACGCGCCGCACCAATTGGGCCACGGAACGGTGTACCTGCAATTGCAAGTGCAGCAGACGTACCTAACATTGCAGCAATGTCAGCTTCCATGGTTTTGTCAGAAGATACAACAGTCGCAGTAACTTGAATTTCGTTGTAGTAACCTTCTGGGAACAACGGACGAATTGGACGGTCAATTAAACGTGAAATTAAAGTTTCTGCTTCAGAAGCACGGCCTTCACGCTTACCATAACCACCTGGGATACGACCTGCAGCATATTGTTTTTCTTGATAGTTAACAGTCAGTGGGAAGAAATCTTGACCCGCTTTTGCTGTTGGTTGAGCAACCACTGCAACCAATACAGTCACGCCACCCATAGTAATCATTACCGTGTTGGCTTGACGCGCTACACGACCAGTTTCAAGTACAACTTGGTGCTGACCAAATTGGAATTCTTTACGAATAATATTAAACATCGACATGTTTTATTTTTTCCTAGTTCTTGTGAACAATTATTCTCGTGGAGACCCCTAAGGTTTGGCATTCACAATACAATTGTTTAGGTAAATGACAAAGCTTAGAAGCCGACCTCACTCGAATGAAACACGATTTTTAAACACAAAGAAGGAGCGAATCATTCGCCCCTTCCACTGATCTAGCCAAGGCTAGATATACTTTAGTTTTCAGTAATACAGCATTCAACATGCAATAGTCCGAAAATAAAAGCTTAAATCGAATTAACGACGTAAACCTAAAGCAGCAATCAATGCGCTGTAACGAGTCACATCTTTGCCTTTAAGGTAGTCAAGTAACTTACGACGTTGGTTAACCATACGGATTAGACCGCGACGGCTATGGTGGTCGTGTTTGTGCTCTTTGAAGTGACCTTGTAAGTCATTGATTTGAGCAGTTAAAAGCGCTACTTGAACTTCTGGTGAACCAGTGTCGTTTTCAGCACGAGCAAATTTAGCGATGATCTCTGCGCGATCTGCGTTTGTTAAAGCCATTCGATTTCTCCGAGATGCTTAATAAAAAGATTTGATACCGATCAATTGATTGCTCAATTGACTGCCGTGCATCACTACAGCAAGGGCATTATTTTAAGGCAAAAACGTGCCGATTGCAAAACAGAACGACAAACAAGCACTTTTAATTTTGAGATGTACCAATAAAAGTATGATTTATGCTAAGGGTATACACATCATGTTAGGTATAAAGTGTCTAAGGAAAATAAATATACAATTGTATATGATTGATAATATGTAATATTTTGCCAACTGCTTTTCATCCACTGGAATATTTTGCCGTTAAAATAAAACAGCCCGAGCATAGCTCGGGCTGTTTTTTGCGCTGTAGTTTCTTGTCTTATTATTCTTATTGTCTTGTTTATTGTGGTTATTTGCGCGTTTTCGCGTCTTATTCTCTGAACATTCCTGTTCTTGCTTTCACGTCCTTGTGTGGTAGATTTTGCCACAATACTAAAGTGAAAGAAGTCGTATTTCTCGTATCTGTTTGTAAGCTTTTTCTTACAACAGGTAAGCATTGTCAGCATTTTGCAAATCACCCAAACTTACAGGCATAAAAAAGCCCTGTAGTCTCTCCCAAAACTACAAGGCTTAGCGGCTGTAAGTTTCCTCTTCTCACTCACGTCCTGTCAGTTCGCTGTCTTTCGACATTTATCGTTATTATTCTGCGATTATGCTCAACTATCCCTATTGAGCTTTTTATGTGAAGTCATCTTCTCAAAAAGATCTTGAAATCTCTATGCGCAAATTTCTCGAATCAATGTAAGCCATTTCGTACAAAACCATCTCTTATTCAGTTTTACTTAACAATCCAAAGCGTCATTAATTCTGGCTAATAAACCACTGCTGCGACGGGTACGAATCATCAAAGCTTGCTGCAAAGCTTGCGTATCCACCAACAAACTTACGACTTTTTTAGCACGGGTAATGGCAGTGTAGATCAGCTCCTTACTCAGCAAGTTTTTTGCCGCAGCATCCAACACCACAGCTGTATGAGTAAATTCAGAACCTTGCGATTTATGAATAGTAAGTACAAATGCGGTTTCAATATTTTTAGGTAAGCGTGTTGCAGGCACCCACTTATTTAAACTTGGAAAATATACTTCAAACTGGCGCTGATCATTCTGCTCTCGCATAAAACAGATGCCAATATCACCATTCGACAACCCCAGTTGATAATCGTTATAGGTCATCATGACGGGGCGTCCTGCATACCAATCGCCATGTTTGGTTTGTTTTAACTGTTGCAACAAGCGTTTTTCAATCTGCAAATTCAGTTGTTGTAAACCCAAATGACCATGACGAATTGCGGTTAAAATACGGTAATCATCAAATACATTCACCACATTCTCAACATGCGCTTGAAATGCTGTACTGGATTGTTCCAAGCCTAAAGTATGTGCTTTTAATACCGCTACATAAGCCTGATAACCATACATCAGCTGATCATAATAATGTGCTAAATCTTCCGCTGAAATTTGCCCATTTTGCTGAGGTAAATATTGCAGTTGTAGGGCATCTATTTCGACTTGCTTAAATTGAATTGGCTTTAATTCGCCCGCTGCCACGACTTGCTGTTCAAACTCAGCCAAAACCTGTGCAGAAGAATGTTCTTGCTGAATAAACTTCGCCATTGCACCAATTTTTGCACCTTCGGCAAAACGGCGTGTAGTCACTAAATTGACACGGTTATTTGCCAACTCAGGCACTTGCTGTAAATCAGCCAATACCGTACCGACATCGACTGAAGCCAATTGATTAGCATCGCCCAACAGAATTAAACGTGCCTGCGCAGGAATGGCAGCCAATAACATCTGTGACAGGCTTAAATCCAGCATCGACGCTTCATCGACCACAATCACGTCATAAGGTAGAGGTTGTTTAGCGTGAAAACGTGGCTTGCCTGTATTGCCTAAGCCCAATAAACGATGCAAAGTCACGGGTCGTAATTGACGTAAAGCATCGACATTAAACATTTGTAAAGCTTGACTATTCAAGGCATTTTGCAAAGCTTCATCCATCCGCTGTGCCGCTTTGCCTGTTGGTGCAGCCATCGCAATCCGAATATTTGGCAAAGCTTGATTAAGCACCGCAACAATATGCGCCAAAGTATAGGTTTTTCCTGTACCTGGCCCACCAGTGATAATACTTAAACTTTGAGTTGCCGCAGTCTGTAACGCTTTTTGCTGCTGTGGATCTTGCAATAAATTAAGCTGTTCGGCTTGTAATTCAAAGGACAAAGGCGGCTGCGCCTGAATCCGTAAAATATCGCTAGCAACCTGATGTTCCAGTTTCCAGTAGCGATACAAATACAAACGCTGCCCATCAAATACAAACGGTGCAATTTGTGGATCAGGATTTAAAGCGCTACGCTGCAAGTTCATGTGCAAATGTTGCAATGCCGCCACTTGTTCTGCGGTTGCAGGAATACAGCTATCCCCTTGCTGAATAGCATCGAGTACCTGTTGCATCAAAATTTGCGCTGAAGCATCAAAAGTGACATTGCTAAATGGCGGCTGACATAGGTAATCCATCCACGCCTGCATTGGCGTTTGAGCTGAATTTAAGTGAATATGCTTGTTTTCCACACAGTTATCCTCAAAGTTATCCACAGGATAAGCAATTGTTTTATTAAGTCGATAAGCTGACTTAGCGTTATTTTTTAAGTTCAAAGTAACCCAATATTTGATCTAGTTGCAGAATAAATTCCGCATCTGGCCGCCAATGACAAACCCCTTGCCCTGCTTGCCCCTGCATACCACGCAAATACAAATAACTGGCTCCACCCAAATGTTGCCGAATATCATAATCTTGCAAACGACTGCTCAAATAACGGTGCAACGCCACCAAATACAAGGCCGCTTGTAACCAATAACTCGATTGGGTCATGTTGTGTTCAAGGTTGGTTTTTTCATAATCGCGCTGATCGGCACCCAAATAATTACTCTTATAGTCGGCAATGTGATAACACTGCCCATCAAAATAAACCAAGTCAATTGAGCCTGTCAGATAACGCGCAGTAGCGGCTTCATTTAAATCTTGAATAGGATGTCCCGCATCTTCAAACAATTGCTGAATTGCTTGAATAAATAAGCGCTGATCTGCCAACGCCAAATAGAATGGAAACTCTGATAAATAATGTGCAGTAGATAAGGCGGAAAGCTGGAAAGTATCGTGCAAAGGAGTATTCAACACATCCTTCAGCCACTCGGTCATGTGCGCAAAAATATCTGCTTCCTGCACAGTCGCGCTGCCTTTGGCAGTGTCGAGTTTTGCAATCAAATCTACCAATAACACATCTGAATTAAACTCTTTGTCGTTATGAAAACGGCGTTTGACTTCTTCAAAAATGTCATCATGACTGGCTTGAAAGTCGATATATTCAAAGAGTTTATGTAAAAAACTCCCCGCTTGAGTACCACGCTGAAAATTAGCTTTGATCCATGCAATCGGTTGAGCCACCTGTACGATTTCCTGTTCCGTTTCGACAGGTTCCTGATTGATTTCGTCGGCAGCAGCAGCCTGCTCCTCGCTTGCCAATGCCAAAGTATCGCTACGCATGGCGGCAGGTAAATGTTGTGCCAAGCCACTAAAACTGGTTTTGGTTCGTGGATAAAAGCGACGCTGCGGAAAATCTGCAGCTTCAATCTTAATTTCTTGCACTTGTTCAAGTTGTAATGCTGCCGCCAATTGTGTCAGAGGTGCTTCATCACAGCTCCATGCTGCTGCAATTTCTGCTGAACTTGGCGCTTGTAAACGCCAGACATTTAAACCAGCAGATTTTGGTGCAGCCTCTTTTTTACCTTCTTTTGCAGGCGTAGGCTGTTTTAGCATCGCATAGACCCGATAACTGGCACGGGTGAGTGCCACATACCAAAGCCGATTCAACTCTGCCAAACGGCGCTCACTGTGCTGCTGCATTGCTGTGGCATCTATGTCTTTATGTTTAATGGCAATGATACGTTGCTCAATGCCTTGCTCTTCCTGCGTTGCAAACACCAAAGCAGACTTGTCAGATTTGGGCGGCTGATCTGCCGACATCAAAAAGACCACTTTAAACTCCAAGCCTTTGGACTGGTGAATGGTCATCAATTTCACGCCTGCCGCATTAGAAAGTTTTCGTTCAATTTCCCAATCGCGTTTGGCAGGTGATTCAACTTGCTGTAAATACCAGTAATACAGCATGTAAGCCCCTTGATGGCGTTCACTTTGACGACTCAGCAATTCGGTTAAATGGCGTAAATTCACCACATGCCGTTCATTGTCAAAACTGCGTTTTGCCACCAAATTTTCCCAAATTTTAAATAAGTTCAGGCAGTAATTCCATGCGGTTAAAAAGCCTTTATTGACCCACATTTCCCGAATGCAGTCGAAGTCATAAATAAACTGACCTAACCCCTGTTGCTCAAGTTCAATCAACTGTTGCAGGTTATAACCCAATAAACGTGTCAGTAAGGCACGCTTGACCTTGGCTTCATCATAAGGATGTAAAATTGCAGTTAAAATTGCCGCCACATCTTTGGCTAAAAAGCCTGTAAAAACACTGCGCTGGCTACTTCTATTGACCTGAATTCCAATCCGCTCAAGCTCGTATTGGGCTTGATCTAGCTTTTGATGACTGGTCGATAAAATGGCAATATCATCAGCTTGCAAAGCAACTTTGCCTTCAGAATGATCAAAATATAAATCGCCTGCGATACCTTGATTTAATAACGCGCGAATTTTCCATGCAATTTGAATGGATTCATCCTGATCATGTTCCACCGTCACCCAACGCAGCGGTGCAGGATTGACCTGTTGCCGATCCATTAAAGCAGGATGAGGACGTGAACCTGCAATGACAGGTTCATAAATCACTTTTTCACCAAAAGCGGGTTGGCG
The DNA here is from genome assembly GCF_013417135.1 of Acinetobacter sp. YH16051. Classification (NCBI taxonomy): domain Bacteria; kingdom Pseudomonadati; phylum Pseudomonadota; class Gammaproteobacteria; order Moraxellales; family Moraxellaceae; genus Acinetobacter; species Acinetobacter sp. YH16051. Next base: position 83,396 of record NZ_VPEN01000006.1, on the reverse strand, counting down.
TTGAAATAGCTCGTCCACCACACAGACCAACTCTTTCACTGAACGATGATTTTGTCTGAGTGAATAAATGCGACCTTGCTTTTTCAGCACGTCATCACGGGCATTGTTATAGGTCAGCATATCGCCACCGCGAAAACCATAAATCGCCTGCTTAGGATCGCCCACCATAATCATGCAACCGCGCGCATACCACTTCGGATTACGCCAAATTTGCGCCAGCATGTCGTCTTGATCTTGGTTAGTATCCTGAAACTCATCCACCAAAATCAGTGGATAACGGGTATGCACAAACTGCGCAAAACGCTGCCCACGTTCGCCCTGCAACGCTTCGGCTAAGCTGCGAATTTGTTGGGCAAAAGTGGTTTCCCCTTTTTGCTGTAAAAGTTGCGGTAAACGCTGCTTGACGTGTTGTACCAAATAGAATTTTAAATTGGTATCCACCAATTCAATTTGACGCTCAAAATTAAGTTTGGCATCCACAACTGCTTTAATTTTTCGGATTACAGGATGATCAAAAAAAGCATCTTGCACCTCTTGCGTACATGGCGCTTTCGCTTTGTTAAAAATTGATTTTCTGAGCTTACCGTCTTGGTTCAAATATAGTGCAAAGACCGCATTAAACAATGCGGCAAGATGTGAATTAAAATAATGTTCTAAAGGGCTGTGCTTAATTTTTTCAATCAGTTTTGGCAAAGTCACTGTAAATAGTGGCTGCAACCCCTTCTTATCACTCCCCGCGACATAATGGGAAAAATTAAAGCTATATTCACCATCATAATATTCTTTTAATTCTTCAATTTGCGTCATGGTGATACTGGCTAAATTCTGCAACGCCTCTGCTAAATCCTGAACCTCCAACTGTGCCTGATCTATGCCTTGAATCTCTGCCGATGCAAAATTTAAACTGGTATTGACCAAACCCTCATAATTGGCTGCCGATTTCAACCGCCCACATAACAGCATATAGTCCACAACATGCTGAGGCTGTGCCTGAATCCATTCACGCAGCACATCATGCACCAATTGTTCGGTATAGACCGATGCTTGGTCAGTAATATTGGCGCGCTCAATTTTGCCACTTTCAAAGGAAAATTCACGCAATAATTTTTGGCTAAAGCTATCCAGCGTTCCGACAAATAATTCATCGAGTTGTGCAATCACCAACTTCAAACGTGAACTGGCATAGTCCAGTTTTAAACGATATTTCTGCAAAATATGTTTGAGTAAAGGGTCTTGTAGTTGTGTAATTTTCTCTGCAAGGGCACGCTGATCTAAAGACTGGTTTAAACACTGATCGATATATTGTTGGGTTTCAAGCAAACGTGCACGAATACGACTTTTTAGCTCGGCTGCTGCGGCACGGGTAAATGTGGTCGCAATCACCTGATTAGGCAAATAATCTTTCAGGAAAATCCGCACCATCAAACTAGATAAAGTATAGGTTTTTCCTGTACCTGCCGATGCTTCAATCCAATGCAAGCCTTTAAATTGCATCTCTTGAATTGGGTCATAACAAATTGGGAATGGGCTAGATGAGTTCACGCAGATTCCCCTTGTTTTTGAAGATTTTTCGCAGATTCATAATTTTCAATGATGGGCTGATACAGTCGATGGCTATATTGCTGAAATGCCTCAATCAACAACGGTTCAGTTTCACTGTCTTGAAAAATAAATGACCAGTCTGGGTGATTTTTCTCACTTTCATCAATAAAGCTCCTCCTAGCACCGTCATGCCAATGTTTTACGAAGCTTTCCATATTCAAAACCTGATCGGACTGAGCTTCATCCCACTGAATTTCAAATTCTTTTTTATCTTTCATTTTTAAAACCAAAGCCGCAGGCAATAACACAGGATATTGCTGTGCGTGTTTCCAGAACTCAAACCACTGGGCTAAATACTCGTGTGCTTGCTGTGCATTGATATTGGCAAAATGAATCACCGCATCTTTACACACCACAATCCGCTCTAAATCTTGTTGTTCTGTGTTCTGATACGCCACCCAGAACAGATATTCCAACCACACTTCGGCATATTTTCTTGGTCTGGCACTCGCTGCCACCACGCTGCACCAAAGCTTTGTCGGCTGTTCAGGCACTTGAATACGAATATGCAAATGCGGATTCATTTTCCAAAGCTGTTGCGTTGTTGCGGTTGCCTCATCTGCAAACTGCTGCAGTATGTCACGTAAATATTGCTGTTCTTGCAGTCCCGTTTTAAACGTGGCATTTAAAGTTTTGCCCACAGGTAAAGTATCTTGCAACAAGCTTTCTGCATCTTGCGTGCCATGTTGGAGTAAAAAATCACGCACACTATATTTTTCCAAGCCATTTAAAATCAGTGGCTCATGGTTCATTGCAGCAGTGTCGGATTGTAAATTTTCGACTCCAATCGCTTTTAAATAGGCACGTGCAGGGAAACATACATCTCGAATCCATTGCATACTGTCGAGTACCACCACGTCTTGTGGCAATAATGGATATTCACCAAACCATGCTTCGCGTGGTGTGGTTTCTTGCTGCATTTGTTTGGCAACCCGATACCATTGATCTTTAAAGCGAACTTCACGGCTTTCGGCAAAACGCAGTTGATCAAAAGGTTGCAAACTATGTAAGTGATAAAGAGATTTCAATTGTGCGGGAATCTCGACACCATTCAAATTTAAGCGTGAATCGCTAGCTTCATCGGGATGTTTCACAATCAACTCCAAATGCTGCACAAATTCCTGCACCAGCACGGATGGATCACGTACCTCACCATCGCTGACATCAAAACCGTTATAAAATAACCAAACACTGTCTTGCGCCAACAATAAACTATCTAAAAATGCCCCTTGATCATCCTCAATGCGTGAACGATCTCCGAGTTGTGGTTTTAATAATTGCATCAAATCAAAAGCCAATTGCTGGTCACGACTTGGGAACACGCCATTGTCCAAATTCAGCATCACAATCAGCTTATACGGCAGTGGACGAATTGCACCAATTTGGCTAAAGGTAATGGCGCCCGATGGACTGGCTTGTTCGAGTTGGGTTTCGAGCTGGGCTGAAATTTCTTGCAGAATATAATCCAGCGGTAAGCTTAAATGACGCAAATCTTGACCCGACTGCACATCAAAATAACTGGCTAAGGTCAGCATACGGTCATGTTTTTGCACCAAACTAAACACCGATGCCAACACATCTACCCCTGCATCCTGAAACTCACTCAGGTCTTGCATCAGTTGTTTAAGCCAATATTCCACCGTTTTGGCTTGCCCCAATTCATGCTGAATTAGCCAATCACGGCGCTGTGCAAAATCCTGATAAATTTGAACCAGTTTAAAAATCAATTCAAAATCGCTACTTTGCACATCGGCATAACTTAAAGTGTGCTGAACCACGCAATGCTCTGGCACTGCAACGCCCAAAGCCAAACGATCTAAAGCAAACTTTAAGCTGAACCGATAATCTTGATCATCTGCACTCAGGCTGCGTTTTAAATGCTCGGCATCTAAACCACGTTTAAAACCTGCATTGGCCAACAACTCATTCATGCGCTCAATATTGTTTAAATTCAAGGCATAACGCTGTTGTGTGGCAGCTAAACTCAACCAGTCACCAAACTCCTCAAAGCTAAAACGTCCTTGTACCAACGCTATACGCCCAACCACCGCACGCCAAGCATTGTGAATATCTAAAGAGCTGATACCTGCTATTTGAATAGGCAAATACACACTATCTTGACTGAGTTGATGCCCTAAAGTAGCTTGATTCTGCTGTGCTTTTTGTTGTCCTTTCTGATAGAGATCACGCTCACTTGGCGGTGCAGCAAATACGCTGCGAATTAAAGACTCTTGTTCTTTGAGTTTCGGACTCAATACCAAAATATCACTGGCTTGGCGGCTGTCATCTTGTCCTAGCCATGCAATTAAACGATCTTTGAGTACCTCAAGCTGACGTAAACTTGAATGACACACATGAATTTGCAATGACTCATCGGCAGGATCTAAGTCATACGCCTGCGCGACTGGCTCAACCAAATTCAATACATCCGATTGAATTTTACCCAGTAAATGCTGCGGCTCTTCTTCAGGAAAAAGATCATACCACTCGCCTTCATCACCACTTGACAACGCCGCCAATAAAGAAAAGTGATCACGTGCCTGTTTACCAAAGCGTGTCAGCAAAGGATGATGTGACTCGCGCATATCGGCATTAAATTCGCCATTATATTTTTTGATATATGCAGCAATATCATCATCACTTACGGTTTTATTTTGACTTTCCATCTCACGAATAAAACGACTTTTGATTCGCGCATCCATGTTTAATTTCCACTTAGGATCGACCATGTCTGCCCAATATTCTTGCGATGGGTTGTAATGCAGAATAAAAATATCCATATACTGCGCCAAACGGCGGATAAACAGCAACTGACTTGGCGGCAAATCCAATAAGGTAAAAATCACCAACTGTTTGGGTAATTTGTTAATACACGAATTTGGATTTTCAGGCTCGCCCAAAGCTTGCCAAAATTGCAGATCAATCTCCTGCATTTTTTCAAAATCTGCATGAAAAATATGCAACCACAACCAACTTTGCCATTGCTCTAACTCTTCGGCCTGCTCTTGAGTAAATGCGGCTATTTCCAATGCCGCTTGTTTTTCTTCTTCACTCTCAAAGTTTTTAGGGATATAAATTTGCTGCTTTAAATTCAGGCGTTTTTGCTGTCCCCAAACCGCCAACCAATTGCTTTGGCATTGGCAGACACCTTCGCAGCCTTTTTGACAAAAACCACGATAAACCATGTAATTGCTAAATAAACGTGAAACTTTATCTGCCACCCAATACAGCATGTTTTGCTTTTTGAGCTGCTTTTCTAAACCCTGTGACAATTGCTCTGCGCTGTCATAAATTCGCTGAATCAAACGATGTAAAGCATGCTCGGCAGGAAGTGGGTTTTGTTCGTGTTGTATCCACGGTTGCAAGTCATAAAACACACGCCATTGCATCACAATACGCGGAATATTTGCCTGACGTACCCGATCTTTATCGTCTAAAACTGCCTGATAAGCCGCCCATTGAAAGGCACGAATACGATGATGAAATTCAGTATTGGCACTAATGCCTTTTTGCTCGGCTATTTTTTCCGTCAGCCACTTTTCTACTGCCACTGAAGGCACAATAAAATGCTGGGTTTGTAGCACCTGAAGCGGATTCGATGTCGGTTGACGTATGGTTTTCAGCATTTCATTGACTAAAACTTCTATACGTTGGCTTTGTATGACATGAATCGCCATAAGGTATCCTTTAATTTATTTTGAATAAGAATGTATTAAATGTACTAGAAGGCCGTTGATCTATCATTTGCCTCAAGCACAACAAAAGAATAAAGATTATTGGCTATACACTTACAACGGTGTATGCCACTTTACAAGCATACTTTTATTGCCTACTTTATTCAAAAAGTGCTTTGAATAAAGTGGTTTAATTTACCAAACAGCATACGATTATCCGCCATTTTAAGGTTGTACTTATGATAAAAAGAGAGACAATTCCAGACAGTATTGATCCAAGCCTAGACTTGGAAATGATTCGTGCAGAATGCCTAGAACTGGTCAAAAAACGTGCCTATTTTTCTGCAGGTGCAGCCGTCATTCCTGTGCCGTTCTTAGACGTTGTCATTGATGTGGGCATCTTGTCGCAACTGATTCCAGAAATTAATGCACGTTTTGGCTTATCTCCTGAGCAAGTCAGCGTGTATGATCCTGAAACCCGAAAAGTCCACTGGAGCGAATTGCGTAAACGCGGTGTGGAATTTTCAGGCTTAGTCGTGGCGCGTACTGCAGTAAAAAAATCCCTGAATAATGTCGCAGCCAAGTACATCACCAAACAAGTCACCAAGTTTATTCCATTGGGTGGACAAATGGTGGCAGCAGGTTTGGGTTATTTTATTATGAAAAAAATTGCCGAAACGCATGTTGAAGAAAGCTATAAACTGGCAAAAAGCATTCAGCTTAAACAAGCCAAAGTTGTGAATGCTTAATTTTTAAACTAAACAGACTCAAATTCAGCTAACTTAACACGCAGTCTTTGCCTCCTCGAGGCAGATTATTCTGCCTTGAGTTGTTTCAAGATGGTTCTTAAAATTTCCAAACGTGCTGCATTTTTGTCATTACTCGGAATGATGTGCCACGGTGCATATTCGGTACTGGTACGTTGCAGCATATCTGCCGCTGCCACCAAATAATCATCCCAACGGCTACGGTTGCGCCAGTCTTCATCTGTAATTTTAAAACGCTTATGTGCGGTTTCCTGACGTGCTTTAAAACGCAGCTCCTGCTCATCTTTACTAATGGCTAACCAAAATTTAATGACAACAGTTTGATGGTCATTTAAGTCTTTTTCAAAGCGGTTGATTTCGTCATAAGCACGTTGCCATTCCAGTGGGCTAATCAAACCTTCTACACGTTCTACCAATACCCGCCCATACCAAGAACGGTCAAAAATATTGATTTTTTCTTCAGGCAGAATTTTCGTCCAAAAACGCCACAAATAAGGACGACTGATTTCAAAGGCTTCAGGTGCACTAATGGTGTAAATTTCGTATTCACGCGGATCCAGTTTTTTTACAATCCGTTTAATCGCACCGCCTTTGCCTGCTGCGTCCATTCCTTCAAAAACAATGCTGACATTACGGTTATCTAAACGCAGTGCATCTGCCACTTTTTTCGTGAGTTTCTTTAACTCTGCTTTATAGTCATCCTCATTGACCGATTCAGATACAGGATTAAGCAAAACTTCTGGAATTTCTGCAGCTTGCCAAGTGATGCCTGAACTGGTCGGATGCACAGGACAATGCTCTAAAGCACGTAAAATATGCTGTGCAAATTGTTGATCGCGGATGGTTTCATCTTCGCAATCAATCATAATCCAGTCATCGGTAAAGCGTTGGCGCAGCTTTTGCAAGCTGTCATATTGCTTTTTATTGCGCCAATCCAAGCCGTGCAATTTATGCCAATGCACTTCGCTCGGTTCCATATCATCTAGTCGTTTTTGTAGTGATTTCCACGATAAATCGAACCAGATTTTAATGACATCCACATGGTTATTTTTTAAGTCTTCTTCATAGGCACGCATTTTTTCGACATAGTTATCAAACATGGTGTCATCAATTTTTTTAGACACATGCATGGCTGTGCTTAATAAGTCACTATACCAATTGCCAAACATCACCATAATTTGACCTTCGGCAGGAATAAAACGTGCATAAGGCTGCCAAAGTGTCTGTTTGGGATTAAACGGGTGTGGCGCATCGGCTTTTACCCTTAAATAACGCGGATCGACCCATTCCCTAAGTTGTTTGACCGACTCTCCTTTCCCCGCCAATTCAATGCCGCTCACTAAAATCAGCAAACTTTTGGCATTTTTTTCACCTTTGGTATTTTTTAAAGCATATTGGGCTTCAATTAGCTCGACTGAAAGTTGTTCTTCTTCCATGAGTTTAAATTCAGTATGTGCTTGTGACATCATCTACCCTATTGTTGTGTTATTTAAGCTCTGCTGATCATTCGTCTATATTTACGATATTAGAATGAGCGACAGACTTTGATCAGTATACGAATATCGACCCATTTTTTAACAACTTTTCGCGTATTTTTGTAGATTAATCTCACACACTGACCTTTGCCGTTTGGAATTCTGTGTAATTTGTCATAGCGACGAGATCAAACTCACATTAAGATTTGCCCATTCAACTCAATAATGAGACACCCTATGTCTAAACTTGCTGCTTTAGATGAGCTGTTAGAACTGTATTATCAATTTAAATATCATAAAAATCCTATGCTTTTTCAACGCTTACAAGATGTTCAAGCATGGCAAAAACAGCGTATGCAACGCACCCATGCCACACAGTTTGCCGAAAAGCACAATGTCTTGATGGCTGAATATTTTTTAAACCGCTTATATGGCGGTCCAGATTTTGACGCTTTGGCAGGTCAAATTGCTCGCCTACTGAAATATGCACACAAAGCTGAAAAAATCATCCCTGAAAATGCAATAAAAACAGGGACTTCTGGGGTAAGTCTGGCGATTTTGGCAGTGCAGTTAGATGAACAAGTCGCGATACAATTGCTACAGGACTATCCTGAAAATATGCCTTTAAATGATGAGATGATGCGTCTGACTTATTTAAAGCTCGATCAGGGCGAAGCACGCTTAAAACAATTAAATATGTTGGATGAACTGGGTAAAAACCTAGATAAATATATGCGCTCTTTTGTGGTCTATACCGCTTTTAAAATGTGTAAAGGCGCGGCGCAAAAATACAGTTTTCAAATTATGTATGAGTTTATGCAAGATGGCTTTTTAGCCATGAAACCATTAAAGTCCGCAGAGAAATTTGTGAAGCAATTTACTACCACAGAACGGGAAATTATTGCCAAAGTACATGCAGGTGATTTACATCCATTTTCATAATCCCAATGTGTGAAATAACCAACACTTATTCAGCACACTTACGCTATCTTTGGTTTTTTCTGTATATTATTCATAACAATTGCATGATGATTACTGTACAAGTGCTTAGAATCTGTCATCATGCATACACTGCAGCCTTAAGCCTTTTTATCCTGAGGAGTGACTCCAATGTCGAATGAAAATCAAACGCCTACCGCTACTCCCGAGTCGGCACAACCAACAGACAAAGTGAGTCCATTCTTAACCGAACCTCTACCGCAAGGCGCTCCACAAGGTCAGCAACAATCTTTAGAACAAAAATTAACGGATACACCTGTTACGGGTTCAGTGCCAAAATATAATTTGCCGCGCGGTGCCAACACAGGCAATGTCGGTGCAACCACACACTTCGGCTACCAAACCGTCAGCAGTGAAGATAAAGCCCAGAAAGTCGCAGAAGTCTTCCACTCGGTTGCAAGCAAATACGACATTATGAACGACTTAATGTCATTTGGTATTCACCGCTTATGGAAACGCTTTGCGATTAATATGTCAGGTGTACGTCGTGGTCAGCGCGTACTGGACATTGCAGGCGGTACGGGTGACTTAGCCAAAGTCTTTAGCCGTGAAGTTGGCCCTACAGGTCATGTGGTACTGTCAGATATTAACGAATCTATGCTGAATGTTGGCCGTGACCGTCTAATTGATGCAGGCTGTACCAATGTCGATTTCGTGTTGGCGAATGCCGAAACTTTAGAACCATTTGAAGACAACAGCTTTGACTTACTGACTATTTCATTTGGTTTACGTAACGTGACCGATAAAGATGCAGCTTTGGCAGCGATGTACCGCGTACTCAAGCCGGGTGGTCGTTTATTGATTTTAGAATTTTCAAAACCAGTATTTGAACCGTTCTCAAAACTCTACGATTTATATTCATTCACAGCATTGCCATTGATGGGTAAAATTGTCGCAAACGACTCAGAAAGCTACAAATACTTGGCTGAATCTATTCGTATGCACCCAGATCAACGCACTTTAAAAGGCATGATGGAACAGGCAGGCTTCCAAAACTGTGATTACCACAACCTGACTGGTGGTATTGTTGCCGTTCACCGTGGTTTTAAACTCTAAGGCGTACCGCAATGTGGTCAATTCTCGCCCTTGGTGCAGTTGAGAAACTGATTCATCATGTTATTGATTTGGATGCGATTACTCGCATCCAGCTCAACCAACTACACGGCAAAATGTTGCGTGTGGTGCTCGATTCGCCACAGCTTTCTGTAGATGTCTTTTTTGATGACAACAAAGTTCGTTTAGAACCTACTGCAACAGGTCACAGCGAGCAGCCTTCTATTTTTGAGCAACGCCCGTTTGATCAAGCGCAAAATATCAGCCCCGCAACGACCACTTTGCATGTTAAAAATGTGGTGCAATTGCTCAAACTGTTGCTATCCGATGAAGTGGGCAATATTCCCCTACAAGGTGACTATCATCTTTTACAAGATATTCAGCGCATTATGCAGCAGGCTGAACTAGACTTGGCCGCACATTTAAGCCCTTGGATTGGTCCTGCTTTGGCTCATGAAGTTGGCAAAATTCAGCTTGCACCCAAGCATTTAAAACGCAGTCTACACAGCCATTTGTTCTTTGCTGAAGATGCCCTAAAAGAAGACAGTGGTCTATTTGCCCCACGCTGGCAAATGGATGACTTACAACAAGACACGCGCATTTTTCAACAAAATTTAGACCGCGCCGAAGCCAAAATTCAACAGCTACAAGCGCAGCTTGATGCACAGCCAGATACCGCTTCTGACACCTTAAACTCCACTCAACCCTAGGGAATAAGTCTTTATGATTCCGCACGTTTCACGTTTACTCGAACTTTGGCGCATTGCCGCGCACTATAGACTCGACACGTTGTTTCCTGCGGAAGAACTACCAGAAAAGGCACGTCATGCGCTCAGTTTTATTCGCATGCACCCTGCGGCTTGGTCAAGTAAAGAACGTAAAAACCCGCTGAAGCTCAAAGAAGCTTTAGAAGAAATGGGACCATTGGCAATTAAACTTGGGCAATTGCTGTCTACGCGTCGTGACCTGATTCCGCCTGAAGTTTTACAGCAATTGGTATTGCTACAAGACCGTGTCAAACCGTTCGGTTCTGACGTGGCACAAATGCGAATTCAGCAATCCCTTAAGGCAGACATCAACACCCTGTTTGCCCGTTTTGATGAACAGCCTTTGGCAGCAGCCTCTATTGCGCAAGTCCATACCGCTGCCTTGCATGATGGTCGTGAAGTCGTGGTTAAAGTCACCCGCCCCGATATTCGCCAGCAAATTCTACAAGATTTTGAAATTTTGGAATGGCTCGGCGCAGCACTGGAAAAACGTCTGGAAGCGGCACGTGCTCTACATTTATCTGAAATTATTCAGGACTATCGTCAAATTATTCTCAACGAACTGGATTTGACCTTAGAAGCGGATAACACCCGCCGCATGCGTCACTACTTTACAGGCTCAAGCATGATGTATGTGCCTGAAGTCTATATGGACAGTAAAGATGTAATGGTGGCAGAGCGCATTACAGGCGTGCCAATTTCCGACACAGCAACCTTTGATCGTTTGGGTATGGATCGTGCCGATTTGGCAGAAAAAGGCCTCACAATTTTCTTTACCCAAGTGTTCCGTGACAACTTTTTCCATGCCGATATGCACCCTGGCAACGTCTTCGTGGAAACCATCAATCCGAATAATCCGCGTTTTATTGCGCTAGATTGTGCGATTATGGGCGAGCTGTCCAAGCATGACCAAATGACCGTAGCGCGTATGTTGCTAGCAGTGATGAACAGCAACTTTATGCAGCTGATTCAAGTCGTACATCAAGCTGGCTGGATTCCACCAGGCACAGATCAAGATGCCCTCGCCCGCGAAATGCGTCGTACTGTCGGGCCAATGGTGTCTAAACCGATGCACGAATTGGACTTTGCTGGCATTCTGATTCAGGTCATGGATATTGCACGTCGTTTCCATTTGGAAATTCCACCACAATTGATGCTACTCCTGAAAACATTGGTGCACGTTGAAGGCTTGGGCACAGACTTATATCCTGAACTGGATATCTGGAAACTGGCAAAACCAATTTTAACGGATTGGATTAAAGCCAATATGAATCCAGTCAAAAATGTCAAAGAAATTGGGCAGCAAATTCCTGACCTGTTACTGGGTGCACAAGACTTACCAAGTTTAATGATTGACAGTTTAAATGGTTTAAAAAACCAATCGGCTTGGCATTCCAAACAATTGCATGAATTACAAAGCATGCGTCTGCAAATGGAACATCAGCAAAAACGCAGCTGGATTTTTGGCAGCATTATGGCCATTTTCCTCTCCATTGCGATTATTGCACCGTGGTATGTCTCTATTGTTTTAATCGCGTTGGCAAGTTTCTTGGCGATTTGGCGTATAGCTAAATAAAGCCACATTGCTTGATAACAAACTGATTAGACGATAAAAAAATTAGAAAGCCTGTTTTAAAGCAGGCTTTTTTATCACGCTGATTTTCTCTAACTCATCCTAAAAACTACCGCATGACTCATCAGTCACCAAATGATGCCTCTCGCCATTGTTGCAAAAATCACCACGCCTACAATTAATGCACATTTGTAGCGTTATAGATCAAGCATGACTCAGCTTTTGCATAAACGTGCCCCTGCACTCAGTATTCGCGCAGGACATCTGGCACGCCAACTGATTGAACAAGAAGGCTTACATGCCCAACACGTCGATATTATTCCAGGTGCAGCAGGCGGCCCCAAAGGTATTGGCATTCAAGGCTTAGACCAAGCTATTTTTGGCGAGTTTTTTGCCCAAGCCCCAAAGCGTCGTACTGTGGTCGGTTCTTCAATTGGCAGTTGGCGCTTTGCCAGTATTTTGGCGTGGGGCGCAAAACAAGGCACTGAACGCCTGTCCGATTTATATACCAACTTGTATTTTCATAAAAAAATGTCGCGCCAAGAAGTCGCTGAGATTTGTCAAAATATGCTGTTTGAACTGATTCAGGGACAGCAACAACAACTGATTCAGCATCCTGACTATCACCTCACGGTCATTTCCGTCAAAGCTCAACATATTTTCCAAAGTGACCAAGCCTTGCCTTTGCTAGCATCTGTGGCTGGAATTATTGGTAGCAATGCCATTGCGCGCAAACATAACCGCTTATTTATGCAACGCGTCATCAGCCAACCTGCGCAAGGTCAGCAGTTTATGGTAGAGGATGATTTTGTCACCCATTACCAAGCCCTGAATGAGCAGAATGTCGCACCGTGGCTGCTCGCCTCAGCGTCTATTCCCGGGGTGATGTCTGCTATTCGTGACATTCCTGATGCGCCCGTGGGCAGTTATCGGGATGGTGGCTTAATTGACTACCATCTAGATTTACCTTACCAAAGTCAGGGCATTGTGCTGTACCCACACTTTACCGACAGCATTACCCCTGGCTGGTTTGATAAAATGTTGAAGCATCGTAAAGCCAATCCTGAAAATCAGGCCCGGACACTCTTGCTATCACCTTCGGCAGAATATTTAAGCAGCTTGCCTTTAGGCCGTTTGCCCGATCGTAAAGACTTCACCTTAAAAGGTTTAGATCAGGCACAGCGCATTCGCTTATGGAAACAATCGGTGGCAGAAAGTCAGCGTTTGGGCGATGAATTTCTGGAAATGGTAGAAAAACAAAACTTCCCTCAATTTATGCAAGCGCTTTGACAGTACAAATCTGGCAAGATAATTTAGGTAAATTGTCTTGAATCACGTACACTATAGGGACGATGCAAAATCGTGCGCTCAGAAAATAGCGTCCATACAATTTAAATTAATTTTGGTGAACAACTCATGAATAACTTGCAATGGCTCGATGAAGTAAAATTTAACGAACAAGGATTAGTGCCTGCCATTGCACAGCATCATCAAACAGGACGTGTGTTGATGGTGGCGTGGATGAACCGTGAAGCCTTGGCACTGACTGCCGAAAAAAATCAGGCGGTGTATTTTTCACGTTCACGCAATAAATTGTGGCACAAGGGTGAAGAATCTGGACACTTTCAAACTGTGCACGAGATTCGTCTGGACTGCGATGCCGATGTGATTATCCTGCAAATTGAACAACATGGTGGAATTGCTTGCCACACAGGGCGTGAATCTTGTTTCTATCGCAAACTCACCGCCAATGGTTGGGAAATTGTAGATGCACAGCTGAAAGACCCGAATCAAATTTATGGTGAACAAGCCGCCAATGCTCACACCTTAGCCATGAGCCAATCAAAGGCACAAGCTGAACAGGTTGAAGTTTTGGCTTATTTAGGGCAAATGATGAGCGAGCGCAAAACCGCTAATCCTGACTCATCTTATGTAGCCAAGCTATACCATAAAGGCTTGAATAAAATTTTGGAAAAAGTCGGTGAAGAAACCGTGGAAGCAATTATTGCCGCCAAAGATTTCAACACCGAAGCCAATGCCAACAACAAAAATGACCTGATTTATGAAGTGGCCGATTTATGGTTCCACAGCATTGTCATGTTGGGTTATTTCGATATTGAACCGCAAGTGGTACTGAATGAATTGGCTCGTCGTCAAGGTTTATCAGGCTTGGTTGAAAAAGCCAACCGTAGCCATTAACGCGAAAAGCCAACCCTGATCTGTGTCTGTAATCACCAAGCCTCGCCCGACCTATGAGCAAGCCACTGCTATAGATAATGCACGTCTGGGCAAATCTTTTAAAGTGATTGCCTATGCAGGTACAGGTAAAACCACGACCTTACAAATGATCAGTGATGCCATGCCAGAACGGCGTGGCATGTACTTGGCATTTAACAAAGCCATTGCCGCAGAAGCACAAAGTAAATTTCATCGTCAGGTCGATTGTCGTACATTTCACTCGCTTGCATATCGCAGCGTTCCACGTGGAGTCACCGACAAATTACGCCTACCCCGTTTAAGTCCAAGTTTTATTGCCAAAGAGTATCGTTTAGAACCGATTACCCTTAGACGTATGATGGGCGGACGCTATGAAAAATATGTGTTGATGCCAAGTCGTTTAGCCAGTTTGGTGGCCAATGCCGTGAGTCATTTCTGCTCGACCAGTTCGCAATACCCTGCCCCACGACATTTACAAGCACCCAGTTGGTTGCATCCAGATGACATCGACACCTTACAAAAGCATCTTTATCCTGCGGTAGAACGACGCTGGTTGGAGTCAATTGACCCGAATCATCAGGCAGGCATTGGACACGATATTTATCTGAAACTTTGGGCCTTGTCTGAACCCAACATTCCTGCCGATTATGTGCTGTTTGACGAAGCTCAAGATGCCGACCCGCTCATGCTGGGCATTTTACTCAAGCAACGTAATACTCAAGTGATTTATGTGGGCGATGCGCATCAGCAAATCTATGCTTGGCGTGGTGCAATCAATGCCATGCAGCAATTACCTTTGCCTGAATCACGACTGACCACATCGTTCCGTTTTGGTGAAGAAATTGCCCTGACCGCCAATGCCATTTTAGGTGGGCTGAATGAAACCGTGCCACTCTTGGGCAATCCAGAATTACATTCCAAAGTGGTCAACAAACCGCATACCAAAATGCGTGATGCGATTTTATGCCGTACCAACGCCCGTGCCATGGAACTGCTACTGGCAGGTTTAGTGCATGGCGATAAAGTCAGTCTGCAAGCCGACCATGTGCGCTTAAACCGTTTTGTGGATGCTGCCGCGATGCTCAAACAAGGCAAACGTGTGACCGACGTTCCGGAACTGGCATGGTTTAACTCTTGGCATGATGTACATGAATATTGTGAAACCAACGATGGCAGCGACATTAAACCTTTGGTCAAACTGGTGGATGATCATGGTACTAATCCACTCAAACGGGCGTTGGCAAAAATCACCCCAATTGACCAAGCCGACTATATTATTTCGACAGCGCATAAAGCCAAAGGTTTAGAATGGAATCGGGTACATATTGAAGACGACTACCAATTTAAACTGAACGACAAAGAGCATAAAATTAGCGATGAAGAATTAAGATTACTGTACGTGGCATGCACACGTGCTAAAGTCAGTTTAAATATTCATCATATTTACGATTTGGTACAACAACTGAAAATAAAAATGCCGACATCGTTACGCAAAGCGGTGGGGTAATTGCAGCAGGTGCGCTATGAAAATTACATCGGTTCATTTCAGACACATCACCCATTTTGCAGACCTAAAACTCGAACTCAATTATCACGACCTGCCCATTACGCTTATTTTGGCAGACCAAAGCGCGGGTAAAACCTCGCTGTTACGATTTAGTTATCAAGCACTGACTTGGTTTGCCGCTCGCTATAAAGACTTACGCACTGCGGGTTTGGTGATGCAAGATCAAGATATTTTGTTCAACCGCTTGCAAGCTAAAATTGATGTTTGTGTGGAAATTCCAGCAGAAATAGGCAGTTTGGCAGAATCAAGCAACACGCAAATTGAAAGCACCCAACATTGTGACTGGCAATTATATAAAACCCTGAATAGTAGCGGCGTAGGAGTAAGCAAAGCAGAAACCGCCAAGCTTGAAAAAATGGTGCAGCTCTATCAACACGCCATTAAACATGACCCGATGCAAGGTCTACCGCTGATTGCCTACTACCCTGCAGAACGCTTCGTGAATGAAGTTAATTTACTCAATAAAAATAATCCGCTGATTTTACAACCTGGACATGCCTACGAAATTGCTGCGATTCCATTCACGACATTTACTCGTTTTTTTGAATGGTTGCGGGAAATTTCCGATATTGAAAATGCCCAAAGTGCGCAGCTTTTACACAAGCTATATCAGCAACAACAAAGCGAACTCGCACAAACCCTGAATCAGTCCTTATTGCATGCCTATACCCAAATGCATGCACCGAGTTTACAAGCACTGAAAGATGCCTTACAAATCGTGCTGCCTGAAATTGAAGACCTATATCTACAACATCTGCCTAAATTACAACTCATGGTGCGCTGTCAGGGCAAAGATATGCTGTATCAGCAATTGTCGAACAGTCAGCGCAACTGGATTGCTCTGGTAGGCGATATTGTACGTCGCCTCTGTTTGCTAAACCCAAACAGTTTGTATCCGTGTCGCGAGGGAGATGGTATTTTGTTGATTGACCAGATTGATCATCAGCTCGATCAACAACAGGCCGCACAAATACTGACCCGTTTACATCAAGCTTTTCCGCGCTTACAAATTATTGCCACAGGCAACCGCAGCGAACTTTTGGAACAAGCGGAACGCTTTCAATGTTTAAAACTGGAACATCAACAGCTGCATCCCATCGCATGGCAAAGTTTACAACCGCAGTTTGCAGAAATTTATGCTGATGTGCTAGAAACCACTCACACGACAGAAGACGTCAGCCTACAAGAACAAAACCCAACACAATTAGGCACGGCTGAAATTTTGCAGCAGATTCAAAACCATTTAACTGCCGAACAAAAACAGGAATTGCTGCAACGCTTACAGCAATTGGATAGTGAGCCAACACCTGATCAATTGCCTGAATCTTAATTGCCGAAGTCTTTCAAGGCATACTTGGCCAAAAAGCAAGGAAATACTTTATCCCGCATATAACAGACGGTATATAATGACTTTGCTGTATGCAAAATAAATTGATGTTGTTTTATTCATGTAATAAAATCAGATTAATTTTGAACTTTTATAGTAAAATCCGATTTTGCTGTAGTTTTTAAAGTTGCGCAATACAACTTTTTTTATACCTTGAATAGTGTCTATTGACCTTTCAAACACGGTGAATGCTGTAAAAATGCAGCAGATGCAGATCAACTTCATCCATAGTTCAACTAGGTTGTAGATTGACGCATCTAAATATTTTTAACACAGCTTTAACCAAACCAAGCACAACCTTATTCGCTGCATCGTCAGCGAAAGATCAGCATATTTTTTGCTGCTTGAGCCGCCTAGCCATGTAAAATTATTTTTGCATGATCTTGTTTTGAGTTTAAGTTGCGACAATACGCTCATCAAAACAATAGACTACGTGTTTACTGACACGACTGATTGGCTTTCAAGATTGAATCTTTTGGATGGTGTGTTGCTGTCCTGTAATCCTTGGAAGATAAGATTCATCCTTTAGGTTTTCAACCTATTCACGACAATGGATATGAGTGTGCTACCGATTATTATATTGTTACCGTTAGTACTGGGCACAACCCTTGTCTCGTGGCTGAAACAATTTTCACGCGGGGTAACGGCTTTAGGGGCGATTGGCGTCAGTCTGAGCAGTCTTATTCTGCTCCTGACTCAAGCAAAAGCAGTCTTTAATGGCGAAACGATCATTCAAACATGGTCTTGGCTGCCACAGTTGGGGATTGATTTAAGCTTTCGTCTAGATGCGCTTGGTTTATTATTCTCCTTGCTGATCACGGGGATCGGCACACTCATTTTTATTTATGCCTATTATTATTTAAGTCCACAAAACTCGCTCAGTAAACTCTATGTTCTCCTCATGCTGTTTATGGCTGCCATGTTGGGAATTTCGCTCTCCAATAACCTGATTTTGTTGCTGACTTTTTGGGAACTGACCAGTATTTCCTCTTTCTTATTGGTGGGTTATTGGAGCAATTACGAGGCAGCACAACGCGGCTCACGTATGGCACTGACCATTACAGGCATGGGCGGACTCGCCATGCTCGGTGGTTTTGTGTTATTGGCGCAAATCACAGGCACCTATCAAATTGACCAAATCTTAATGATGACTGAACAAATTCAAAGTCATCATTTATTTGTACCAACTTTATTGCTGATTTTATTGGGTGCATTTACCAAAAGTGCGCAATTTCCGTTTCACTTCTGGCTACCCAATGCCATGGCTGCACCCACGCCTGTTTCTGCCTATCTACATTCGGCAACGATGGTCAAAGCAGGGATTTTCTTGCTGGCGCGCTTATTGCCAATTTTTGCAGGCGCAGCGTTATATCACAACCTAGTCACCTTTATTGGTCTATTTACCCTGTGTATGGCAGCATTCTTTGCCATTTTCAAAGAAGATTTAAAAGGCTTATTGGCGTATTCCACCATCAGTCATTTAGGTCTGATCATGTGCTTACTCGGCATTGGTTCACCGTTAGCAGTAGCTGCTGCAATTTTCCACATCATCAACCACGCCACCTTTAAAGCGGCCCTGTTTATGATTGCAGGAATTATCGACCACGAATCAGGCACACGTGATTTACGCAAACTTAGTGGCTTATGGCAACTATTACCCTTTACCGCCACCCTCACTATGATTACCGCGGCCTCTATGGCTGGCGTACCGTTGACCAACGGCTTTTTGTCCAAAGAAATGTTCTTCACTGAACTGGTAGCAAACTTATCTGGCCCTGTACTGTTGGTTTCTGCAATTGTTGCGACACTGGCGGGTATTTTTGCAGTGGCCTATTCAATACGTTTGGTACACGGCGTTTTCTTTGATGGTCCAATTGGTAAAGATGTCCCAAACAAAGAAGCTCACGAACCTCCGTTTGGCATGCGTGCACCCGCAACTTTATTGGCTGTTTTATGTATTTTAGTCGGCTTGATGCCTGCCTTATTGGTCGAGCATATTGTCTATAGCACGACTCGTGCCAGTACCCAACTGTCGCAGTTTGAAGGCACACATCTGGCAATTTGGCATGGCTTTAATCTTCCCCTGCTGATGAGTGTTATTGCACTGCTTGGCGGGATCATTTTCTATTTCTCGCTCGCCAAAGGTGGAAAAATCCGTGAAATTGACCTCGACCCACATTTAGGTCAATTCCAAGGCAAACTGCTGTTTGAATTATTCTTAAAACATTTGCTACAAGTTTCACGCAAAATCAAACGTAAAACCGAAAATGGTTCACTGCAAAGCTATTTGGTGTGGATCATTGCTTTTACGGTATTCATGGTCGCGCTACCATTATTCAATCAGGGATTAACAACTGGCACACGTGAACTCACACATGCGCCTATGATTGCCATTGTTTTATGGTTATTGCTGTTCTCTGCCTGCTGGATGATGCTGTGGTTCCACCATGAGCGCATCAAAGCTGTCTTAATCAGCGGTGCAGTTGGCTTGGTCGTCACCATGATGTTTGTCGGACTGTCTGCTCCCGACTTGGCACAAACTCAAATCACGGTTGATGTCGTCACCACTGTTTTATTGCTGATGAGTCTATCGCTGCTCCCACAATTGACCCCGTATGAATCTAGCCGTTCACGTCGTTGGCGAGATGCCTTCATTGCGATTGGTGGCGGCATTGGTATCGGCTGGATTGCGTGGCTGGTTATGACTCGCGACCACAATTCAATTTCATGGTTCTTTAATCAGCAATCCATTCCACTCGGTGGCGGAACCAACGTGGTCAACGTCATTTTGGTGGACTTCCGTGGTTTCGATACCTTTGGTGAAATTACCGTCTTGGGCATTGCTGCGATTGGTACGCTGTGTTTAATGGATGGTATGCGTGCGCACGGCACTATCATGACCCAAGGTTTAACCTATCGCTTTAATCCTTCACCGTTGATGCTGCGGATTACCGCCTCATGGATTTTACCTATCGCCCTTGTGGTCAGCCTGTATATTTTCTTGCGCGGTCATAACTTACCAGGCGGTGGCTTTATTGCGGGCTTAATTACCGCAATGGCGTTGATCATCCAATACATTGCGCTTGGTCAAGACCACACCGAACAAATGCTCAAAGCTAAATCTGGACGTTTATACGAAATCTGGATTGGCGTGGGTTTAAGTATTGCAGGTCTGACAGGACTTGCCGCATGGTTCTGGGGACGTCCATTCCTCACCAGCGCACATATTTATGTCAATCCTCCGATTATTGGTGAAATGCACCTCGCTTCGGCTGCCTTATTTGATGTAGGCGTGTATGTCACGGTGGTTGGTGCGGTAATGTTGATGATTTCTGTCTTGGGCGACTCACGTCACTCAGGCATGTCTGGCCCACTTCCAAAGGAGTAATGCAATGATTAGTATTGAGTTTTTAATTGCGTCTGCCATTGGAATGTTAGTCGCGACAGGAATCTATTTAATTTTACGTGCCCGTACCTTTCCTGTGGTTTTGGGCTTGGCGATGATTGGTTATGCCGTCAATATTTTCTTATTCAGCATGGGGCGTATTCAGCTCAATGCACCTGCAATTTTGACTGAAGCTTCAAAAGTCACCGACCCATTACCACAAGCCTTGGTATTAACCGCAATTGTGATTGGTTTTGCCACCACCGCATTTATTGTGCAATTGGCGCTGCGTAGCCGTTATGAAACAGGGACAGACCACGTCGATGCCAAAGAAGAACATCCACTGCTTGACCCACGTGAGGATGAGCCATAATGACTGATTTCCTCCAATTTTGGCTACAGCATTCACCTATTTTTAGCATCCTGATTCCAACCTTTACCGCATTTATTTTAGTGCTATTAGGCAATCCGGGCTTTGGTTCACTCTCACATGACTGGCGTCAGCCATGGCGTCGTGGCATTAGCTATCTTTCTGCCACACTCGGTTTAGTCACTGCAATTAGCTATTTAATTCAAGTCAGCAGTGGGCAAATTATTATTTATAATTTGAGCGAATGGGCCGCCCCGTTTGGCATTATTTTAGTGCTAGATCAACTGTCTGCCCTCATGTTGGTACTGACTTATTCACTTGCCTTGCCATTACTGTGGTTTTCCAGCAAAAAATGGGATGAACGTGGTCGCTATTTTCATACCATGGTGCATTTCCTACTCATGGGACTTTGCGGTGCATTCCTCACAGGCGACTTATTTAACCTGTTCGTATTTTTTGAAATCTTGTTGCTCGCCTCGTATGTGTTGTTATTGCACGGTCAAGGCAAAGCACGTTTTCAACTCGGGATTCATTACGTCACCATCAACCTGTTGGCCTCTGCCCTGTTCCTAATTGGTTTGGGGATGATTTACGGCAGTGTCGGCAGTTTAAACATGACCGATGTGGCACGTCTTATTCCGCTACTCGATGCTGATGCACATAAAATTGCGGTGGCAGGTGGCTTACTGCTATTTGTGGTATTTGGTATTAAAGCCGCTATGCTTCCTGTCGGTTTCTGGCTTCCTAAAACCTATGCCGTGGCGACAACCCCTGTGGCAGCCTTATTCACCATCATGACCAAAGTGGGTGTGTATGCCATTTTGCGGGTTAATGGAACCGTATTTGATGATGCACTGAGCCATAAAATCCTACAAGACTGGTTGCTGCCGATTGGTCTAATTACCTCACTGTATGGGGTCATTGGCGCAATTGGTGCAGAGCGCTTACGTCGTTTTGTCGGTTTTATGGTGCTGTCTTCGATTGGTACGATCCTGATCGCCATTTCGATGCTGAACACACAGGCATGGTCAGCCGCACTGTATTACTTAGTACACAGTACCTTAATTGCAGCGGCTTTCTATTTGCTGTGTGGCTGGATTACCTCACAACGTGGCGCATTTAAAGATCACTTCAATATTGCCCCGCAAATGAAGCAACACAAAGTACTGGCAATCACATACTTCATGATTGCCTTAATGATGGCAGGTTTGCCACCGTTTAGTGGCTTTTTGGGCAAGGTCTTTATTTTGCAAGCCACCGCCAATATGGCACATCAAGGCTGGATTATTGGCATTATTCTCTTGGTCAGCTTGCTGAGTATTATTGCATTCACCCGTGTCGGCTTTATTTTATTTTGGCGCGCGACCAAACCTGAAGATGATGCGCAAACTGAAGCCTATTATGAATATCAGGCACTACCTGCGATTGCACCGCCCCGTAATGACCGTGTCATTTATTTTCTCCTAACGGGTTTAGTGCTGTACGTGGTATTTGCCAATCCAATTCAACAATATATGCTGAATACTGCACAGCAGATTCAACATAATGCGGCCTATGAAGCACTGATTCTGAAAAAAGACCGTGCTGCAAATGTGATTAGCGTACAACCTTATGATCCATTGTACTTACCTCAAACCAAGTACGGTGGCGAAGCAATTGACACCAATGCACATTTAATTCCCTATGTGATTGATCCAAACACCTTGGAAGGCGAGCATATTTCCGACTATAAACAACGTCAGATTCAACAGCAAAATCGTGAGGAAGCACAGCAACCTAGCGATACTCAACTCAAACCTGCGGAGCCCTAAACATGCAAAAAACGAGACCAAAAACTTCGTTTTGGGATAACCTGCTGCCACACCCGTTTGTATCTGTCTTGGTGGCACTGAGTTGGCTGATGTTGGCGCATAGTGTTTCTGCAGGGAATCTGTTGATGGCACTGGTCTTGGCGCTCTTGATTCCCAAACTGATCCAGCCCTTTATTGCGCGTACACCAGACATCAACTGGACTGCAGCCATTCGCTTATTCTTCGTGGTGGTCTGGGATATTATGATTTGTAATATTCGTGTCGCAAAACTGGTACTTGGCCCAACAGACCGTATGCAGCCAAAATGGTTCCGTGTCCCTCTCGAAACACAACACGAACAGGTCAACAGTATTTTGGCGATGATCATTACCACCACACCAGGCACGGTTACAGCAGGTATTGACCAAGACCGTGGCGATATTTTGGTGCATGCCTTAAACACTGCAGATGAAAGTGTAGATATTCAAGACATCAAAAATCGTTATGAAAAACCGCTGATTGAAATTTTTGGTGCACAGTCAGGAGAAAAGCAATGATGATTCTGCCTTATGCACTTGGAATCTGCATGGTTGCGATTACGCTGTCCATGTTTATGTGCCTATATCGCCTGATTATTGGCCCTTCAATTGTAGACCGCCTGTTGGCCTTGGATACCTTGTTTTTAAATGCGACCTGCTTGGTGGTGGTTCTGGGTATCTATTGGACCAGTACCTCATTATTTGAAGGTGCGTTATTGGTGGCGATGCTAGGCTTTGTGTCTACTGCAGCACTGGCGCGTTACTTCACCAGTGGTCATGTGATTGATTAAGGAGAATGAACATGCAATTACTCATGGAAATTTTAGTGTCATTCTTTTTAATTATTGGCGCATTTTTCATGTTGGTGGGCGGCATTGGCATGGTTCGCCTACCCGACTTATTTATGCGACTGCATGCCCCTACAAAATCCAGCACTTTAGGACTAGGCAGTTTCTTAATTGCAGCCATTATTTATGCGGCATTTGAAGGACGATTTGGCTTTGCAGAAGTATTAATCACCCTATTTGCGTTTATTACCGCGCCTGTTTCTGCCAATTTAATGGCACAGGCAGCACTGCATTTACGTTTACGTTCGATGAGTGGCAATGTGCCTGAAACCTTAGACCGTCCATTACCGTGGCAACGCCAACGTCGTAATTTACGTCGTTATGAAAAAAAGTCCCATGATGATTTGGTCTAGAATATTAGTCAGGCATTAAAAAAAGCATCGTATCCGATATAACCTTGCTTACATTGCAAAAGCTCAAACATGATAGACAAAAAAATGCCACCCGAAGGTGGCATTTTTTATCATCACTGATTTATTCTTCATCTTGCTTAGGTGCTGCAGGAGGTAAATCTTTTACCGCTTCTGCAATCAAACCAAACATATAGTTACCATAGGCATTGGTTTTATCGTAGTGAAAACGCAAACGCGGGGTAATACGTGTCTTAATACGACGGCTTAACTCATGGCGCAAGAAGCCTGATGCTTTATTCAACACATCCAAGGTTTCTTTATTTGCCGTTTCGCTTTGCTCATCGCCTAATTCACGTCCCATGACGGTCACGTACACTTCCGCATATCCTAAGTCTGGGCTCACCTTCACTGCAGAGATGGTCACAAGACCACCTAAGCGTGGATCTTTCAGCTCTTGGCGAATCAGTTCTGACAGCTCACGCTGTACTGTATCCGCCATACGCTTCAGACGTTGACTACCCGCCATTAAAGACTCCGTTTAATCAATTGAACATCGTACACTTCAATCTTATCAAGTGGTTTGATGTCTTTATAGCCTTTTACTGCAAGACCACATTCCATACCTGCGCGAACTTCTTCCACCACGTCTTTATAACGACGAAGTGACTCAAGCTCACCTTGGAATACCACCACATCATCACGTAATACGCGAATTGGTTTGTTACGGTGAAGTACGCCTTCAAGTACCATACAACCTGCAGCTGCACCGAACTTACTTGAGTGGAACACTTCACGCACTTCTGCAACACCCAAAATAGTTTCACGGTGTTCAGGTGCAAGCTTACCGCTCATCGCATCTTTCACATCATCAATTAATTGATAGATGATGCTGTAGTAACGAATGTCAATACCATCGGCATCGGCTTTTTGACGCGCAGTATTGTCAGCACGTACGTTAAAGCCCAGTAATACAGCTTCTGAAGATTCTGCAAGCGTAACGTCAGACTCAGTGATCGCACCTACGCCTGAACCAATCACACGTACACGTACTTCATCGGTAGACAACTCGCCCAATGCAACAATCAAGGCTTCCAAAGTACCTCGTACATCGGTCTTCAATACCACATTGACAAATGGAACGTCTTTTTTGCCCATTGATGCCATGATGTTTTCAAGACGCATTGCGCTTTGACGCTCAAGACGTTTTTGACGCTCACGATCCATACGCGCATCGGCAACTTCACGTGCTTTCTTCTCGTCATTTACAACAAGAACTTCGTCACCTGCCATTGGCGCTTCAGGTAAACCTAAAATTTCAACTGGAATTGAAGGACCTGCAGATTTAATACGCTTACCGTTTTCATCAGTCATGGCACGTACGCGACCATAAGATGAACCTGCAAGTACCAAGTCACCTACATTCAAAGTACCGTTTTGTACCAGAATTGACGTCACTGCACCGCGACCTTTATCTACACGCGCTTCAATCACCACACCTTGCGCTGCACCTTCTTCAGATGCTTTCAATTCCATCATTTCTGCTTGAATTGAAATTAAGTCAAGAAGTTCATCAATACCTTGACCTGAATGCGCCGAAACCATTGCAACAGGTACGTCACCGCCCCATTGTTCAGGTACGATTTCTTTGGTGGTCAATTCATTCAATACGCGGTCTGGATCAGCCGATTCTTTGTCCATTTTGTTAATGGCAACAATAATTGGCGTACCCGCTGCACGCGCATGGTCAATGGCTTCTGCAGTTTGTGGCATCACACCATCATCTGCCGCAACGACCAATACCACGATATCTGTCGCTTTCGCACCACGTGAACGCATTGCAGTAAACGCTGCGTGTCCCGGTGTATCTAAGAAGGTGATAATGCCTTTATCGGTTTGTACGTGGTATGCACCAATGTGCTGGGTAATACCACCCGCTTCGCCTGCAGCCACTTTGGCACGACGAATACGGTCAAGTAATGATGTCTTACCATGGTCAACGTGACCCATGATGGTCACCACTGGTGGACGTGTCGTTTGAACACCACGTGCCTCTTCAGCAGCTTCAAGTAAGTTATCTTCAGCTTGCGTATCAGATACTAGAACTGGGTTGTGGCCCATTTCCTCAACTACAAGTGCTGCAACTTCTTGCTCAATCGCTTGGTTTTGCGTAACTAACTCACCCATTTTCATGAGTGATTTAATAACTTCGCGTACTTTAACTGCCATTTTTGCAGCCAAGTCCGCAACCACAATCGTTGCACCAATTTCAACATCATAAACTTGTTTTTTAACTGGTTTTTCAAAGCCGTGCTTGTTGGCTTGGCTCGTTTTCAAACCGCGTTTATGTGAGTTTTGGCTGAAAGACTGTTCTTCCTGACCACGACGACCACCTTTTTTCGGTGAACGTGTATTGGTGGTGCTGGTACCACGCTTGATTTCACGGTCTTCTTTGGCAAATGAATCTTCATAAGCCTGACCCACAAGACCAGCCGCCAATGGAGAATCATCTACCACACGAATGGTAGCGGTTGCATCTTCATTTGAGTATTTAGATGCCATCTGACGCATTTGCTCAAGCGTACGTTGCTGCGCTTCTTCAGCAGCTTTACGACGTGCTGCTTCTTCAGTCGCTTTCAACTGAGCTGCTTGCGCTTCACGCGCTTTCTTTTGCTCAGGTGTTTCAGTGACTTTCACTGCTTGCTTCACAATTGGCTTGTTGGTTGACTTACGTTTCACCACAACCGCAGCTTTTGCAACTTCTTGCTTGGCTGTTTCTTGCTTGGCTGCTGCACGCATTGCATCTAAAGCTTGTTTCGCTTTTGCGGCACCTGCTTGAGGCGCGTCTGCTTTCGCTTTGCTCTTTTCTGCCACGTCACGTGCTTGCTGTTCTGCTTGCGCTTTTTCAGCTGCTTCCGCCTGTGCTTTTGCCAGTGCTTCCGCTTTAATCTGTTCAGGATCTGGCTTTACAAATGTATGCTTCTTGCGAACTTCTACATTAATCGTTTTCGCTTTGCCCGAAGTACTTGCCACTTTAGCGGTACTGGTGGTTTTACGTTTCAACGTGATTTGTCCTGCTTTACCCTCTTGACCGTGAACCTTTTTTAAATGGTTCACTAGGGTACTTTGTTGTTCCGTGGAAATAATATCGTCAGCGTTACGCTGTGGTAAACCTGCGTCACGAACCTGTTCCAGGAGTTTCTCAACTGGACGACCTACACTGAGCGCTAACTCTTTAATCGACTTGTCCGTCATATATTACCTCCTAGTTAAACCATGATTCGCGCGCTTTCATAATCAATTGACCCGCTTTTTCTGTACCTAAACCTTCTATATCTTCGATATCGTCAGTCGCTTGGTCAGCTAAATCATCAACTGTAATGACACCACGAGCGGCAAGCGCATAAGCGATCTCTTGTGTCATGCCTTCCATTGCTAGAAGTTCTTCACTCGGATCTTGGATATTTTCTTGCTGTTGCAATGCTTCTGCCAAAGCCACTTCTTTGGCACGGCCTTGTAACATTTCAACAAGTTCTTCATCTAAATCAATTTCGTCAAATGTTTCCGCAGGAACATACGCAATTTCTTCTAATGAAGTGAAGCCCATTTCTACCAATGCCATCGCCAAATCTTCAGCAATGTCTAGACGTGAAACAAACAAGTCCAAGTATTGTTGCGCTTCATTTTGCTGACGTGCGTGATACTCTTCTTCAAGCATCATGTTCAGCTTGTAACCTGTGAGTTCAGAGGCTAAACGTACGTTTTGACCTTGTGAACCAATTGCACGTGCCAACTGATCGCTGGTTGCGAAAATAATGTCTGCAGTACGTTCTTCTTCATCAATCACAATACCCGATACATCGGCTGGCTCTAAAGCACTGGCGATATATTGTGCTGGATCATCAGACCACACCACAACATCAATACGCTCACCATTTAACTCTTGCTGTACCGCTTGGATACGTGTACCACGCATACCAATACATGCACCTACAGGGTCAATACGATGGTCGTTGGTTTTTACTGCAATTTTTGCACGTACACCTGGCTGACGCGCTGCTGCTTTAATTTCGATGATTTCTTCAGAAATTTCTGGAATTTCTTTTTTCATCAATGCAATCAGCATTTCAGGCTTGGCACGTGACAACAACAATTGTGCACCACGACCTTCACGGTTCACGCTGTACAAAATTGCATTCACACGCTGCTTAGGACGCAAAATTTCTTTGGTGATCATTTCTTCACGCGCCAAATATGCTTCTGCATTGTCGCCCAAATCAATAATAAAGCCATCTTTGGTTTGCTTTTTCACTTCACCGTAAATCAGCTCGCCTACTTTGGCTTCATAAGCATCTGCAACCAATGCGCGTTCTGCTTCACGAATTTTTTGCACAATCACTTGCTTGGCAATTTGCGCAGCAATACGACCGAAGTCAATTGACTCAACTTCAAGTTCGCGAATATCGCCAATTGACCACTTTGCAGGGTCTACATCAGAAATTGCATCTTGGCATGCAGGCATTTCATGATCTTCATCTGCCACCACTTCCCACTGACGGAAAGTGCTGTAGTCACCTGTTTTACGATCAATTTCCACACGTAAACGTGCTTCTTCTGAGTTTGTGCCTTCGTAGAATTTCTTTTTCGTCGCAGCAACAAGAGCCTGTTCAAGCGCCTCAAAAATTGCCTCACGACTTACACCTTTTTCGTTACTAACCGTTTCAACGACGGTAAGAATTTCACGTGCCATAAGTCACCTATTCGTTCAGATTCTTATTAATTTGATTAATCTTGGTAAATCAGGTTTGCTTTATCAATATTGTGACTGTCAATCTCCAATACTTGCTGTTTTTCCACTTCGACCTGAATGGTTTCATTTTCCAGATCTACAGCAACCAATTTCGCTTGAAATTTACGACGGTTTTCTACAGCACTGATTAAACGTAACGCAATGGTTTGCCCAATATATGCAGGCAATTGCTCTAATTGGAAAAATGGACGATCCCAACCCGGAGAGGATACTTCAAGTGCATATTCACCTGAAATTGGATCATGCACATCAAGCATTGCACCAACTTGCTGGGTTACACGTACACAATCTTGCACACCAATACCACGACCTTGCTCTAATTCGCCATCTTCATTTAAGACAGGTTCTGCATTTTCATCGACAGCTTTGTCGATATAAATACGTAACAAAGAACGCTTACCTTGTGGAATAAACTCGATTCCCCAAAGATCCACATCACATGCTTGCACTGCTGGCGCAATTAAGTCCTGAAGTGCTTGAGTTTTATTTGATAGCTTCATTTACTCTCGTCATTCTGCTGCGGTTCAATGGTCTTATTTGACCACTACACATTCATACAAACTATAGTAGTAGTGAAACATGACACTTTGACTTTAGGCCGCGCACGGCTTGTATCGACACTACACGATAGCCAATAAAAAAGGGCGTAATCGCCCCTATTCTTGCACAGTAAAACCAATATCCACTGTGCAAAAAGGCCCACCTAGTTGTGAGCCTCTTTAGAAACTTGGTTGCGGGGATTAGACTAAATCTAACCATCTTTGCTAGTTTATTATGCTGAATTCAATCAACTAAAACTAACGTACCACACCATTAGAAACTTGGTAGCGGGAGCTGGATTTGAACCAACGACCTTCGGGTTATGAGCCCGACGAGCTACCAGACTGCTCCATCCCGCATCAACGTGCAAAAATTATATACAAATATGAATAAGTTTTCAATCAAACTTAGCATTTTTGCCTGACTTAAGTTGCACCTTAGTCAGTATAAAGCGTAAAACTCATATTAGAGCATAATCACACTTTTAAAATATTGGTAGCGGGAGCTGGATTTGAACCAACGACCTTCGGGTTATGAGCCCGACGAGCTACCAGACTGCTCCATCCCGCAACAACATGTAAATACTTATCTCAACCTAAAATAATTTAAGTTGCCTACGCTTAATTCACGATAAGCTTAGGATTGATTGGTAGCGGGAGCTGGATTTGAACCAACGACCTTCGGGTTATGAGCCCGACGAGCTACCAGACTGCTCCATCCCGCATCAACAGATTTGCTGCTTAACACCAACTTATGTTTTCTGGATTATAAGTTGGTGCGGAAGGGGGGACTTGAACCCCCACGCCCGAAAGCACTACCACCTCAAGGTAGCGTGTCTACCAATTCCACCACCACCGCAGCTGTGACGCATTCTAGTCGCATCATGCGAAAAAAGAAAGTGCTAAATAAAATTATTCAGCGCTTTTAGGCGCAGTTGGTGAAGTTTCAGGCGATACTGGCTGTGCAGGTGCAGTCGTTTGTACAGTCTGCAAACTATATGCACCTGTGGTTTGTTTCTTGGCAAACACCGCTAAAGTTAAACTGGTTGCAAAAAACAATGCTGTTAAAATTGCCGTTAAACGGGTTAAAAAGTTACCTGAGCCTGACGCACCAAATACGGTTGCCGCACCACCGCCACCAAAAGAAGCACCTGCATCTGCACCTTTACCATGCTGAACCAAAATTAGTCCAATCATTAAAATGGCTAAGATAATATGTACTACCAGCACAAATGTTTGCATGCTGAACTCCTCATTATTGTGTATTTGCAAAGGCTTGCGCAATTTGATGGAACGATGCCGCATTTAAGGATGCACCACCGACCAAAGCACCATTAATGTCTGGGCAGGCTGCTAACTCTACGGCATTTTCTGGTTTTACACTACCACCATATAAAATCGGTAGAGTCACCGCATAAGCGGTGATTTGGCTTAAACCTTCACGGATTTTTGCATGCATGGTTTGCGCATCTTCAGGTGATGCGGTCTTGCCTGTACCAATTGCCCAAATAGGTTCATACGCAATCACTATCTGTTGCCATTGCTCAGCGTCAACCACAGCAGCAATATCACAAATTTGTTGCAAAACAACTTGCTCTGCCTGACCGCTTTCACGTTGTTGCAGACTTTCACCCACACAATAAATAACTGTCAAACCTGCCTGCAAGGCATTTTTAACTTTTTCATTCAAAATGCTTGGTGTGTCTGCAAAAAGTTCACGACGTTCTGAATGCCCAACCAATACATAATCAATTTGACTGTCTTTTAGCAATTCTGCACTGACTTCGCCTGTATATGCACCCAAACCCGCAATACGGGAAAGGTCTTGTGCAACGGTATAGACAGGACGTACTGCTTCGCTCAATGCAGCTTGAATTTGAGTTAAAGCCAAAGTGACAGGTGCAATCCCCAAATGACACTTTTCAGCCTCTACAGGGCTGTCTTGTAATAATGTTTTAAATTCAGAAATAAGTTGCTGAGCATCGGCATGTATCGGATTCATCTTCCAATTGCCAACCACCCAAGGCTTAATCGTCGTAGCCGACATAGAATAACCTGCAAAAACAATTCATTTAATCGCGCACATTCTACACGCAAATCACATTTCTGCTGAGTTTTTTGTACAAGCTTTGCATCAAACTGCTGCATGAAGTATCTTTTCATGGCAGGACTTACAATTTTTTTAGCAGATTAATGTAACTGGTTCATGCTTTTAGGCGATACTTAGGTGGTGACAGCACTTTCAGATATGGTATTTTTGTGCAACAAAAGTATAATTTTAAGATACCAATTATAAACAATCTTGATTTTGAGGACGTTGGGGAATGTCAGTACAACAAGCTACACCTAGATTTACAGGTTTTATTCGACGTTTGGTCGAAGATGGGCTCGTTTCTGCTGAAAATATGCAAACTGCCATTAAAGCCGCACAAAAAGATAATGTTGATATTGTTCCCTATCTCATTCAAAACCTAAATATCGCGCCTTTAATCATTGCTGAAAAAATTTCTAATGAGTTTGGCGAACCTATTTTTGATTTAAGCGTGTATGACTCTGCGCTCATCGTGCGTGAAGGCATTGATGAAAAGCTTTTCAGCAAATATAACCTTTTACCTATTTTTAAGCGCAATCACCTGCTTTACGTTGCGACCAGTAACCCGACCAATATCGAAGCAATGGATGCCATTCGTTTCAACAGTAAAATGAATATTGAAGCCATTGTGGTCGAACACGATAAATTGGTAAAACTGATTGAACAAAACTTTGCGAGTGAGTCTGCTTTTGAATTTGAAGATGATGACTTCGATCTCAACTTTGAAGATGGTAACAGCGAACCAGAACAAGCTGCAGAAGATGAACCGCAGGGTGATGAATCCCCAATTGTTAAATACATCAACAAATTACTGATTGATGCAATTCGCATGGGTGCTTCGGACTTACACTTTGAACCGTATGAAAAAACCTATCGAGTGCGTTACCGTGTCGATGGTGTATTACGTCAAATTGCCACCCCACCCTTACAGTTAGCTAACCGCTTGGCATCACGTTTAAAAGTGATGTCCCAAATGGACATTTCTGAAAAGCGTGTCCCGCAAGATGGTCGTATTAAATTAAAACTATCTAAAAATAAATCCATCGACTTCCGTGTGAACTCGTTGCCAACATTGTTCGGTGAAAAAATCGTACTGCGTATTCTTGACCCATCTAGCGCGATGCTTGGGATTGACGCTTTGGGCTATGAACCAGAACAAAAAGAATTGTTCATGGAAGCCTTAGAAAAACCGCAAGGCATGTTACTGATTACAGGTCCAACGGGTTCGGGTAAAACGGTATCGCTATATACAGGCTTAAATATCTTAAACAGAGAAGATACCAACATTTCCACTGCCGAAGACCCTGTGGAAATTAACTTAGAAGGCATCAACCAGGTTAACGTCAACAATAAAGTGGGCTTAACCTTCGCTGCCGCTCTGAAATCTTTCTTACGTCAAGACCCTGATATTGTCATGGTGGGTGAGATTCGTGACCTTGAAACTGCAGAAATTGCAATTAAAGCAGCCCAAACAGGTCACATGGTTTTATCTACCCTCCACACCAACAGTGCGCCAGAAACTTTAACGCGTTTACGCAATATGGGCGTTCCTTCCTTTAACATCGCAACTTCGGTAAACCTCGTCATTGCACAGCGTTTGGCACGACGCCTATGCCCGCATTGCAAAGCTCCTTCCGATATTCCAAAACAAAGCTTATTGGAAATGGGCTTTACTGAAGCCGATTTGAGCAATCCAGAATTTCAGGTCTATCAACCTGTAGGCTGTTCTGAATGCCGTGAAGGTTATAAAGGACGTGTTGGTGTTTATGAAGTGATGAAAGTCACACCAGAAATTTCTAGAATTATTATGGAGGATGGTAATGCCATCCAAATTGCTGATGCGTCAGCAAAATCGGGGTTTAACAATCTGCGTCGTTCGGGGTTACTTAAGGTCATGCAGGGGGTGACTTCATTGCAAGAAGTCAATCGTGTGACCAGTGAATAGTTGTAAAATTTAAAATAAGGATAAATACGCATGGCTGTCAAAAAAGCACAGATGATGCCCACCTTCGTTTATGAAGGGATTGACCGCAAAGGGGCTAAGTTAAAAGGGGAAATTCCAGCGCGTAATATGGCCTTGGCAAAGGTCACATTGCGTAAACAAGGGATTACCATCAAGACGATTCGCCAAAAGAAAAAGAATATTCTTGAAGGCTTAATGAAAAAACGGGTGTCGACCTTAGACATCACTATTTTCACGCGTCAGCTTGCCACTATGATGAAAGCAGGTGTGCCTTTGGTACAAAGCTTTGAGATTGTTGCCGAAGGTCTTGAAAACCCCGCCATGCGTGAAGTGGTTTTAGGCATTAAAGGTGAAGTGGAAGGCGGGAATACCTTTGCTGGCGCATTGCGTAAATATCCTCAATATTTTGACAACCTATTTTGTTCTTTGGTCGAATCTGGTGAACAATCGGGTGCCCTAGAAACCATGCTAGATCGTGTCGCGATCTATAAAGAAAAGAGTGAGTTACTCAAACAAAAAATTAAAAAAGCCATGAAATACCCTGCAACGGTCATTGTGGTGGCCGTGATTGTGACCATTATTTTGATGGTGAAAGTCGTACCTGTGTTTGAAGAGTTGTTTAGCTCTTTTGGTGCAGACTTGCCTGCCTTCACTAAAATGGTGGTGAACATGTCACAATGGATGCAGAAATACTGGTTTATTCTGATTATTGTGATTGGGGTCATCATTGCAGGTTTCTTGGAAACTAAAAAACGCAGTAAAAAATTCCGTGACTTCTTAGACAAAGCGGCACTGAAAGCGCCTATTTTTGGTGACTTGGTCTATAAAGCCATTATCGCGCGTTATAGCCGTACTTTAGCCACTACTTTTGCTGCTGGTGTACCCTTAATTGATGCTTTGGAATCGACCGCTGGGGCAACCAATAACGTGGTCTATGAAGAAGCGGTGATGAAAATCCGTGATGATGTCGCGACAGGACAGCAGCTACAATTCGCCATGCGTGTCACCAATAAATTCCCTTCTATGGCGGTGCAAATGGTAGCCATTGGTGAAGAATCAGGTGCGCTAGATGCCATGCTAGATAAAGTCGCAACCCACTATGAAAACGAAGTCGACAACGCAGTAGATGGCTTAACCTCAATGATGGAGCCGTTGATTATGTCTGTCTTGGGTATTTTAGTGGGTGGTTTAGTTGTCGCCATGTACCTTCCAATCTTCCAAATGGGTTCTGTGGTTTAATGCAAGAATTAATCGCGTACTTTATCCAAAATCCAACTGCGCTCTATATCGCAGTTGGACTTTTTAGTTTATGTATTGGCAGTTTTTTGAATGTGGTGATTTACCGCACCCCAAAAATGATGGAACAGGAGTGGCGTAATGACTGCCAAATGTTATTACATCCTGAACAAGCCATTATTGATGAAAGTAAAATCACCCTGAGCAAACCTGCATCGACCTGCCCCAAATGTCACAACCCAATTCGTTGGTATCAAAATATTCCTGTGCTGAGTTGGTTGGTATTACGCGGTAAATGTGGCAACTGCCAAAACCTGATCAGCGTACGTTATCCAATGATTGAAGTATTAACCGCTGTTTGCGCCCTGATTGTGCTTGCGGTATTTGGCCCAACTGTACAAATGCTGTTTGGTTTGCTGCTCACTTATACCTTGATTGCACTCACCTTCATTGATTTTGATACACAACTCTTGCCAGACCGTTACACCCTGCCTTTGGCTGCACTGGGTTTGGCAGTCAACAGCTATGCCATCTATACCTCACCGACATCGGCAATTTGGGGTTATGTAATTGGCTTCCTATGTCTATGGGTGGTGTATTACCTGTTTAAAATCGTCACAGGCAAAGAAGGCATGGGCTATGGTGACTTCAAGCTCCTTGCCGCTTTAGGTGCATGGATGGGGCCGATGATGTTACCCCTGATTGTGCTGCTATCGTCCTTAGTTGGGGCTATTATTGGCATTATTCTGTTAAAAGTGCGTAAAGAAAACCAACCCTTTGCATTTGGTCCGTATATCGCCATTGCGGGCTGGATTGCATTTTTATGGGGCGAGCAAATCATGAAAGTATATTTGGGACAATAAGGACAGCACATGCGTTTTGTTTTGGGTCTAACAGGAGGAATTGGCAGTGGCAAGTCTGCAGCCAGTGCGTGGTTCGAGACCCAAGGCATTGTTGTGGTCGATGCGGATGTTGTTGCACGTGAAGTGGTTGAAAAAGGACAGCCTACCTTAAAGCAAATTCAACAACACTTTGGCGATTGGGTTTTACTTGAAAATGGCGAACTAGATCGTCGCGCATTACGTGAACACATTTTCAAAGAACCAAGTGCACGACAAGCACTTGAAAAAATCACCCACCCTGCAATTCGTGAATCGATTATTCAACAATTAGATACTGCCGACAGTCCCTATGTGGTTTTGGTTTCACCACTCTTGTTTGAAACCAATCAACATCAATTGACCCGACATACATTATTGATTGATGCTACTGAAGCCCTACAAATTCACCGTGCTTCACAACGTGATGGTCAAACGGTTGAGCAAATTCATAAAATTATTCAAGCACAAATGCCACGTGCTGAAAAACAACGCCTAGCCGATGACATTGTGCTAAATGATGGGCATTTAGATCATTTGTATAGCAAACTTGAAGTATTGCATCAGCAGTATTTAAAGCGAGCGATGCAGTAAGCAAATTAATCTGACTGTTGTTTTTGCTGTTCAAGTTGAGCTTTTAAGCTGTCAGGTCGGGCCCACCAACGCCAAGGTTGCAAAGCACCAATCCCCATACCCACCAAGCCACATAAAATTGCTAAACTCAAAGGTTCACCCAATAAAGGGACAGCAAGAATCGCAGCGATAAACGGCGCCAAGGTCACAATACTGCCAGTTTTGAATGCTCCCAAACGCTTAATTGCCTCGACATAGCTAAGTGTTGCGATGATCACCACAAACACTCCATGAAAAATAGTTTGCAGCAATAAATGAATCGGTTCAGGTGTGCTGAGTTGTTTCGGGAAAAACAGTACGTAAATCGGGACATAGACGATTGCCGACCAAATTGCGACACCCGCCATAGCATGCCAAGCGGAAAGCTTCCATTGTCTTAATAAAACCGTAAACACACCCCACCAAATAGCGCTGATAAAAAACAGTCCATCCCCAAGTCCAAAGGCAACACCTGTTTCTTGATACATCAGCGCACTCATACCCGCAATGGCGGTCAGCATAATTACAATACTGATCCATGTATGGCGGTCAAAAGGCACTCGAAATAACATCCAAGCAGCAATGGCGGTACAAACAGGAATACAGCCATTCAAAAAAATGGCAGCATGCGCAGCAGGTACATAATGAAAAGCACTATACGCAGTCAGGCAATAGCCCACTCCACCAATCATTGCCAAAATAAAAGGCTCTTTTTTCCATAAAAATGCCGTATCTTTTTTCCAGATAAGAATCGGCATTAAAATACAAAAAGCCAAAGCAAAGCGTAAGGCGGTAATATCCCAAGCACTGATCTGCCATTGTGCATTCAGCCGAGCAGTTAGGGTAAAACCACCCCAAATGCACATGGTAACAAGCACCAAAGCATAACCTTGCTTTTGGGGAGATAGACGAATCACGGTGTTGAAAGCATCAATAAAATAGCAAATACAAAATCAGCAATTAAGCCTGACGCTGACGACAAGCTTCATACAAGGCCATACCTGTTGCAACACTGACATTCAGACTTTGCAGATTTCCTGCCATTGGAATAAATACGGTTTGATCACATTGTGACTGGGTAATTGGGCGTAAACCTGTATCTTCTGCGCCCATCACCACGCATACTGCTGTGCCTGTAAAGTCAAATTGCTGAATTGGCAAAGCTTTTTCATCCAGCATCGTACCCACCACGCGCACATTAAACTCTTGTTTCAAATGCGCCAAAGTACGTGCCAAATTGGTCACTTGGATAAATTTGACTTTTTCTGCACCACCTGCAGCTACTTTGCGTGCAGTTGGGGTCAAACTTGCTGAACGATCACGCGGCACAATCACGGCAGTAACCCCCATCGCAGCGGCAGTACGGATACACGCACCCAAGTTATGCGGGTCGGTGACTTGGTCGAGCGCCAAAAGTAAAGGCTTGCTATCAGCCTGCAACAAGGCATCCAAGTCTTTTTCATTCAGAGTTGGATGTGGGCGTACTGCAGCCACCACTCCTTGGTGAAAAGGCAAACCTGCCAGTTTTTCCAAGCTGTCACGGCTGGCTTTTTGCACACTAATGCCAAATGGTTCGGCAAGTTCTAAAATCTTTTGTAAACGCTGATCATCACGCCCTTTTAAGGTAAAAAGAGTTAAGACGCGCTCTGGCTCAAGCTCCAATAATGACTCCACCGAGTGAACGCCATAATAATATTCAGGTTTTGCCATGAACGACCTCTAATTAATGCACCAATAAACCAGCGAAAACGAAAAATCCTGCAAAGCTGACTTTACAGGATTTCAATAAGATCTAGTTTAACCGATTCGGGTGAAAATTTCTTGATTCAATTCCGCTTGATTGGGTGCTCAAGCAGGAGAAAAATGAAATCTTAATTCAATACCCTATTATCGGCTGATTAGCCTTCTAAGTGGCACACGTAATCGAGCACTTCATCGGTTTCGATGCTGAAACGGCTATTGCCAGGCACATAGAACGATTGACCCGCGCGGAATAATTCACTTTCTTCGCTATCGGCAATTTTGACACGACATTCACCTGAAATAATTTCCATACGTTCAGGTACATGCGTTTCGAAAGTCAAGGCTTGTTCAGTCGGTAAAATTACCCCTAAGGTTTTTTTGGTACCGTCTTCAAATTGCACCGTGTGACTGATGCATTGCCCACCAAAATAGACATTCGACTTTTTCACAACTGATACATGATCAAACTGAGCTGACATGCGTATTCTCCAGGTAACGCGTTTTTATATTTTTGACTGATGTAGTTTAATTCTGTCCTCAGAACTAATCAATCTGTGTTTACAGTGGGCTTTGCGTAAATTGAACAATGTTTCAATACGCAGCATGCAACACGCTGACAGCACAGTCTAAGCCAATGCCAGAGGCATGCAAAGTACTCTGCTCTAGATTCTTCCCCACTAAAGTGCTAAATCTGAATGTGAAACAGATCACGAATAGTATCTATATCGTTTAAGTTCCACCATATCAAGCAGCACCGAAAACTCCCCAAGTGAATATACTGCAATTTAATGACCATCCAATGAAATGATCAAATGATCATGTGTTTTATATATGATGCTTATCGGGTACATTTTTTGTTGTTTGCGCTGCAATTTAAGCTAGAATTAAATAGAAGAAAATAACAGCCTTGTTATGGCATTTCCAAAACTTGACTCTCTTTCACTGACACTTTTCGCAGCTTGGATGCGTTTATGCTGACTCATTTAACACTGATTAACTTTGCCCTTGCCGACCACTTAGCACTGGATATTGAAACAGGTTTTAACGTTCTGACAGGGGAAACAGGTGCAGGTAAATCCTTACTTTTAGATGCGCTCTCTGCCTGTTTAGGTGAACGTACCGATACCAATTATGTACGTTTTGGCTCAGATAAAGCCGATGTGACCGCGAGTTTCAGTTATCAGGACAATAGCCCTGAAGCACAATGGCTAAAAGAACATGAATTAGATGATGAGTCTGGTGAAATCCATTTACGTCGGGTAATTTTTGCCACAGGGCGCAGCAAAGCATGGATTAATGGTCGTCCAAGCAGTTTGGCAGAGCTGAAAGAAATTGGACGCTTGCTAGTACAGCTATATAGCCAGCACAGCCAACAACAATTGTTGGAACCGCCTTATCCAAAGCACTGGCTTGATCGTTATTATAATTTTTATGCCCCTGCCCAAGCAGTACGTGATGCTTATAGTACCTGGCAAAAAAATATCCGACAGCATCAGGCGGCGCTGGATGCACAGGCAACTCGCAAGCAGCGCATCGAAACTCTAAACTTACAGCTCGAAGAACTCGAAGAACTGGTACAAATCGATTATAAGGAGATTGAACAAGAGTTTGATCGCCTAAGCCATCATGAACATATCATGCAGGATTGCAGTTATAGCTTAAATGCCTTAGACGAAGCCGAGCAAAACATCACTCAGGAAATTGCTTCGATTATTCGCCGCTTGGAATCGCATGCGGGACGAAGTGAACAATTATCAGAAATTTATAACTCATTGTTAAATGCGCAAAGTGAATTAGATGATGCGACAGCCAATTTACGTCAGTTTATTGATCGTCAAAGCTTTGACCCTGAACGCATGGAAGAACTGAATCAAAAATTAGAAGTCTTTCATCGTTTAGCGCGTAAATACCGCACACAACCTGAATTATTAAAACAAGAATTTGATACTTGGCAAACTGAGCTCACTGCTTTACATGAACTTGAAGACCCTGAAACTTTGGCAGAACAAGTCGAAGTGGCACATCAGGACTTTTTAGCCAAAGCACAACATTTAGATGACATCCGTCGTGAAGCAGCCGCACCACTTGCCAAACAACTGACCGAGCAAGTCAAACAGTTGGCACTGCCTGAGGCACATTTTGAATTTAAGTTTGAACCTTTAGAGCAGGTTTCTGCGGAGGGGTTAAGTTTTATTCAACTACTGTTTACTGCCAACAAAGGTATTCCTGCTCAGCCATTAGCACGTGTGGCTTCTGGTGGCGAATTATCGCGGATTGCCTTGGTCATGCAAGTCATGAATGCCGAAAAAACCGAAGCTGAAGTTTTGGTTTTTGATGAAATTGATGTCGGGATTAGTGGTGGTACTGCTGAAATTGTGGGGCGTTTGCTCGCAGGTTTGGCGCAACACGTTCAAATTTTATGTATTACCCACCAAGCACAAGTAGCTGCACAGTCTGATCAGCACCTTTTGGTGAAAAAGCGTCAGACCGATCCTGCCAGCAGTACCATTGTTGAATTAGAAGAAGATGCGCGTATTTTAGAATTGGCACGCATGACAGGCGGTGTTGAAATTAATGACACTACCTTGCAACACGCCAAACAATTACGCCAATTGAAGTTTCAACAGGCTTAAAAACCAACGCTGTCACAAAAAGAGCTTGGTGAAATCACAAAGCTCAAGTAACGTGTATCCTAAAGGAATAGGTTTTTCTAGAAGCAACTGTTTTTAAGGAGAATTGCTTAGGTGACTAAACAATATCTGACGCATCGCTGTCTCATAGCCCCGCCCGATATGAATGATGAGTTTTTTGCAAACACCGTCATCTATTTGGCACGTCATGATGAAGACGGTGCGCAAGGCATTATTATCAACCGTCCATCGGGTATCCAAATCAAAGAATTACTCAATGATTTAGATATAGACGCAGATAATGTGCATCCTCACGAAGTTCTACAAGGTGGTCCATTACGACCTGAGGCAGGTTTTGTTTTACACACAGGGCAGCCAACTTGGCATTCATCTATCGCTGTTGGTGAAAATGTCTGTATCACCACCTCTAAAGATATTTTAGATGCAATTGCCCACAATGAAGGCGTTGGACGCTACCAAATTGCCTTAGGCTATGCCAGCTGGGGCAAACAACAACTCGAACAGGAAATTGCTCGGGGCGATTGGCTGATTTGCGAATCCGACATGGACTTAATTTTTAATTTACCTTATGACGATCGTTGGGATGCCGCTTATCGTAAAATGGGCGTAGATCCAACATGGTTATCTTCAGAGATTGGTCATGCCTGAAACAACACAAGCCCAAACTATCATGGCATTTGACTTCGGTACGCAAAAAATGGGCATGGCTGTGGGGCAGGCACTAATTGAAAGTGCGACCCCACTCGCCCTCTTCCCCATGAAAGATGGCATTCCACAATGGGAAAACTTGCTGAAAATCATCAAGCAACATCAGCCACAATTATTTCTAGTGGGCTTACCTTTAAATATGGATGATAGCGAGTCGGAACTGTCTACCCGTGCACGTAAGTTTGCCAGACGCTTACGCCATCAAAGCAATATCAACACCCTAATGGTCGATGAACGCCTAACCACACGTGAAGCACGTGATGAGCTTGATCATTATCAAGCCCAAGGGCGTGGCAAAAAGCTCGCAGCCGACAGTCTTGCCGCAGCACTATTGATTGAAAGCTGGTATCGTGAGCCTCACGGCATTCAGCCTTAAATCCTGTTTCTGAATAGATAACAACGACAAACGAAAGAATTGGGATATTGATCGTTAGAATGCCTAAGATCATCTTTAAAAAGTCTATTGGTCTGGCGATTTTTTGATATAAAGTGACACCATCCTTTTGGTGTGAATGGGTAAATCCGCATGGCACTGTCTAGCTTTGGCAAGATTCTCACAGTCTTAGACTTATTTTCAACCGCACGTCCTGTCATTAATGTAGATACCATTAGTGAGGAACTTGGTTTATCTAAGCCTACCAGTTACCGCTATTTAAAAGAGTTGGTTTCAGCAGAGTTGTTGCAGCGCATGAGTGGCACATCGGGAGATTACACCCTTGGGCCAAAAATTGCGGTATTGGATTTTATCTCTCGCACGACCGATCCTTTGGTCACCATCAGTATTCCGTTTATGAAAAAAATTGCGGAACGTACAGAATTTTGCTGTTTATTGACCCAACTCAATCAAGATTCCTGCATTGATGTGCATCACGAAATCTTTAAAGATACGCCTTTGCTGTCTTATGGTCGCGGCTGCCCACGTCCTGTTTATGTCGGCTCATCGCCAAAAATTATTATGGCGCATCTGCCTAAAGCTAAAATTTTAGACTATTACCAGCGTTTTTCTACCGAATTGGCACAAGTCAATTTTGCACAAGAT
This sequence comes from Acinetobacter sp. YH16051, assembly GCF_013417135.1. NCBI lineage: Bacteria > Pseudomonadati > Pseudomonadota > Gammaproteobacteria > Moraxellales > Moraxellaceae > Acinetobacter > Acinetobacter sp. YH16051. The sequence continues at coordinate 41,263 of NZ_VPEN01000006.1, read as the reverse complement.
GAAGATGACTTTTTGCAGCAAATGCGCAAAATCAAAAAACAAGGCTATTATTTTTCTAACGGCGAACTCGATGCAGAAATTGCAGGCTTATCTGTACCGATTCGTTTTTCATCTAAAGATGCACCTTATGCATTGACGCTGCTGGCATCTAAAAACCGTTTTGAATTTGTCAATTTGCAAAAACTGATTGAAATTTTGCAGGATAATGCAGAACAAATTGAAAAACAGGTGGAAGTACTGAATACCAGTTTTAGTATAGAACTCACTTAAAGATTTAGGTTATTGATACCTTAAAGCACTGAATTTAAATACAATTAAAATTTATTCCTGAATAAGGATTTAGAGTGCTAAATCAAGTTTTATTCAATAGCCGTGTGAAAATAGCGAAAGGTCAGATTAATTCTGGGTTGTATAATTCTATTGGACTTCATTAAGGCATGTTTCCAATAGTGTTGTGTCGTGCCACGCATGACCAACAACTGACCGCTGTGCAACAGTAGCTCAACCTTGTTGGCGCGGTGTTTATGCTGAAAACAAAATTTACGGGTTGCCCCCAAACTCAAAGATGCAATGACAGCGTGTCTGCCTAAATTCGGCTCATCATCACTGTGCCAACCCAAGCCCTGCGTACCATCTTGATATAAATTGGCCAAACATGAATTAAAGGGATGCCCGACCCATTGTTCAATTTGCTGTTTCAATCGCCACAAAGCAGGCTGCCATAGCAGTGCCTGCTTAACTGCTCCCGAATAACGATATTGATACTGCTCATCGCCATACCATACCACTTGGCGCTGTGTCCGATAATACTGACCAAAGAGCAGACCTTCATCAGGCTGCCATGCCAAATGTTGCAGAAAATACTGCAAATAACGCTCACTATGCTCCGCACTCAGCACCAAACCATAGTCCTGCACAATGCCGTCATAAGGCAGTACGTTGTCACAACGCTCAGGTGCAAACAATTCTAGATTCATGGTCATTCCTATGCTGAATAGCTTATTGTTTAATCTAAAACAAGGATCAGGACTGCTCACAAAATGACACAGCTTTTTGGCTTGTGAGTCGTGAAGTTCATCCTTAGACTTAAAATCATCGTTCTTATAACAATAATAGCTTATGAATTTATGGCATTTATTTCAAAAATTGCGTCCCTTCGTTCGACCTTATCAGCTCTTGGTGATTGCTACCTTAGTTTTAACGCTCATCGGCTCATTAACAGCTCAAGTCAATGCACTAACTTTACAATACGCTGTTGACCGTATTAACGCCTTAATTGAGGCAGGACAAGGTCTGTCTGCAGGCTGGCACATTTTAATCACCATTTCAGCCATTTTGCTGGGTAAAGAAATCATCAATGCCTTTGTGCAGTTTGGACAGAAGTTTTATGGTGAAAAACTACGCATTTTTGTGTCACAAGATTTGGCACAGGGCATTATTGAGAAATTTTTGCGTTATCGACTGGCCTTTTTTAATCAGGACAACAACCAAGCAGGTAAATTACAAACACGTATAGATCGTGGCATTGGTTCGCTCACCCGCTTAGTGCAAATTTTCTTTATTGATATTTTGCCACTCTTTACCAGTGCAATTGTGGCTTTGGGCTTAATGTATTATGCCAATTTTTATGTGGGCTTGGTCGCGACACTCATTGTGCCTATTTATTTTTGGCTGACCTATCAGCAGGCACAAAAACTAGGAAGCTGGCGACGTAATTTACGTGATGGACGTGAGAAAAAAAGCCAAGGGATTCTCAGCATCATCAACTCAATTACCGTGATTAAATCATTTAACAGAGAAAGCATCGAAGCAGAAAAACAACTCACCCTGCAGAAAAAACTGACCCACAATCAAATGCAGACCCGCCAAACCAGTTTTTTATTTGATGGTTTAAAAAGCTTTATTGAACAAATTGGCGTGGTGCTGATTATTATTTTAACTGCTTATTTTGTGTTAGATAGACAAATGAGCATCGGCATGATCATGTATCACGTGTTGCTGTTTGGCAATGTTTCTGCCCCAATTCGCTCATTACATCGTATTTATGATGAAGTCAATGATGCAATGATCTATTCAGAAAGCTTCTTTCAAATTTTGGAAGCCGAGCATGAAATTGAGCCAAGTGGTACGCTTAAACCAGTTATTCGAGGGCAGTTTGATCTGCAACAGGTAAACTTTTTTTATCCGAATGGACATCATGCACTCAAAGACATTCAAATGCAGATTCAGCCCAATAAAATTACCGCATTGGTGGGATTGTCGGGAGCAGGAAAATCTACCCTGATCAGTTTATTAGATAAATTCTATGAACCACAACAGGGAACAATTCAGCTCGATGGGATTGATATTAACCACATCGACACTCAATATTTGCGTGACCATATCGGCTTGGTTTTGCAAAAAAATCATATTTTCCAAGGCTCTATTTTTGAAAATATTCGTTATGGCAAAACTGATGCAAGCTTGGAAGATGTGATTCTGGCAGCCCAAAAAGCCTCTATTCACGAACAAATTTTGCAATTGCCTCAGGCTTATGACGCAGATGCCCTCATGCTTTCAGGCGGTCAACAACAACGGATTGCCCTTGCACGTATGTTCCTGAAAAATCCACCTATTATTTTTTTAGATGAACCGACTGCTAGTCTGGATGCCATTGCAACCGAACAAATCAAACAAAGCCTCGATGAAATTAAACAAGGGCGTACGGTCATCATCATTTCACATAGCTTATCGCAAATTATTGATGCCGATTACACCTATGTCATGAAAGATGGCAGGATTGCGGAACATGGCGAACATGATGCGCTTTATCATCAAAATGGGGTTTATAAAGAAATTTTTGATGCGATGGCAAAAAGTTTAAATATTGAAAAAATTGCCAAAACTTATGAGGATGATGCCGAGGAAGAAACCCATAGTTAATCAAAAAGTGCTTCAATCAGAAGCACTTTTTAATGAAGAATCACGATATTTAAGGTTGTTTCAAATATGGCCATGCCGCTTTTAAATAAATAAACATCGACCAAAGCGTTAGAATTACAGCAGTATAGAGCAACAAATAAGCCACCATTTCCAATGGTTGCCAGTTCAATAAGAACACTGAAATCGCAATCATTTGGAATGCTGTTTTATATTTCCCCACTGTAGACACCGCCACACTGGTACGTGCGCCGAGTTCAGCCATCCACTCTCGTAAGGCAGATACGGTAATTTCACGGGAAATAATTACAATCGCGGCAAAAGCCATAGAAATAGTCGGTTGCCATTGCACTAAAACAATCAATGCCGCAGCGACCATAAGTTTATCGGCCACAGGGTCTAAAAAGCGCCCAAATGCAGAGGTCTGATTCAAAGTACGTGCCAAATAGCCATCAAACCAGTCGGTCACAGCAGCAATCACAAAAATAGACGTCAAAATAATATGACGCGTCATGCCACCATCATAACCTTTTACGCCCATTGCAGGCGGCCAATACGCCACCAACAAAAAAACAGGAATCAAGGCGATTCGAGCCAAAGTTAATATATTTGGAATGTTCAGGATACGACCTGTTGTCATAGACACCGCCAATGTTTCCCCTCTTTACGCTGCATATTCACAAGTTTTTTGAGGATTTGTCATCGTGAATAGGCTTCACTTTATACGAAATGCTAGTAGGTGTCACTAGGCAAACACGGTGATGGTCTGTCGGGCAATCGCTATTAGCCGATCCTGATCATCCCATAAGTGCGCATATTCTGTGGCATAACCACCGCTAGCATGATCGGTAAAAACTTTATATTTCATCCAATCTTGCAGCTGATTTTGCAAAGGATTGACATAGGTCACATGCCAAGTCAGTGAACTGGCAGGAGCGAGCTGCTCAAACATCGGCAGTACTCCAGGCGGCCACATATCAAAAGCCACCATCAAATCGGCAATGGTCATGGCACGATTCGTATGCTGTTTTGGGTTAAAACGCATCCAGCCTGCAAAATCAGGTTTATGACTAGCAGTAAACGGATATTGTCCTTCAGACCAAACCAAATCCATCTGCTGAAAACATTCAGGTGCTAAAGGATGATGCTGTGTAACAGGCAATTCCGTTGCAGGTGGAAAATTGGGCGCAGTACGTTCTTGTTGCACCACAATGCTGGAGTCACGTGCCGCACCAAAACTAGCAATTAAAATGCTTTGTACTGCATCATCCTGCCATAAACGAACTTCGACACTGGTCACAGATTTGCCTTCACGCAGAATTTCCGCCGTGAGCCGTGCCCGACCTTGTTGCACAGGTCCGACAAACGTGACACTGCTGCTTAGCAAGCGCTTTTTCGGATCGGCAATACAAAGCTGGGCTTTTTGCATCATCAAACCTGCCACCAATCCACCATAAATAGTGCGCCCCTGTAACCACCCAAACGGGATGTCTATCCATTCTTGCTCGGCAATGGCTTGATAGGTCTGTAGCAACGACATAGCTTTTCCTTAAACAATGTTGTGGTTGATATTACAGGGTTTCGATCTGATGTGAATGTTCAATGACGACAGAGTCAATGCACTTTTTTGCTATTTACCTTTGTAGAAAATACTGCTTTTTATGCAGTAAATAGGGTCTGTTGACAATTCGTCTATGTTTGCGACGTGAGAGATATATCTCGCAAGATTTTTAGCTAATATAAGGCATGAGGCAGGAAATTTAGTCATTCATGCAGCACTTTATAAATCGTACGCGCCATTACTTCACCCAGTCCGGGTACTAAAGTCAACTCTTTTTCAGAAGCTTTCAGGACACCTTGTATGCCACCAAAATGGGTGAGTAAATCACGACGACGTTTTGGCCCTAAGCCCGGAATCACTTCAAGTATTGATGAGCCACGTTTTTTATCGCGCTTGGCACGGTGCTTGGTAATTGCAAATCGGTGTGCTTCATCACGTACCTGCTGAATCAAATGCAGCGCCTTATGATCTTCAGGCAGCTGAATTTTGCTGCCATCGGTAAAATGTAGCGTTTCTAGACCAGGTTTGCGTCCTTCGCCTTTGGACACCCCAATCATAAAGGCATCCAATCCTAACTCCTGCATGACCTCCATCGCCATATTCAACTGCCCTTTACCGCCATCAATCAGCAATAAATCGGGCAGCATGGCTTTTTTATAACGGCGCGTTAAAGCTTGGCGCATGGCAGCATAGTCATCTCCAGCCTGAATATCCTGAATTGAAAATTGTCGATAATCACGTTTGCGAATACCACCACTGTCAAATACCACGCAAGATGCCACAGTGTCTTCGCCCATAGTGTGCGAAATATCAAAACATTCAATCCGATCAATCGGGCGTCCAACCACTTGCTCTAACTGATGAAAACGCTCATTTAATTCAAAGTGATTGGCGAGTTTACCTTTAATGGCATGCTGCACATTCATTTGTGCCAATTCTTGCCACTCGGCACGGGTTTCACGCACTTTATGTTTAATTTGAATTTTTTTATCGAAGTGTTGCTGTAAGGCTTGTTCCAACTCTTTGCAATCTGCCACTTCCACATTAACAATCAATTCCGCTGGAATTTCATCGGCCACCTGAAAGTAAAAGTTGGCAATAAAATCGGCCAACATTTGCCCCAAATCATCGCCCAACATATCAGGAAAATAGCTTTTACCGCCCAGCATTTTGCCATTGCGCACATGCATAATTTGCACACAGGTCACACCTGCCTGATAAGCAATTGCGATAATATCGGCTTCGCCTTTGAGTTTATAAATGGCTTGCTGTGCCTGCACATCACGCAACAAAGCCATACGGTCACGGTAAAAGACTGCTTTTTCAAATTCCAACGCTTCGGCTGCAGCTTCCATTTTAGCAATCAATTGCTGATTCAGTTCTTTACTATCGCCCTGTAAAAATCGAATCGAATTATTAACATCTTCTTTATATTCTTCGGGCGAAATCAATCCTACACACGGTGCCGAACAGCGTTTGATCTGATATTGCAAACACGGACGCTGCCGTTGAGCAAAATAACTGTTTTCACACTGCCGCACATTAAACAGTTTTTGTAACACCACCAAAGTATCGCGGGCATTGTACGCACTCGGATAAGGCCCAAAAAACTTGCCTATCTGATGCTTGCCTTTGCCGCGTCCACTGGCAATACGCGGATAAGGCTGATCTGCCGACACAAAAATATAAACATAGGACTTATCATCGCGCAGCATAATATTGTACGGTGGACGATGCAGCTTAATCAGATTTTGTTCAAGCAATAACGCTTCAGTTTCGGAACGCACCACCAAAGTTTCAATATCATAAATACGCGCCACTAAAGCCTGCGTTTTAGGATGCTCGATGGTTTTGACAAAATAACTCGACACTCGGTTTTTTAAATTTTTGGCTTTGCCGACATATAACAACTCCCCGTCTTTACCCAACATACGGTAAACCCCTGGCAATTGGGTCATATTTGCCAAAATTTTCTCGATATGCTCACCTGCGTTTGGGCTCACGAGTCATCCTATTCTTGCTACATTCTTTACATGATGTGCTGCTTTATCTGATTTTTTCAAGCTTTATCCTGTGGCATAGCGCATGATCTATCCACTAAAACGATCAGCTCAGTGCTAAAAACGATCAGTCGGCAACACAAGATTTGCTATGCTCAGGCATCTTGTCAGCAGAAGGAAAGTGCAGGATGACGACCGCACCACACGGCATACCGACCATTCAATCCGCAACGTCCCAGCCGATCAGTACACATCAGTATGTATCCGCCAAAGACCGTTTGATTGGCAAGCCGCGCTTTCATTTTGAACCTACACAAGTCATGCAATTGTTACGTCAACGGATTATTGGACAAGATGCAGCGCTGAATGAAATCGAAAAAATGCTGTATGTGGTCAAGGCCGATTTCTCCAGCACAGAGCGACCACTTTCAGTGACTTTAATGCTTGGCCCGACAGGTGTTGGCAAGACCGAAACGGTGCGCCTGATTGCCGAAGCCATTTATGGTCGCCCCGATGCCTTCTGCCGCATTGATATGAATACCTTGGCGCAGGAACACTATGCGGCTGCACTCACAGGCGCGCCTCCTGGCTATGTCGGCTCTAAAGAAGGCCATAGTTTATTTGATGAAACTGCGATTGTAGGTTCGCACACCCGCCCAGGCATTATGTTATTTGATGAACTGGAAAAAGCCTCAAGCGAAGTGATACGTGGCTTAATGAATGTGCTAGATACAGGCAAACTGACCCTGACTGCAGGCACCAAAACCATCGACTTTCGCAATTGCATGATTTTTATGACCAGCAATGTGGGTGCTCAAGCCGCACAACAATACTTAGATAAATTGAATCTGTTGCCGCAAAAAGTACAACAACTGTGCTTAAAACGCATGCCCACACAACGGATCATTGAAAAAGTCATGCAGCGTAAATTTGACCCTGAATTTTTAAATCGGATTGACCGTAGTTTGCATTATCAAGCGGTATCTGCTGATGCCCTGCCGCAATTGGTTGAAATTGAATTGGAAAAGTTAAACCATCGCCTGCAGCATCAACAGCGCCAAGTCGAACTCACTGCAGCAGCTAAAGCCTATTTTTATCAGGGGCATGATATTCGTTACGGCGCGCGGCATTTGGGGCGTAAAATTCGTACTGAACTTGAACCCATTTTAGCTTTATATTTTTTAAAGTATCCTGAAAAATCGGAAATATGTGTAGATTGCAGTGCAAATCAATTGCACCTCAAAATAGAATAAGCCCGCGACTTATGCTGCGTGAATCTTGAGAATGCCGCTCTGCTCATCCTCAAAGTTTTGATGCTTATTTTTGCTTAAAAAGCCTAGGGATTAGTCGGTAATTTCCATTCCCAAGGCTTGACTAAATTTGGTCTGATCTTTAGGTGAAACCAATACAAATTTTGGCTGCCCCGCTTGAAGATAATCAATTTTTAAACGCTTCAGCGACAAAGCAGGTGACGCTACAGAATTATTGGTTTTAGATATTTTTTGAATACTGTCGCGCGGAATATCCCATTTTAAAAACATGCAACGGATCTGCAAGCGTTCTGCATCGACCTGATAGCGCGTATTGAACACAGGCCACCACAACACAAAAATGGTAATGAAATACACCCCTGTGTGCACAGGAAATGCTGGCATCGTGCCTTTGGCGTACATGGTCAGCAATAACTGAATCAATAGACCAGACATACAAATCACAAAAGCCAAAACCCACCAATCTTTTTTAGAACGAAACGTTTGCATAAAAATTCCCCTATTTGCTTCATTCTATACATAAAAATAGGCGGGAATTAAAGTGCGTTGCTGAAATTGCTCAAAAATGTCATAAAAAAACGCCCCGAAAGGCGTTGCGATACTTTAAAACACATAAGGGCGAATAAAAATTAAGAAGAAAATCCCGAGCATTAAAAACCATTTTAAGAAATAGTACACACGACTATTTTTAGCTTTTAAAGCCTTGGCTTTTAAACGCACTTGATAGACATAGCCAAAGACTTTATTTAAGCCACCCGTCTGATCGCCTGCTTCATTCGGAGAGCTTGCTGCGGTCATCACATTTTTGCCAAACCAGTGATTAAACTTTTGCATCCAGAGTGATTTTAACGGACGCTCGACATCGGCAAAGAAAATAATACGGTTTTGAGAAGTGCCATTTTCAGCATAGTGAATATAGGTTTCATCAAACACCACACTTTCACCATCACGCCATGAATAACGCTCCCCATCGACATCAATAAAACAACGGTCATCATTTGGTGTCATCAATCCCAAGTGGTAACGCAATGAACCTGCATACGGGTCACGATGACGCACTAAACGACTGTCGGGCGCTAGTTCAGTAAACATCGCCGCCTTAATGCTAGGCAAAGTTTTTAATAATGCTGTGGTTTTTGGACATAATTCTGCGGCAGATGGATGCGCGGAGTCATACCATTTTAAGTAAAAACGCTTCCAGCCTGTTTTAAAGAATGAGTTAAAACCCAAATCATCGTAAGTACTTGAAGCTTTAATACCGCCCTGTTCATATAAAGCTTTGGCTTCATCACGAATCATTTCCCAATTGTCATCCAAAACCTTTAAATCTTGAAAGTGCTGGGTGTCGATATACGGTTGATTTGGTACTTTAGAGAACAAATACATTAAATAGTTGATCGGTGCGAGGATGGTAGAATGGTCAAAAAACTGACGATAAAAACTATGACGCACCTTGCCGCGCTGTTGAATATACAGCGCTGAAGCGATAAAAATCGCCAAAATAATCCACTTCAACATAGAACAACCTAAATTGCTGAAAACAGCTAAAATTCAAAATGTCGCATATTCTACTCAATTTCAGCGCATAAGGTGATAGCAGAAAATAGAACACAGCATTGCAAGTCGCTGTCCAAACCTATCGACTTCATGCTTTAAAACTTATCATCAAAACAAGGGATTTACTTTTCTGTCCAAAACAACCCACTGATAACATCTATTTATCAAGCTTTTCTAAATCGAAAATGCAATACAACCTGATTAAAAATAAAAGAGAAAACAATCACTTTCATCTTGCTTTAAACATAGGATTTTAAAATCGGGTCAAAAAGCAATTCCGCGCTATGAGAAAAATCATGACCCTTGCGTCACGGCTTGATACAACTTGCTATATTTTTTTTCGATATAGTTATCGTAAGATTAGCGAGGCATATATGTGTGCAGGACTATCGCACACGCTTCATAACATCAACTTAGAAGTCCTCCAAAATAAAGGAGATCAGGCATGATCCACGCTGGCAATGCCATTACCGTCCAAATGCTTTCGGACGGAATTGCAGAATTCCGCTTTGACTTACAAGGTGAGTCGGTCAACAAATTTAACCGTGCAACGATTGAAGACTTTAAAGCTGCGATTGAGGCTGTTAAAGCAAACAATGAAGTGAAAGGTTTAATCGTCACTTCTGCGAAATCAACCTTTATCGTGGGTGCAGACATCACCGAATTTGGCGCAAACTTCGCTCAAGGCGAACAAGCCATTGTGGATTGGGCATTGCCTGTTCACGACATCTTCAATGCTTTTGAAGATTTAGAGATTCCTAAAGTTGCTGCAATCAATGGTATGGCATTGGGCGGTGGCTTTGAAATGTGTTTGGTATGTGACTACCGTGTCATGTCAGACCAAGCACAAGTGGGCTTACCAGAAATCAAACTCGGTATTTTCCCGGGCTTTGGTGGTACGGTTCGTTTAAGCCGCGTTATTGGTATCGACAATGCGGTTGAATGGATGGCAATGGCCAACCCTAAACGTCCTGATGCTGCACTTAAAGACGGTGCTGTAGATGCTGTAGTTGCTGCAGATCAATTACAAGCGGCTGCGCTTGATTTGGTTAAACAAGCCATTGCAGGTCGTTTGGACTGGAAAGCAAAACGCCAAGAAAAATTAGACCCAGTGAAATTGAACCCACTTGAACAAATGATGGCGTTCAACACTGCAAAAGGTGCGGTATTAGCCAAAGCGAATCCTGCACAATACCCTGCACCAAAACTCATGCTTGATTCTTTACAAGCAGGTGCAAGCTTGCCACGTAATGACGCACTCAAAGCGGAAGCGGAAGGCTTTGCTAAAGCTGCGGTAACGCCACAAGCAGGCGCGTTGATTGGCTTGTTCATCAACGACCAAGTGGTGAAGAAGACCTCGAAAAAATATGAAAAAGGTGCGCATCCTGTTAACCAAGCGGCTGTACTCGGCGCAGGTATCATGGGTGGCGGTATTGCTTACCAAGCGGCAAGCAAAGGCACACCAATTATCATGAAAGACATTGGCAATCCACAATTGGCATTGGGGATGTCTGAAGCAAACAAATTGCTGACCAAACAAGTTGAACGTAAAAAAATGACACCTGCCAAAATGGGTGAAACTTTGGCACGTATCCGCCCAACTTTAAGCTATGACGAGTTTAAAGAAGTAGATATCGTGATTGAAGCCGTGACTGAGAATCCGAAAGTCAAAGGCATTGTGTTGGCTGAAACTGAAAAATCAGTACGTGAAAACACCATTATCGCGTCAAACACATCAACCATTTCGATTACACGTTTGGCAGAAAACCTACAACGCCCAGAAAACTTTGTCGGCATGCACTTCTTTAACCCAGTGCACATGATGCCGTTAGTGGAAGTGATTCGTGGTGAAAAAACTTCACCTGAAGCGATTGCAACCACTGTAGTGCTTGCTCAGAAAATGGGTAAAACGCCAATCGTAGTGAACGACTGCCCAGGCTTCTTGGTGAACCGCGTATTGTTCCCTTACTTTGGTGCATTCGACTTGTTACTTAAAGATGGCGCAGACTTCCAGCAAGTTGACAAAGTCATGGAAAAATTCGGCTGGCCAATGGGCCCTGCTTACCTGATGGACGTTGTTGGTATCGACACGGGCGTTCACGGTGCAGAAGTCATGGCAGAAGGTTTCCCAGACCGCATGAAGCCAGACTATAAAGGCTCAATCCAAGTCATGTACGAAAACAAACGTCTTGGTCAAAAGAATGACGTAGGTTTCTACAAATATGAATTGGATCGTAAAGGCAAGAAAGCCAAAGTGGTCGACCCAACTGCGTATGAGCTTGTAGCATCTGTCGCAACATCTGAAAAGCGCGAATTTGATGCACAAGAAATCATTGACCGTATGATGTTGGCTTTCTGTAATGAAACAGTACGTTGCTTAGAAGACAACATCGTGGCGACACCATCTGAAGCAGATATGGCGATGATTATGGGTGTAGGTTTCCCTCCATTCCGTGGTGGCCCATGCCGTTATATCGACCAAACAGGTGTTGCTGAATACGTTGCGCTTTGCGACAAATATGCACACTTAGGAAAAGCTTACGAAGCGCCACAAATGTTGCGTGACATGGCTGCTAACAACAAAAAATTCTACGGTTAAGGAGCAACGTGAATGGCTACTTTAAATCCACGTGACGTTGTCATCGTTGATGGCGTACGTTCTGCAATGGGTAAAACCAAAAACGGTATGTTCCGCAATGTACGTGCTGACAGTCTATCGGCTGAATTGGTTCGTGCTTTAGTTGCTCGTAACCAGTTTGATGTCAACGAAGTTGAAGATGTGATCTGGGGCTGTGTTAACCAAACCCTAGAACAAGGTATGAACATTGGTCGTAATATTGCTTTATTGGCTGATCTTCCAAAAACAGTAGCGGGTCAAACTGTAAACCGTCTGTGTGGTTCTTCAATGCAAGCGATCCACACCGCTGCGGCACAAATTGCAACCAATCAGGGTGATATTTTCATCATTGGTGGTGTAGAGCACATGGGCCATGTGGGCATGATGCACGGTATCGACATCAACCCTGCTGCATCGAAGCACTATGCCAAAGCCTCAAACATGATGGGCTTAACTGCTGAAATGTTGGGTCGCATGAACGGTATTTCTCGTGAAGAGCAAGATGCCTTTGGTGTGGAATCACACCGTCGTGCATGGGCTGCAACGCAAGAAGGCCGTTTTAAAAACGAAATCATTGGCATTGAAGGTCATGATGCAAACGGCTTTAAACAACTATGCGACATCGACGAAGTGATTCGTCCAGATGCTAACCTTGAAGCATTCCAAGCTTTACGTCCTGTATTTGATCCGAAAGGCGGTACAGTCACTGCGGCGACATCTTCAGCATTGTCTGATGGTGCTTCTGCGATGTTGCTTATGTCTGCTGAACGTGCACAAGCATTGGGTTTGAAACCACGTGCGGTGATTCGCTCTATGGCCGTTGCAGGCTGTGATGCAGCAATCATGGGTTATGGCCCAGTACCTGCAACGCAAAAAGCACTTAAACGTGCGGGCTTGTCAATTGCAGACATTCAAACCTTTGAATTAAACGAAGCGTTTGCTGCACAAGGTCTATCTGTTCTAAAAGGCTTAGGCATTTATGATCAGCAAGATCGTGTGAACTTGAACGGTGGTGCAATTGCACTCGGTCACCCATTGGGTTGTTCAGGTGCGCGTATCACCACCACGTTATTGAACGTGATGGAACAACAAGACACGCAAATTGGTCTTGCGACCATGTGTATCGGTCTTGGTCAAGGTATCGCGACAATTATTGAGCGTGTGTAAAAAGTCTTCGTAATAAAAAAATCCTCGCATCATGCGGGGATTTTTTATTTTGTTGTTTTGAGCTGTTCTAATTTTTAAATTTTATTCTTTTGCATTGTTATCTTGAAGACTAGATGGCTGATCAGTTGTGATTTACCTGCACGGCTTAAACCAACAACTCCCCCATCAACCATGTCATATAGCGTTCTTTATCCATAAAGTCTGGGGCGCTGCCTGTATCCAAGCAATAATATTGTTGATTAAATTCAATCACAATTTGTTCAGTCTGATGCCAATCTTCAACCAAACGAAAGTGCTGATTAAAGAAGTAACGGTTCTTGCCCCAATTATTTAAATTTTCGAGTTTCGGGTAGTTTTTATTTTCTAAGAATTGCAAATACAGTTGTTGAATATCATCAAAGACTTGAATGCTGTTCATATTGGACCTGACTAGCTGAGCAATTAAATCAACAGGCACAGTTTAGGCAAGAGATTTGAACGGCAGATGACATTCTTTTGACAATTTGATGTAAGGATTTGCCAGACCTTACAACTTGCTTTCCAGTGCCCGCTGATGCTGCTGAGTGATCTCTTGCATTTGCGTATTGAGCTGCACCATCTCTTGATATACCGCATTAAATTCTTTCAAGGCTGCATCTTCATAGAACATGAAGGTATTGTTTTTGAGCTCCCATTTATTGTTTTTTAAAATTGCAAACAACACATACGCCTTACCCAAATTTTTCTTTTCCAATTCAAATAATGCGTGTCCTTGGTCATTATGGCGGCTTTCTAGCAAAGATTCTGCTAAATGACGGCGCAAATTATGATTGATTTCAAGATTCTCAATCTGCTCCAAAGCCATCGCTTCATGCTGTTCTAAATGTTCCTGATACAGCTCTACCATGGCACGTACTTGCACCAACATGGCTTCGGTATCGGCATAGTCTTGTTTTTTATCTGCAGCAAGTCGTTGAGGATCTAAAAACTGATCCCAATTCAAGGCTTTTAATTCACGTAAATAGCTATTGCGCGCTTCGGCACTTTGCACCATGTGATTCAAGACAAAACTCGCCATAATTTGATAGTCGCCATCTAAACGATTATCTTTTAAGTCAATTTGAATCGGCTTAGACCAATCCTGTGCCTGTACAAAAATTTGTTCGGCTTTTTCATAAATCACATTTTGATAAGCATGCAATTGAGTGACTTGTTTTTGCTGCTGTTGATATTGATAAAACATCCCGCCAAAAATCAGCAGCGTTGCACATCCTATAATTAGCACTATACGTCGCATGCGTGCCCTCTTATTTTTTAGTATTTGCAATATCTTAGCGTGAAGCCTGTCACATTTGTATAGCATTTTATGCTTATTTTCTAATGCAGCCATTAGAATATAGTGAAATAAATCAATTCATTTATGCCTTTATATGATTCTGTATCCATGACGCTATTTGACCAGATGCTCAAAAATAAGTTTAGCATCGCTTTATGCTTTAAATTTTATGTAACATCCCCATCTTAGTAAAAAACAGAATTTGAGATTGTTCATGCGCGTTGATATTTGGTCAGATATTGTTTGCCCGTTTTGCTATATCGGCAAAAAACGTTTAGAGGCTGCTGCTGAAGAAGCAGGTGTAGAATTAGAAGTGCATTGGCACAGTTTTGAACTCGATCCAGATGCGCCACCGCGTCAGGAAGTGTCCAATTCAGAGCGTTTGGCACAAAAATATGGGCGCAGCCTTGCCGAAGTAGAAGACATGCAGCGTAATATTGCCGAAATGGCAAAAGCTGAAGGCATTGACTTTCAATGGGAAAATGCCAATTCAGGCAATACCTTTAATGCCCATCGTTTGGTGCATTTGGCGCAAAGTAAAGGCTTGGGCAGCGAAGCCAAAGAAGCTTTTTTCTATAGCTATATGACTCAAGGTTTGGCAATTGGCGAGCGTGAAACACTAGAAGATGTTGCATCACGTATTGGGCTGAACCCTGTAGAAGTGGATGATGTTTTGGATTCTGACGAATATGCCGACTTTGTAAAATTTGACCAAGAAGTTGCACGTGAACAATTAAACGTCACTGGCGTACCGTTCTTCGTATTTGATCAGCGTATTGCTTTAGCAGGTGCGCAGCCACGCGAAGTTTTTGTGCAAGTTCTGCAAAAAGCCCTTGAAACAGCAAGCGAGCTAGAGCTTGAAGATGCAGCAAGCGAGCTAGAGCTTGAAGATGCAGCAAGCTGCGATGCAGAACAATGCGATGTATCTGAACCTAAAGCTTAAGATTGAAATACAGACAAGGCTGAATAGTGTTCTTCCGGCTGATTAGACGTACAAAAAAATCCCATTACGGGATTTTTTTGTGCTTTTAAAATGGGTCAAAGTTCCAGCTTTGCCCCGCAACCATGCTTCGGTTAGTTGTCATCTTACTATGCTTCGTTAATGAAGCGAGGTGTTATTCAACCAAGAAGCTGATTTTTAAATTGACCCGATACTCCGTGATTTGATTGTCTTTAACCACCACTTTTTGTTCGTTAATCCACGCCCCTTGGACATTTTTAATTGTTTCTGTCACTTTAGCGATTCCAGTCTGAATCGCGTCTTCAAAACTTTTTGTACTGCTTGAATTAACTTCAACTACTTTTGCAATTGCCATGATTTTCTCACTGTCCTTTATCGTTATTGGAATTCCATCATAGATTAAAAAAACCGCATTTTTAGACTGTTTAACCAATCACAGCCAAAACATTACATGATTTCACACTGTCAAAAACTGTCACCATTCACCCGCATTTCAGACTTATCTAAATACAAATTTTGCAGACATCTCAACCATTTAAGCCTACACAAAAAACTAGAGCTAAAACTCTAATATATTGTTTTATATTGCTATTTTTAAAATAATTGCCGAAATGATCATTTTGTAAATTTTAAACTTTGTTATGATTCATGTGAATTTTTTATTTCGTTTGATCTCCCTACGATGTCTATTCTTCTGCCTAGACATTAACACTTTGGATGGATATTCCCATGAATATGTTTAAATCTGTTTTGATGGTTTCACTTTTAGCAATTGCTGCAAATGTATCTGCTCAAATTGTGCATGTACCTGATTTTCCAACTCAAAAAGTGAATACAGAATCGGCTGCATCTGAAGCTGTTGTAAATGAACCAACTTCGCAAAAGGCAGCTTAAGTTACGCGTTTTATCCACTAATTTTAGCTGTATTAATCTCTCCCATTTCTCTCCCCAAACAGCAGTCTAAAGCAGGCTGCTGTTTGTTTTTCTAATGCTAAATTTGCTTTAAATCGTCCATGCAACATCTAAAAACTGTGTTCTACCCAATTGCTAATACTTTTTTGGCACTGCGATTTAAATTTTTTTGATTATTTTTCATATAAAAAGCGCATTTTTTGTCAATAATGTCTAAAAAAGCACAAAAGCTGACAATTTTTAGCATGTATTTTTTAATTAAATCCATATAATTAAAGTGATTTTTTTTCATTGCTATAGCAGATGCCTATGCAACAACTTCAAGCACTTATACAAAGAAAAATTCCACCTCAAGCGATTGAGGTCAACCATTTAATAGAATTAGCCAAACACTATCCTCAACCACAATCGGCAGAATATAAATTGATTGAATTGGCTCTGAATATTGTCTTGGCAGATTATTTGGAAAAAGCACAACAACATATTTAAGTATGCATCAATGAATACACTAGAAAAATCACTGTTGATTAAAGAATTACGCGACTTAATTGATGCTTTAACGCATAAAAGACTCAGTCTGTATGAAACAGCCAAAGCCAAAGCACGCATTAAAGAAATTTTTATGCTGTGCGATAAACCGATTTTTCAAAAACAGTTGCTCACATTTAAAGCCTCACAAAATCCAATTCAAACTGCGGTAACTTTTGCAGAACAAAGTTTATATGCACAATCTTTTCGTGGCGTATTTACACAACTTGAAGCACTTGAAACAGTACTTTATCAACAGCCTGAAGCAGGTTGGGCGATTTTGTATCAACCGAGAGCAGGTTGGCAAATTTGGTTAATTCCTGCTGCTGACCGCACTGCTTTACTAAGTGAGTTTCAAGATTTAGAGCAGGTCTATCGCTGGATGTTGGAACAGCAGCAACAATATCACTGCCTTCAAACCGATGCAGAACTCAAGCAAGCTGCTGTGCTAGAAGCTGCTCAAACTGTAACGATAGAAGCAGCACAAACTCAACCAATTTTTGCCACTGTAGACCCAGAAGAAAATAAAGCTGCAGATCCGCCAATTCAATTTGACTTTATTAGAGACCACATCGCTACAGAAGAAGTTGCCTCGTCTGATACTCAAGTTTTGGACGTGGCTAAAGATGAACTTACAATTGAACCGACAGCAGACCAAACGATCATTTCCAATGCAACATTGGATATAACTCAGCCTGATGCAACGACAATAGATACTGCCCAGATGACGGCTGGCACGCAAAAACCAAGCGTCAACCCAGCTTATAATCTATTGTTAAGCCAATATAGTTGCCCCATTTCTGCGCTCAATCTTAGCCAAAATGAGTCAGCACAGTTGTATCGGGTCTTTTTGCCTGAAGCGCCAGAAGTCACGCAATATGCCGATGTATTGGTGCATTTGTCTGATCCCGAAGAAGATCAGCAACAGGTGTTGGCGCGTACGGTATATTTGGCAGAACAAACCAATACGCAAGGACGCTTTATTAAATATGTGGTACTGCTTGGCGCATTAGATCAAATGCAAGCGATTCGTTTGACTCAAAACTTTTGCCAACAGTTTGAACATGAAATTGCAGCAATACGTGAAATTTCTTGGGAAAAATTACAAGAACATTTATTTGATTTCGATCAGCTTTTTCAATGCTATAGTCATGATGCTCAAATCGTGTGGCAGCAAGAGCATTATTTTCCTTTCATTCCGATACAGCACATTCAAACTACTAAGTTTATTCAGTTTGAAGAAAGTGAAGCACAGAGTCATACCCCTTTGATTTTACTGAAAGAACGACAAAAAATTCGTGTGATTCATGGTCAAAAGCGCTTACAACTGTCCCGTACTGAACAAGCTATACCGCACATTTTATTAGATCGACAACAAGGTATTAGTTGGCAAATGATTCAAAAAGTCATCTCCCAATTACAGCAACCGATTGATGCTTTGCAGTTATGCCAAGCACTTCAAATGTATCAAGAAAAAGAGGTTTCTGCCTAAAAACTGCCGTTTATATTATGATTTTGTAGCCAAGTCTTGCTTTTATCTCATAGATTTTCAACACTAACAAAAATGGCTTAAAGATCAGTAAATAATGTCAAGAATAAAGCACACATCGCCTTTTATATTAAGCTGTCTCTTAAGTGGGGTCGCAGGCATCACTTTTGCACAAGAATCAACTCAAGCAGTGGATCAAGCCCATACGTCACTGCCACCTTATGAATTGCCTGTCGCTCCGCCAAGTGCAGTAGATAAAAGCAGTTTTTATTACACGATTCCACGTTGGATTGATGCTACACCGACGGTGTTACCCGAACAATCCAATGAACCCATTGTACCTGCCACCGCAGAAACGGAACATTTAACTTGGTTCGATCAACGTCAAAAAAATATTCGCAACTGGGCAGATAAAACAGCACATAAACTGGATAACTGGTTTGGTGAACCAAGTCCTGAACAGCCTGCCTCAGCCACTTTGCGGGTTTTGGTCGATAGCAGTTGGGATAAGCATAATGAATATGAAGTCAAACCTCGTATTCGCGGGAAAATCAAACTGCCTACGCTTGAAAATAAACTCAGTGTGGTCTTTGGTGATGACTCGCTCGATAACGAATTGCAAAATAACGTCGCCATTACCAACGAAAACCCAGCGCATGATGCAGACAAAACTGTAGACAGCAAACGTAGCCGTGAAGACAACAGTTCTCTGGCATTACGTTGGTCGAACTTTGCCGAGCGTCTACCTTTTGAAACAGATGTCGATTTAGGGGTACGTTCTGGCGATGATATTTATCTGCGTTTAAAAGCCTCTAAAGACTGGACTTTGGAAAATGATTTCTCTTTTCATGCCGAACAAATTTATCGTTATGGCATCGACAGTGAAAATTATCTCAGAACCAACTTGGAGCTCACGCACGCACGCCCCAATCAGGCTTTCTTGTCCAATCAATTTAGCCTGACCTATGCCGATGAACAAGATGATGATTTGGTTTGGGACAACTACACCTTTAGACAACATCAATTCTTTGCAGGCAACCGCTTTAACTATGGCATTTATACAGGCGGTTATTATCACGATGATGACCTACGTTTAAATCGTTGGGGGCCATTTGTCTCTTGGCGTCAACCATTTTTACGTGAATGGTTCTTTATTCAGGGCGATGTCAATTATTTAAATGATGATCGCGCAGATCGTAATCATTATCTCGGTGCTTTAGTGCGTTTAGAAGCCATTTTCTAAACAGGTAACATCTACAATCAAGCCAAATTAAAAAACCAAGTCTTGCGAACAGGACTTGGTTTTTTTGCAAGATGACGATGCATTATTTGTACAACGCATCATCGATCATGTTCATGCGAAAGCAGACTTACTTTAACAGTAAGCTATTAATACGTTTCACATATTCCGCTGGGTCTTCAGGCAAGCCACCTTCAGCAATCACAGCTTGATCAAAAATCACATGCGCCAAATCATCAAATTGATTGGAGTCCTGTAATTTTTTCACCAAAGGATGCTCTGGGTTGATTTCCAAAATTGGCTTCATATCAGGTACAGCTTGCCCTGCATCCTTCAACATACGAATCAATTGTGGTGACAGTTCACCTTCACCTGTTACCAAACAAGCAGGGGAATCAACCAAACGTGTAGTCACACGCACTTCTTTGGTTTTACCGCTTAAAGATGCAGACAATTGCTCAACCACAGGTTTAAATTGTTCTGCAGCCGCGTCTAAAGCTTTCTTCTCTTCAGCATCTTGTAGATCGCCTAAATCAACCGCACCTTTAGATACGTTTTGCATTGGCGTGCCATCAAACTCCTGCACAAAGTTCATCGCCCACTCGTCTACGCGTTCTGCCATCAACAACACTTCAATGCCTTTTTTCTTAAACAACTCCAACTGTGGAGAATGCTTTGCTGCGTTCAGGTTATCTGCAGTAACGTAGTAAATCGCTTTCTGACCTTCTTTCATTCGCGCTTTATAGTCCGCCAATGAGGTACTGATGTCATCATTGCTTGAAGTGGCATAGCGTAATAATTTCAGGATACGCTCACGGTTACCAAAGTCTTCGCCTAAGCCTTCTTTTAAGACTGAACCAAATTCTTGATAAAATTGCTTAAATTTTTCTTGCTCTTTTTCATCTTCAGACTTGGCCAGATTGTCCAACATGGTCAACACACGACGGGTATTGCCTTCGCGGATGGTTTTCACATCACGGCTTTCTTGCAATAATTCACGGCTCACGTTCAACGGCAAATCGGCGCTATCCACCACACCTTGCACAAAGCGCAGATAATTAGGAATCAAGTTGTCTGCCTCATCCATAATAAATACGCGCTTCACATACAATTTAATTCCCGCTTTGGCTTCACGAGTAAAAATGTTGTGCGGTGCTTTACTTGGTACATACAACAACTGAGTGTATTCAGTGCTGCCTTCAACGCGGTTATGCGCCCATGCCAATGGTGCGTCAAAATCGTGACTGAGGTTTTTATAAAACTCGATGTACTGTTCTGCACTAATTTCGTTTTTATTGCGCGTCCACAACGCACTGGCCGAATTAATCGTTTCCCATTCATCAGTTTTCACATACTGACCTGCTTTCGGTGTTTCACCTTCAGCGGCTTCTTCTTGCTGCCACACTTCTTTCTGCATTTGAATTGGCAAACTGATGTGATCAGAGTATTTATTGATGATCTGCTTAACTTTGTAGCTTTCTAAATAATCCAGCGCATCTTCACGCAAGTGCAGAATAATATCGGTACCCCGTTCTGCTTTGTGAATTTGCTCGACATCAAACTCGCCAGTACCCGCACTGCTCCAACGCACGGCTTCATCTGCAGCCAATCCTGCACGGCGTGATTCCACAGTAATTTTATCTGCCACGATAAAACCTGAATAGAAACCTACACCAAATTGACCAATCAATTGTGCATCGGCTTTTTGATCACCCGTTAATTTAGACATAAAGTCTTTGGTACCCGATTTTGCAATCGTGCCTAAATGATCAATCGCTTCCTGTTGGCTTAGCCCAATGCCGTTATCTGAAATGGTTAGGGTTTTGTTTTCTTGATCTAGACGAATACGCACACGTAAATCAGGATCATTTTCATAATATTCAGGATGATTGATGCCCTCAAAACGTAATTTGTCACAGGCATCTGATGCGTTAGAAATAAGTTCACGCAAGAAGATTTCAGGGTTGGAATAAAGAGAATGGGTCACCAAATGTAATAATTGCGCCACTTCGGCTTGGAAACTATGTTTTTGGCTATGTTCGCTCATTCATCACTCCTTAAATTCATAAACATGGTTATTGTTGGATGTGTTAATGAATTGGAGTGATGTCCTGATTTTTCAAGCCTAAATCTAGAAAAATTTAAAAAGGTGCACGTTGATAGAGACGATTCAGATGCTCATCCAATTTTTGCTGACGTAGATCATACACCTGAGTTAAACATGACAGTGAACTGCCGCAACGATCACGTAATTCTAACCAACGAAATTGCTCATCACGAATTTGTGAGCGTGTACCCATTGCGACTAAACGACTGACTATACGATAGGTGGTGGCCATTTTCACATCGGCATCATTGACAGCGCGGTGCTCACAAATGGCATGTTCGGTTTGTGTTTTGGCTTTTTCACAAGAAAAACTGGCCGCATGACTAAATGAACTGAGCATGAAACAGGCACAAAAAATCCAACTATATTTTATAAACATCATATTTCCTTATTCTTCATACTCTACTTTATTATTCAAAATTTAAATGAACATTGCCTATACGCTCAATCTTTTCATTTTACACATTTGTTATTTTTTGCAATAAAAAACCCCATCATAAAGATGGGGTTGCGCTGATTTTTATTATTATAAAGAGCTAGCAATTATTAGAATTTGTAGCTATAACCGATGGTGTATACCATTGGGTCAATATCCAAATCAAAGTTGCCTACAGCTGTTTCAACTTTAGGACTCAAATCTGCATAACGTGCATCAAAGAACACACCCCAGTTTTTTGCATCAGCAGGCTGGAAGTTAAAACCAACTTGAGCTGCATAACCAAAGTCTTCTTTCACTTTAACATCAGTTCCAGTAAGTGCACCCGAAGCCTCTTCATCCCATGCAACAAATGCTGTACCACCCACACCAATGTACGGGGTAAAACCTGTCGAATTTTTAAAGTGATATTTTGCAGTTAGTGTTGGTGGCAAGTGTTTTACTTTAACACCAGCAGTTGCAGCACCTGTTACATGCACATCATGACTAATTGGAGTTGCAAGCAATAATTCTGCAGAGATATTGTCATTAAAGAAATATTCTACAGATGGTGTAAACGCATATTCATGATCTGCTTCAACTGTAATAGGCCCAACTGCTGAATTCACATTAGATTCTTGTGTTGGAGAAATGACAGAACCACCAACTTTAACTTGCCATTGACCTGCCATTGCAGAAGCAGACATACCCATTAATGCAATTAGAGCAACTTGCTTTAACATTTTAAAACCACCTTTAGAATAAAAATCTTAACGCTTAATTAATATTAAACATGATCACTGTTAATATGCAACATATATTAAACATATATTTTAAATTATTTTACAACTCATTCATTATTATATAAATTTACTTTAAATAGACCAAATTACTTGGTTTTAAAACCCTAGTTAATTAATAAAGTTTATATTATTATTTCCCGACTATATTACTCAATTTTATTTAAAATTAAATTAAAATATCTATTTAAAATACATCTTATATTTATTTAAAAATTAAACAAATTTATTTTAAATTGATTAATTCACTCAGAATTTTCTATTTTTAAATCATAGAAAATCAATAAAAATTATTAAAATTAAATAAAGAGAATTAAAATCATCTTCATTCTAATATTAGAAGTTAATTACAACGAAAATGAATCATTCTGTTTGAAGATTTTAAATCGTGTATTGAGATTCAATCGGCAGATGCAAGGATGAATTTGAGAAAGATTCTTCTTGTCGTTTTAGCACGATGCTGCAACGTGCCCAACCTATTCTGAACACGTGTGCTTACAAATTTTGGTGATGATTTACAGCACCATCGCTGCAATCCAGCCAAAAATAATCAGTGGAATATTAAAGTGAATAAAAGTCGGTACCACACTGTCTTTCATGTGGTCGTGCTGCCCATCCATATTTAAACCCGAAGTTGGCCCCAAGGTTGAATCCGATGCTGGAGAACCCGCATCTCCTAAGGCTGCTGCTGTACCAATAATCGCAATGGTTGCTGCAGGGCTAAAACCGAACTGCAAACATAAAGGCACATAAATAATCGCTAAAATAGGCACGGTAGAGAAAGATGAGCCAATCCCCAAGGTGATTAACAAACCAATCAATAACATTAAAAATGCAGCCAAAGCTTTGCTATTGCCAATCCATTCCACCGACGCTTCTACCAAAGCAGGCACTTGATTAGTAGCTTCAATCACTGAAGCGAAACCTTGTGCAGCAATCATAATAAAGCCGATGAGTGCCATCATACGCATACCTGTAATGATCACATCATCTGCTTCTTTCCATTTGAAAATTCCCGCACAGCTTAAAATGGCAACACCCACCAAACCTGCCAGAATCATCGAATCTGAATACAATTGCACCGCCAAGGTTGCAATAATCGCAAACACTGCCATCCACAAGGTAAATTTTGCAATCTGAGGCGCTTGTAGGGTTGGCGCGGCGGTATTTGCATTGAGCTCACTCGAAATGCTTTGGGTACGCTCTACCTGCACATCTTGATAATGTCGAGGCTTACGATAGCTCACAAACAACGCGATCAATAGCCCAATAAACATCCCAAACACAGGAATAAACATGGCAGCAGGAATATCTTCATTTTGAATGGCAAAACCATACGGAGCACCAAAGGTGTTGATATTGTGCGCCAAAATATCATTCAGAAAGATTGCACCGAAACCCACAGGAACAAACATATAGGTGGCAACCAAACCAAAAGTCAGCAAACAAACCACTGCACGACGGTCTAGGTTTAAATGATTGAAAACACTTAATAAAGGTGGAATCAATACAGGAATAAATGCAATATGTACAGGGATTAAGTTTTGTGAAAATACCGCTGCCAAAGCCACAGTAAAATAAATCAGATATTTAACGCGGTTCTGTACCTTAGTATTACTGCCACCTGTTAAAGTGCGAATCAGCTTATACGCCAATAAGTCTGGCAAACCTGAACGTGCCAAAGCCAAAGCAAATGCACCTAAAATACCGTAAGCAAGAGCAATTTTAGCGCCACCACCTAAACCATTATTAAACGCATCTAAAGTGCCTTGTAAGCCTAAACCAGCCAGTAAACCACCTGAGACTGCACCAATAACCAAGGCAAAAACCACAGGCACACGAGCCAACGACAATCCGAACATGATTGCAATGGCAGCAAGAATTGCGAACATAAGAGATGAAAATTCAAAAAAGAAGCTATTTTATCAGAGATTATGCAGATTGGAGTTGACCAAACATTCAACTCCGACAAGCGTTTCTGATTTAAATTGCTGCAGCATGTGAATTTGCATGACCTAAAGCAAAATCACGGATGGCAGTAGCAACTGCTTGCGGCTGACTAAGAATCGCCCAGTGATTAGCTGCCAATTCCACACGTTGAAAATCATCTACCCAAAGCGACATTTCATCAATCAATTCAGCACCCACAAATTGATCATATTTCAAGACAATAGCTTGCACAGGACAAATTGCATAACGTTGACGCGGCTTTAATAAACGTGGGATAAAATTGGCACGATATAAATTGACGCCATAGCGCCCATCTTTGCGGATATTAGGATTGATCGCAATATCTTGATCGCGTTCTAAGCGCATCACTACCTGACGCCATTGTTCAGGTTGAAAGAACTGCCAAACTGTAGGCGCAAGTGCAGGAAGTTGAAAGGCAGCAATATACCAAGATTTACGCATTTGTTTGAAAAATTTAATTTTATTTTCAGAAAACTGCTTACGCATCCAGAACGCTGCATGATCCAAACATGGGCCTGAAATACTGCTGTACGATAAAATTCGTCCCTTTAATTCTGGATCCGTCACTGCTTCCCAAGACTGAATTGAACCCCAGTCATGAGCTGCCAAGTGAAATGCACGCTGCCCCAAAACGGCATTAGCAACAGCCATTAAATCTGCAGCCAATTGAGCCAAGCTATAGGCACGAATGGATTTAGGAATGGAGGATTGTCCCGCACCGCGCACATCATAACTCACCACATAAAAATCTTGCACCAACACGGCAATCACCCGTTCCCAGACTTCTTGGTTATCTGGATAGCCATGCACCAAAATCAGTGCAGGTGCTTTTTTTTCGCCCCAAGTTTTGACATAGAGCTGTTGATAATCTGAGGTTTCAATCCATTGCGTTTGTGCTTGCATAAACATCCTGTTGTTTATTGTTGACATGATTGCTCTTGAGAATAACAAAATATGCCATTGGCTTGCTCAAATTTCATACTAATATAAGAAAAATCTACTTAAGGCTCTATAAAATTTCCCATGAACCTCATCAAAAAATTGCAGCAACTTCCTATCGTTTCTAAATACTTTTTAAATCGGTACCCACCCTATCGGGGTGCAGGTATTGAAATTGATCAAATCGATTTAGCCAACCACCATGTCCGTGTCAAAATGCCACTCACTCGCAAAAATCAAAATATTGTCGGCGTACATTTTGGCGGCAGCCTCTATTCCATGGTAGATCCATTTTATATGTTAATTCTGATGCATCACTTGGGTTCAACATATATTGTTTGGGATAAAGCGGCAACGATTCATTTCCTCGCCCCAGGACGCAGTACGGTGTATGCCGATATTCGCCTGAGTGCCGCTGAAGTCGAGGAAATCAAACAGATCGCAGAAGACTATGCTCCTCTGACACGTCAATATACGCTCAATATTATCGATGAATCAGGTGTACGAATTGCAGAAGTGCATAAAACGTTATATATCCGACGTAAAAAGCCCAAAGCCGTAGCAACGTAATTTTTAGCTCACATAAAAACGCAGAATCTAATGATTCTGCGTTGTTGGTAATATTATTTTAATCAAAAGACAAAAAGATCAATGTCACCGACAAACTTCTCTACTCTTTTTGAGCAGGTATGAATTAATTAACGTATTACTGTTGATACATCAGTGGATCATAAAAATTATAAACATTGATAGTATTTAAAATTAAAGGATCATTAAAATGAAAAAAAATCTTGTGCCAATCTTTTCCCTACTTTGTTTCTATTCATCGACATCCCTCCATGCTTTGGTGCCGAATACATTTACCAAAGTCCAGACTTTGAAAAATGTGGCTTATGGATCTCATCCTCAACAAGTGATGGATGTCTATTTCCCTGCCAAAGTACTCACAGATCAAACACCAGCCCCGCTCATGATGATGGTCCATGGCGGTGCTTGGAAAATGGGTGATAAAAATCATGCTGCTGTGGTCAAAAATAAGCTGAGTTACTGGACCAAGCAAAACTGGATTTTTGTGTCTATCAACTATAGATTAGTTCCAGATGTGACCGTACAGCAGCAAACTCAGGATATCGCCCAAGCGCTTATTTATATCCAAAATCAGGCACCGCATTGGCATGCTGACTCAAAACGCTTGGTGCTGATGGGACATTCTGCGGGCGCACACCTGGTCAGTCTATTAACCGTTCGCCCCCATTGGCTGGCACCCCAGCCACAGCCTTGGCGTGCTACAGTTGCTTTAGATAGCGCGGCTTATGATATAGAAAAGATAATGCAAACACGTCATGCACGTTTTTATGATCAAGCCTTTGGTGATCAACCTTCCAACTGGAAAGCCCTTTCTCCGATAGCTCAGCTACATCAAGCTTTACCTGCATTTCTCGCGGTGTGCTCAACCATCCGTGCAGATCAACCCTGTACTCAAGCTCGACAATTTATTCAACAAGCACAGAAATTCGGAACTCAAACCCAGTTATTGCCTGTCCGACTTTCACATGCTGAAATCAACAAGTCATTGGGACAAAATAATGCTTATACTCAAGCAGTCAATCAATTTATCCAAACGCATTAATTTTTCAGCTAGCGCATAAAAAACGCAGAATCATAAGACTCTGCGTTGGATGTACTGAAATATAAATACTTCAGTAGGATGGCATGGCTGTTCGTATTCAGATTAACGCTTTTGCTCGATGGCTGCACCAGCACCACCACCAACAGCACCACCGATTGCAGCGCCTGCATTACCACCTATCACTTCTTTACCTAAAATTGAACCAATCGCACCGCCAATTCCACTATAGGTTGCGTTACGGTTAGAACCATCTTGGGTTTTACTTCCAACTGCTGCACCTGCACCTGCGCCTGCTGCTGCACCAACACTACCACCTACGCTGTTACCCGCTGCGCCACCAACGGCACCGCCTAATGCTGCTGCACCAATACGTTGGTCATTTGAACTCATGCTCTCACAACCCGCCATTAACATGGTCGATACAGTTGCAACTGCCAATACACTCAATACTTTTTTCATGGTAATCACTCCCCCTCGGTCTATTCGCTCTCAGCTTAGTGCATATTGCGGTAACAACTTTGAAAAAACTGTTACCAAGCACAGCAAGATGAAGGTATTTCTGTAAAAGACTTAAGGCTGAATAGATGATTCAGCAACATCTTCTTCCAAAAGCACGACATCTCTTGTGGTTTGTCCATCTTCAGTAAACACAGCATGAGAAACTGTTTCATTGCTTTCAGGCGTTTTGACCCGATCCAGTTTTAATGTGCGATGAATTGGCGCCTGCCCCTGCTTATATTCCATGCCTTCTGCATCAATCGTTTTCACTTCAGAAATGACTTTACCATCCTGCTTTAGGGTTTTATTCAACTCAATTTTTGAGGTTGGTACAATCACCCCACCTTTTTGAATCACAGGAATACCCAATTGTTTCTCTGAAAACTGTGCTTGATCATCATCAAAAACAACTTCCTTTGCCACAATATCTTTACCCTGATTGCTCACTTCAAAAATCGTGGCTTCTACATGGCGTATAGGCTTTTCACCTGTCACTGTACGAATCACTTCAGTTTTTAGAATAGGCACAATGGCTTTGTCTTTCACCACAATGCTGTTTGGCATTGGTGCAGCCGAAACAGACACACTCAGTAGCATTGCCGATAAACACAGTGTCAGTCCTCTAAATTGCATAAGCTATCCCCTTAGTTTTCTTGATATTTTTAAATTGTTCTTAATTCACTATATGCAATATTGCGGCTTTATTAAAGCAAAATATGCAACTAAAACGTTGGCAAAAAAAAGACGCCTCGAAAGGCGTCTTTAAATGATGCTTTAAAACGAATTAGAGATCGTTAAATTCATCGCTAAATGCTTGGCTTAATGCTTGATCTACATCAGAGAAATCATTCACTAATGCCAATTCAGCAGCTTCAGCTTCTTGACGACGACGCTCTAAGTGGTAAGCAAGACCCGTACCTGCTGGGATCAAACGCCCCACAACAACGTTCTCTTTCAAGCCACGTAAATCATCTTCTTTACCTGTTACAGCCGCTTCAGTTAACACACGTGTAGTTTCCTGGAACGATGCAGCAGAAATGAACGAGTCTGTTGAAAGCGATGCTTTGGTGATACCCATCAATTGACGTTCAAACTTCGCTGGGAACTTGTTTTGTGCAAGTACAGCTTGGTTTTCTTGTACCACGCGAATGTAATCCACTTGTTCGCCTTTGATGAAGCTCGTATCGCCACCATCGGTGATTTCAACTTTACGCAACATTTGACGCACGATGACTTCAATGTGCTTATCGTTAATTTTTACACCTTGTAAGCGGTAAACGTCTTGAACTTCGTTCACGATGTAGTTGGTTAATGCCACTTCACCTTTCAAGCGTAAGATGTCATGTGGGTTTTGTGGACCATCAGAAATGGTTTCACCACGGTTCACATGCTCACCTTCAAACACGTTGATGTTACGCCATTTTGGAATCAACTCTTCGTAAATCTCAGAGCCATCATCTGGTGTAATCACTAAACGGTTCTTACCTTTGGTTTCTTTACCAAAGCTCACGATACCTGACACTTCTGCAAGAATCGCATGCTCTTTTGGTTTACGTGCTTCAAATAAGTCTGCAACGCGTGGTAAACCACCGGTAATATCACGAGTACGTGAAGATTCTTGTGGTACACGACCAATAACGTCACCCACACCGATATTTTCGCCATCACGGACAGAAAGAATCGTGTTCTGTGGCAAGAAGTAGAACTGTTCGCCACCATCCACAGTGTCTAATACCACAGCAGGACGTAAGTCTTTACCTGACGCAGGACGTGAAGTCACTGGCAAGATTTCAACTGTGGTCATACCTGTTGCATCATCAGTTTTCGAGGTTGCAGTCACGCCATCAGCAATTTGGCTGAAACGGATTTTACCCGCAACTTCGGTCACAAGTGGATGCGTGTGTGGATCCCAAGTCGCCACAATACCGCCAGCTTCTACCGCTTCGCCATCTTTGAGCAAGATTGACGCACCGTATGGCAGTTTATAACGCTCACGCTCACGACCTAACTCATCGGCAATACCAATTTCACCTGAACGTGAAACAGATACCAAGTGACCTTTAGCGTGTTGTACAGTTTTCACGTTATGGAAACGTACTGAACCTTTGTTACGCACTTGTACGCTATTGGCTGCAGAAGTTCGGCTTGCCGCACCACCCACGTGGAATGTACGCATGGTTAACTGTGTACCTGGCTCACCAATCGATTGAGCAGCCATTACACCCACAGATTCACCTGGATTCACCAAGTGACCACGTGCTAGGTCACGACCATAACACTTCGCACATACACCAAAGGTCGATTCACAAGATACCACTGAACGTACTTTTACTTCATCGACACCTTGCTCTTCTAAGAAGTTAGCAAGTTTTTCATCAATGAGTGTGTTACGTGGCAGAATAACTTCGTCTGAACCCGCTTTCTTCACATCTTCTGCAGTTACACGACCTAATACACGCGTACCAAGGTTTTCAATGACATCACCACCTTGAATGAATGGTGTCATCACTAAACCGCCATAAGTACCGCAATCTGGCTCAGTAATTACCAAGTCTTGTGCAACGTCAACCAAACGACGTGTCAAGTAACCTGAGTTCGCTGTTTTCAATGCGGTATCGGCCAAACCTTTACGCGCACCGTGAGTTGAAATGAAGTACTGAAGTACCGTCAAACCTTCACGGAAGTTCGCTTTAATTGGCGTTTCAATGATCGAACCATCTGGTTTCGCCATCAAACCACGCATACCCGCCAACTGACGAATCTGTGCCGCACTACCACGCGCACCTGAATCCGACATCATGTAGATCGAGTTGAATGATTTTTGCTTCTCGTCTTCACCCTGTTTGTTTTTCACAGTTGTGAATGACAAGTTGTCCATCATCGCTTTAGCAACTTGGTCGTTGGTACGTGCCCAAATATCGACCACTTTGTTATAACGCTCACCCGCAGTTACGAAGCCTTGCTCGAACTGTTGTTCAATTTCACGAACTTCAGTTTCTGCTTTTTCAATAATTGCTTGTTTTTGTGGTGGAATAACCATGTCTTCCATACCCACAGAAACACCTGAACGTGTCGCTTGACGGAAGCCCAAGTACATCAATTGGTCTGCAAAAATAACCGTGTCTTTTAGACCTAATTTACGGTAGCAAGAGTTGATTAATTTTGAGATGTTCTTTTTGTTCATCTCTAGGTTAATTTGCTCGAAGCTTAAACCTTCAGGCACAACTTCCCAAAGCAAGCAGCGACCTGGTGTCGTATCTACAACAATAGTTTGTTGCTCACGCTCACCATTTTCATTGATTACGGTTTGGTGTACACGTGCTTTTACGCGAGCGTGTAAGTCAACTTGACCCGTTGCAAGTGCACGGTTTACTTCGTGCGTATCTGCAAACACCATGCCTTCACCTTTGGCATTGATTGCATCACGCGTGATGTAATACAAGCCCAAGACAACGTCCTGAGATGGTACGATGATTGGCTCACCGTTCGCAGGAGACAAGATGTTGTTGGTCGACATCATTAACGCACGCGCTTCTAATTGCGCTTCAAGTGTTAATGGTACGTGTACCGCCATTTGGTCACCGTCGAAGTCAGCGTTGAACGCAGCACAAACGAGTGGGTGTAAACGGATGGCTTTACCTTCAATCAGGATCGGTTCAAATGCTTGAAGACCTAAACGGTGAAGTGTAGGCGCACGGTTCAACATCACTGGGTGTTGACGAATCACAGAGGCAAGTACATCCCAAACTTCTGGGGTTTCGCGCTCAACCATTTTCTTCGCAGCTTTAATGGTGGTTGCTTGACCTGAAGCTTGTAATTTTGCAAAGATGAATGGCTTGAACAGTTCAAGTGCCATTTTCTTCGGAAGACCACACTGGTGTAAACGTAGGTTTGGACCAACGGTAATCACCGAACGACCTGAATAGTCAACACGCTTACCAAGTAAGTTTTGACGGAAACGACCTTGCTTACCTTTGATCATATCTGCCAAAGATTTAAGCGGACGCTTGTTTGAACCTGTGATTGCACGACCACGACGACCGTTATCTAACAAGGCATCAACAGACTCTTGTAACATACGTTTTTCGTTACGTACGATGATGTCTGGCGCTGCAAGGTCAAGAAGACGCTTCAAACGGTTGTTACGGTTAATCACACGACGATAAAGATCGTTCAAGTCAGAAGTCGCAAAACGACCACCTTCAAGTGGAACCAACGGACGAAGATCTGGTGGAAGTACAGGCAGTACATTCATCACCATCCATTCAGGCTTGTTGTTCGACTCTTTGAACGCTTCCATCAACTTCAAACGCTTAGAGGCTTTTTTCAGCTTAGTTTCTGAAGTTGTTTGTGGAATTTCTTCACGTAAACGAGCAATTTCAGCTTCAAGATCGATGTCTTTTAACAAGTCTTGAACTGCTTCAGCACCCATTTTCGCAGTGAATTCATCACCATGCTCTTCTAGAGCATTGAAGTATTCTTCGTCATTGAGAAGTTGATATTTCTCAAATGGCGTCATACCTGGGTCAGTAACCACATAAGATTCGAAATACAATACGCGCTCGATATCACGTAAAGTCATATCAAGTAATAAACCAATACGGCTTGGTAATGATTTCAAGAACCAAATGTGTGCAACTGGAGAAGCAAGTTCGATGTGACCCATACGCTCACGACGAACTTTTGCAGTCGTTACTTCAACGCCACATTTTTCACAAATGACGCCTTTGTATTTCATACGCTTGTATTTACCACACAAGCATTCGTAATCTTTTACTGGACCAAAAATTTTGGCACAGAATAAACCATCACGTTCAGGCTTAAACGTACGATAGTTAATGGTTTCTGGCTTTTTAACTTCACCGTGAGACCATGACTTAATCATTTCTGGTGACGCAAGACCAATACGGATGCGGTCAAACTCTACTGGAGCATGACCGTCTGAATCCGTCTTTTTGCGCATGATATCGAGCAAGTCTTTCAATTTTTTTCTCCGTGTGCTGGGAGGCTGTTTTCACATCCCAACTGGGTCACAAATATTGTTTTTTAACTGAGTTTTAATCCCCCTTAATCCCCCTTTTTCAAAGGGGGAAAAGTCCCTCTTTTATAAAGAGGGATTTAGGGAGATTTAATGGAGATGCTTAGTCACCATTTTTCAGTTCAATGTTGATACCTAAAGAACGGATCTCTTTGGTCAATACGTTAAACGATTCAGGCATACCTGGGTCCATATAATGGTTACCATCTACAATGTTCTTATAGATACGGGTACGACCTTCAACGTCATCCGACTTCACAGTGAGCATTTCTTGAAGTGTGTATGCAGCACCGTATGCTTCAAGTGCCCAGACTTCCATCTCACCGAAACGCTGACCACCGAATTGTGCCTTACCACCCAACGGCTGTTGCGTTACAAGTGAGTAAGAACCTGTAGAACGTGCGTGCATCTTGTCATCCACCAAGTGGTTGAGTTTGAGCATGTACATATAACCTACAGTCACTGGACGGTCAAATTTCTCGCCTGTACGACCATCGTACAACACGGTTTGACCAGAACGTGGTAATTCAGCCAGTTCAAGTAATTCTTTAATTTGACCTTCTTCTGCACCATCAAATACAGGAGTAGCCAACGGAACACCTGCACGTAAGTTGCCAGCCAATACCAAGATTTCATCATCAGTTAAGCTGTCAAGATCTTCTTGCTCGCCACCAACTTTGTTATAAATCTTGTCTAGGAACTCACGTAGTTCAGCAATTTCACGTTGTTGTTTGAGCATTTTATCAATTTGCTCACCCAAACCTTTGGCTGCCATACCCAAGTGTGTTTCAAGAATCTGACCCACGTTCATACGCGATGGTACGCCTAGTGGGTTCAATACGATATCTACTGGTACACCGTTAGCATCGTGTGGCATGTCTTCTACAGGCAAGATGTTTGATACAACACCTTTGTTACCGTGACGACCCGCCATCTTGTCACCCGGTTGG
Source organism: Acinetobacter sp. YH16051 (assembly GCF_013417135.1). Lineage (NCBI taxonomy): Bacteria > Pseudomonadati > Pseudomonadota > Gammaproteobacteria > Moraxellales > Moraxellaceae > Acinetobacter > Acinetobacter sp. YH16051. The sequence continues at coordinate 7,378 of NZ_VPEN01000006.1, read as the reverse complement.
ATGCGACGTTTAACAGCAAGGTAAACTTTAACAACTTTCAATACGCCCGTAGTGAGTTCATCGCCTGTAGAAAGCTTACGTTTCTTCTCAGCGAATTTCTCATCAATTTCAAAGCTCTTTTCTTTCAAGAAAGTTTGAATTTGAGTTAAACGCTCAGCGATTGCTTCATCACTTGGTTGAATTTCAAGTAGATCAACTAACTCTAAACCAGACAACACATCTTCAGAAAGTTTGTCACCACGTTTAGTTGTACCGCCACCGTTAGATTCTTGACCTTTCAATAAGCGGATAATACGTTCACGCGCTGCTTCTTCAAAGATTTTGTATTCTTCTTTCAAGTCTTTGCGGTATGCATCAAGTTGTGCTTTTTCAATCGCTTGCGCACGTTCGTCTTTTTCTAAACCATCACGAGTAAAGACTTGAACGTCAATCACAGTACCTTTAGTACCCGATGGAACGCGCAATGATGAATCTTTCACATCTGCGGCTTTTTCACCGAAGATTGCGCGAAGCAATTTTTCTTCAGGGGTTAACTGAGTTTCACCCTTAGGCGTTACTTTACCAACAAGGATGTCGCCTGCAGTAACTTCAGCACCAATGTAAACGATACCAGACTCGTCTAGTTTAGACAGTGCAGCTTCGCCCACGTTTGGAATATCAGCCGTGATTTCTTCCGCACCCAATTTGGTATCACGTGCAACACATGACAACTCTTGAATGTGAATCGAAGTTAAGCGATCTTCTTGAAGTACACGCTCAGAAAGCAAGATAGAGTCTTCGTAGTTATAACCATTCCAAGTCATGAACGCGACGCGCATGTTCTGACCGAGTGCAAGCTCACCACCATCTGTAGATGGACCGTCAGCTAATACATCACCACGACCTACTTTATCACCCATCTTCACCAAAACTTTTTGGTTAATACAAGTGTTTTGGTTTGAACGTGTGTATTTGATCAGGTTGTAGATATCTACACCTGCTTCACCCGCGATCATTTCTTCTTCGTTCACACGAATGACTACACGTGAAGCATCGACATATTCAATTCGACCACCACGGTTTGCAATTACACACACACCTGAGTCATGTGCTACGTTCGCTTCCATCCCTGTACCCACAAGTGGTTTATCAGCGATAAGCGTCGGAACAGCCTGACGTTGCATGTTCGATCCCATCAAGGCACGGTTGGCGTCATCGTGCTCAAGGAATGGAATCAGTGATGCTGCTACAGATACAACCTGCTGTGCAGAAACGTCCATGTGCGTCACGCGCTCTGGCGGCATACGCACGAAGTCACCTTGGTGACGTACAGATACGAATTCTTCTGTTAAATTGCCATCTTGGTCTACGCTTGAATCCGCTTGCGCAATGATCGTGCCCACTTCTTCAATTGCAGATAAATACTCAACCTCATCGGTTACACGACCATCAACCACTTTACGGTATGGCGTTTCCAAGAAGCCAAAATTATTACATTTTGCATAAACAGAAAGCGAGTTGATCAAACCAATGTTTGGACCTTCAGGCGTTTCAATTGGACACACACGACCATAGTGAGTTTGGTGTACGTCACGTACCTCAAAGCCTGCACGTTCACGTGTCAAACCACCTGGACCAAGTGCAGATACGCGACGCTTGTGGGTAATTTCAGACAACGGGTTGTTTTGGTCCATGAACTGAGACAATTGGCTTGAACCAAAGAATTCTTTGATTGCAGCAGCCACTGGCTTCGCATTGATTAAATCTTGCGGAGACAGGTTGTCTGTTTCAGCTTGTGACAAACGCTCTTTTACAGCACGCTCAACACGTACCAAACCAACACGGAATTGGTTTTCAGTCATCTCGCCCACTGAACGTACGCGACGGTTACCCAAGTGGTCGATATCGTCGACTTCACCTTTACCGTTACGGATTTCGATCAATGTTTTAAGTACATCGGTAATGTCTTCGTTAGACAAAATACCTTCAACTTCACGTGATTTCTGATCTGTACCCACTTCGTAAGGACGACCCAAACGACGGTTGAACTTCATACGACCTACTGGCGATAAATCATAACGCTCAGAAGAGAAGAACAAGTTATTGAACAGATTTTCAGCGGCTTCTTTCGTCGGTGGCTCACCTGGACGCATCACTTTGTAGATTTCTACCAAAGCATCTTCACGACCAACAGTTGTATCTGCACGTAAGGTGTCCGCAATGAACGAACCACGGTCGATGTCATTGGTGAATAGGATGTTAAATTGTTTAACACCACCTTCTGCAAGTTTCACCATGATTTCATGGCTTAACAAGGTGTTTGCAGCAATCACATCGCCATCTTTTAGCTGGATGTCTTCTGCAGTAATACGTTCGTACAAGTACTCATCAGGAACTGAAAGCTTCTCAAGACCAGCTGCTTCCATTTGACGTACGTGACGCGCATTAATGCGTTTACCTTGCTCAACAATCACTTTGCCGTCAGTATCAGTGATGTCAAATTGTGCCATTTCGCCACGTAAGCGTTCTGGGACAAGGTCAATTTGGTAGCTACCCATGTCTAAATAGACAGGTACTTTCTCAAAGAACAAGTCTAGGATTTGTTCATTGCTATAGCCCAATGCACGCAACACTACAGTCGCAAGCAATTTACGACGACGGTCAATACGCACATAAACGAGGTCTTTGGCATCGAATTCAAAGTCTAACCATGAGCCACGGTAAGGAATAATGCGTGCTGAATACAACACTTTACCGCTCGAGTGGGTCTTACCTTTATCGTGGTCAAAGAACACGCCTGGTGAACGGTGTAATTGAGAAACAATTACACGCTCAGTACCGTTAATCACAAAGGTACCGTTATCCGTCATCAATGGCATTTCGCCCATGTAGACTTCTTGCTCACGCACATCTTTGATTGATTTCGTTTCACGATCTTTAATGATCAAACGAATTTTTACGCGCATTGGTGCCGCATAAGTTGAGCCGCGAAGAATACACTCACGTACATCAAACTCAGGCTTACCAAGACTATACTCAACAAATTCTAAAGCAGCATTGCCAGAATAACTTTCTATAGGAAAAACTGAACGAAATGCGGCTTGGAGACCGATATCTTCGCGGCTTTTTGGAGTTTTGCCATCTTGAAGGAAAGTACGGTACGAGTCGACTTGAATCGAAAGCAAGTACGGTGCATCCATTACTTGGGGCAATTTACCAAAATTCTTACGGATCCGTTTCTTTTCGGTATATGAGTATGCCATCTGGAGTCCTCGGAAAGTAAACTAAACCCGCCTGCAGAACGGGTTTAGAAGGAATTACGCAGGCCGATATGGCCACCACTCTTTACAAATGCTGCAATTTTTAGTGGTATTAAAACGCTTAACAATATTTTTAAATGTGGAAAAATATTGGTAAGCGTTTGATTTTATTGATTTATATTGTTTTCGATGGTTTTCCCATCATTCAAACAAAAATCGAGCCGATAATTGTAACGCAAAAAGGCTGATGACCCAAGAGCCATCAGCCATTTTTTGGAGTCGATTATAAAAAAATCGACTCCCCTTAAGATTACTTAAGTGTAACTGTAGCACCAGCTTCTTCAAGTTTCTTCTTAAGCTCTTCACCTTCTTCTTTAGAAACAGCTTCTTTGATCACTGAAGGAGCGCCTTCAACGATGTCTTTAGCTTCTTTAAGACCAAGGCCAGTAGCTTCACGAACTGCTTTAATTACAGCAACTTTGTTCGCACCGAAAGAAGTCAACTCAACGTTGAATTCAGATTGCTCTTCTGCAGCAGCAGCGCCAGCGCCTGGAGCAGCAGCAACAGCAACAGCAGCAGCTGATACATTGAATTTCTCTTCAAAAGCAGAGATAAGTTCAACAAGTTCAAGAACAGTTTTTTCAGCAACTGCGTTTAAGATTTCTTCGTTAGTTAAAGCCATGAGAATAACTCCAAATGGAAATTGAATGGTGTGGAAATAAATTTAAGCTTATGCAGCTTCTGACTCGTTTTTCTCTTTGAGCGCAGTAATAAGGCGACCCAATTTCGAAATAGGAGCTTGAAGAACGTTTGCAAGCATAGTAAGCGCTTTTTCTTGGTTCGGAAGATTCGCAATTACGCTAACTTCAGCACCTTTATAAAGTTTGCCGTCAAATGCAGCAGCTTTAAGTTCAAATGCTTTATTCGTTTTAGCGAATTCTTCGAACAAGCGTGCAGCTGCACCCATGTCGTCTTCAGAAGTTGAGAAAGCTAAAATTGTTGGGCCAACAAGGTTGTCGTTCAAGATCGTGAATTGCGTATCTTGAAAAGCACGTTTAGCCAAAGTATTACGTACAACACGTGTAGTAACACCTAATTTACGCGCTTCAACACGTAGAGCCGTTAATTGCTCAACGCTCATACCTTGATAGTCAGCAACAACAGCAGAGAACGCTTTAGAAGCAACTTCGTTAACTTCTGCTACGATCTGTTTTTTGTCTTCGATAAGAAGAGCCATTGTAAAACCTCCTAACGGTGATTTATGTGCTTACGTGAAGCACACTCCCAATTCGTAAATTCATTGCTGAACTTACACGCGGAGGAGGAATAAATCACACCACCGCGTCTACCCAGGCTGGAAGATTAAGAAAGCAGCATAAAACTACTCTCGCCTGAGGTCTTTGACGCTGATAAATTCTCATTTACCAATTCAAAGTCCGCCTGAATGTCCCCCTCTCCTGCTAGGAGAGGGTTAGGGAGAGGTTTAACCCTCATCCCGACCTTCTCCCAGAGTGAGAAGGAGACTTTTCAGGACTTTAAAATTCTTTCTAAGTCAGACTTAGTTAGAAACGTTCTGTACATCAATAACAAGACCAGGACCCATAGTAGAGCTCAAAGTGATCTTTTTGATGTATACGCCTTTAGAAGTTGCAGGCTTTAACTTTTTCAAGTCAGCAACTAAGGTTTCAACGTTTGAACGAACTGCTTCAGCAGTAAAGCCAACTTGACCAATCGCAGCGTGGATAATACCCGCTTTGTCTACACGGTAACGCGCTTGACCTGCTTTTGCATTTTTAACTGCAGTCGCAACGTCAGGAGTTACAGTACCCACTTTAGGGTTTGGCATTAAGCCACGTGGACCAAGAATCGTACCCAACTTACCTACTACGCGCATTGCATCCGGAGCTGCAATCACAACGTCAAAGTCAAGGTTACCCGCTTGAATGCTTTCAGCTAAGTCGTCGAAACCAACTACGTCTGCGCCTTCAGCTTTAGCAGCTTCTGCAGCAGCACCTTGAGCGAAAACAGCTACACGTACAGTTTTACCAGTACCTGCAGGAAGTGTAGTCGCACCACGAACAACCTGATCAGATTTACGTGGGTCAACACCTAGGTTTACCGCAACATCCAAAGATTCTTTGAATTTAGCAGCAGGAAGGTTGTTTAGAACTTCAACTGCTTCTTCCAAAGTGTAAACTTTGTTTGCTTCTACAGCAGCAGCAATGGCTTTTTGACGTTTAGTTAACTTTGCCATGTCTTATAGCTCCACATCCAAGCCCATAGAACGTGCAGAACCAGCAATGGTACGCACACGTGCTTCTAAATCAGCACCAGTTAAATCTGGTTCTTTAGTAGTCGCGATTTCTTCTAATTGAGCACGAGTCAACTTACCAACTTTGTTTTTGTTAGGTACAGCTGAACCCTTTTGAATGCCTGCAGCTTTCTTAAGAAGAATTGCAGCAGGAGGAGTTTTCATGATGAATGTGAACGACTTGTCGTTGTACACAGTGATCACTACAGGAATTGGCAAACCTGGTTCAACTTTTTGTGTAGCAGCATTGAATTCTTTACAGAATGCCATGATGTTAACACCACGTTGACCTAATGCAGGACCAATTGGTGGAGATGGATTCGCTTTACCAGCTGGAACTTGCAGCTTGATATAGCCGTCAATCTTCTTAGCCATTTCAAATTACCTCTGGGTACAAACGCCGCTAGGCTCCCCAATATTTTAAGTAACGATACCGTTACAACAACAATGCCCGATTCATCATAAATCGGGCGTTTTCCAACCACTCAAACTTAAACGGATTTTTCGACTTGACGAAATTCCAGCTCAACCTGAGTAGGTCGATTAAATACATTAATTGTCAACGTTAAACGTGACTTCTCGTATTGAACTTCTTCCACCACGCCTTTAAAGTCGGTGAATGGACCATCAATCACAAGTAATTCTTCGCCTGGTTCAAACATCGTCTTCGGACGAGGTGCTTCACCAGTATTGCGTACACGTGCAAGAATCGCGTCAGCTTCTTTTTGCGTAATTGGGGCAGGCTTTTCTGCTGTACCACCAATAAAACCTAAAACTTTTGGACACTCTTTAACAATGTGCCAAGTTTCATCGTTCATTTCCATTTCAACCAATACATAGCCTGGAAAGAACTTACGCTCTGACTTACGTTTCTTACCATCCTTCATTTCTACCACTTCTTCGGTAGGAACAAGGACTTCACCAAAGCTATCGGCAACAGCGCTACGCTGGATTCGATCATTAAGCGAACGCATCACTTGTTTTTCATAACCTGAGTAGGCATGAATAATGTACCAACGTTTCATAGCTCTTTTACCCGATAATTAACTTGATTGCCCAGCCTAACAAATAGTCAAAACACCACAATACAATTGAAGTGACTACAACAACAATCAATACATGCCATGACGTTGTTACAGTTTCCTGTTTAGTAGGCCAAGTGACTCGACGTAACTCAATACGTGAATCTTTAAGCAAACGAACAAAGCCTTTGCCTTGATGGGTGGCGTATAATAAACCTAAAGCCACAACGATACAAGCCAAAATTACCCCAACACGCACCCAAATATCATTGGCTGGTGCCCAATACGCAGGAAGATGCTGATTCACCATCATCGAAGAGATGAATAAAATCAAAGCGATACCCCACAACACGTAGTCTAATGGAGAACTCGATTGAACAACTTCAGCAGAATTATTTCTTTGAGGGATTGGCGCGTCGCTTAATGCGTCACGCGATTTATCATTCGACATTTTTGTACTCGTCGTAGAATTCGCGACTTATTATATGACTAGATTAGCCGACATCAAGCTTTTTTAAAAAAAGTGGCAGGCCAGGAGGGACTCGAACCCCCAACATTCGGTTTTGGAGACCGACGCTCTACCAATTGAACTACTGACCTACAAAACAGAACGAGAGCCAAAGCTCTCGACCTGTTTAACACATTCTATAATTATGCTGTTACTTTAGCAACAACACCCGCACCTACAGTACGACCACCTTCACGGATCGCAAAACGTAGACCTGGGTCCATTGCGATTGGGTGGATTAATTCTACTGACATTTCAACGTTGTCACCTGGCATTACCATTTCAACGCCTTCTTTCA